>JACDHD010000101.1 GCA_013821265.1 Parachlamydiaceae bacterium | reverse complement strand
GAAAAAATAGGCAAAAACGCAGAAAAATAAAAAATTGATAGGTCTAGACTATATTGTCAGCCGTGTTAAATTTTTACTTGTCGCAATTTTGTTAATTTTTTCACAAGCTCTCCCGGCCTGGTTTTTAACTTCTTTTTTTTGCAGGGCGGGTGCGGGACGTCCTGATTACTTTCAGGCCGAGGACGGCCTGTTTTTTTTCAAAGTACTAGAATACGCTGTTGTTCGGAAAAAGGCTAATGGAGTCCAGAGGGGCAGGCCCCTCTGGCGGGGGTCTAGGGGGCAGAGCCCCTTAGTCTAGCTACGATATGGTAGATGTGCCAGTGTTTGAGAGAGCCATCATTACGGAGATCAAATTCTTTTTCTTCGTCAAAATATTCGATTTCGAAATCGTCTTGGAATAGGTTTAGGACGTCGTTGAGGGAGAGGCAGGTGAGGTTGGGATTGTCGGCCCAATCATCTTCTGTTCCAAAAAATTGCCCACAGAAGCGTCCGGACGGTGCTAGGCTATTCACGATACCATTCCAGCAAGCGGGGAAATCGTTTGGGTGGCAGAAAGGGAGGCTATTGCTTGCGTTGATTAAGTCTAGGTTTTTTGGGAGGGACATTTCGGAAAAAGGCTGAGTAGTAGTAGTAAGATTTTTCAGAAGATTTGATGGAGTACGTTTTCGAATAATATCGATTGCCATGGTTGTTTCGTCTAGAGCGAGGACGTGCCATCCTTTGTTTAGTAGAAAAAGAGTGTCTCTGCCAGTGCCTGCACCTAGGTCGGCGGCACGACCGACTGTTTTATTTTCATCTTTGAAAAAGGTTAGAGCAAGAGAAAGGGTTTTTTCTTGGCGTGTGAAGTGGCGCGTATTTTGGTAATAGTCGGACCATGGAGTTTCTTCTGTTGATGGATTTGCATTTAGGCAAGTTGAAGAAAAGGAAAAAAAGAGAATGCAAATAAATAGTACGCTATTTAGCATAATGCACTTGGATTGGTGTGAATACCAAAGTTACCTGGTTATTCAAAAAATAGCGAAATTTTTTTAAAAGGGTTAAATGATGTCAGTTAAAATTCGTTTCTATATTTTTCTCTTGTTAGCTTGCTTTGGAATTAATTCTAGATTACCCGCTTTAGAGGAAGGGGAAATTAGAGAATTTTTTAAAGATACTCTTTTGATCATTAATTTTAACCATCCCTATTACGATAATATCGACTTTTTGAAGGAAATTTACGCGCCCCACTTTACAAATATTGTTTTCTTTGGAGAGGCGCCCCATCCTGAAGTTAATGTTGTTGTCAGTGAAAACGGATTTTTTATTCATCGCGTTATGAAAAAAGCGCTGGAGTTGTGGCCTAATTATAAGGGCTATATTTGCCTTCAGGATGACTGTTTGCTCAATTACTGGAATTATCCCAAAAAGGGACGTGATAGGAATAAAATATGGCTTCATCAGTACTGGACAGCCTCTTTAAACACTCCAAAACATTGGTGGCCATGGTGGGAGAAGCCTTATGGGTGCACAGCTTCAATAAGTGCTTATAGCAAGTTGCCATATGGAAACAGGAGAATGCTAACGAAAAATTGTGGGAATTGTAACATGGCTTTTTCGTGGGCAGATTGTTTTTATATACCTGAGCGATACCGTGAGCGTTTTATTGCTTTGAGTAGCTGCTTTGATAATCCTGCGGTGTTTATTGAAATTGCTGTACCAACAATGGTTTTATGTTTGGAAGAGTACGACAAGATTGAGAAATTGAATCCCTATTGGGGGGGAACAATTAATAGCATTGACTTTGCCAACTACAGCACGGATCAAGATTGGGTGCATCCTTTAAAACTGTCTAATCCAAAGAATCGCGAGTTTATCCGGCAGGTGATCGCACAGATGCGTGAAAACAAATACCAATAGCACCTGCCCTTTTTGGAGTGCGGTGCCTGTGACCATTCATAAAAGCAACATAAACGTTATTGTTTTCGTGAACGCACGTGTCATCTTATTAGCGAATTAACGCAGAGACGCAGAGTCGCAGAGAAAGGAAAGATGGTTAAATGATCTTGAATGAGATAAATCTTCATTTTTTACGTAAACTATAGCTTTCCTCTCTCTGCGACTCTGCGACTCTGCGTTATTTCCTAATTCTGGTTAATTTGAGAGGGTGGTAACTACATTCTGTTATTTCTATCTGATTTCTTAATTGTAACCTTTTAGACTAAATAATTTTTAACCTATAAGGTGCTGTAAAGCGCAAGAAGGCCGAAGACTATAATGATGGAACCGGCAGTACGATTGATCCATGTCATTGTATCCTGACTAATCCTGTGCCGAAATAACGTGATGCCTTCGCTTAGGATAAACCACCATAGAGCTGATCCTAAGAAGACTCCCAAAACAAGAATAAAAGCGTTTAAGTAATTTTCTGATGGATCCGCTAAACCAAGCCCAGCAAAGACTGCCAAATAGGCAACGACTGTCATTGGATTTGTAACTGTAAGGAAAAATGTCGAAACAAAATCTCCAAGTAATGTTTTATGGGAAACCTGCGTCTGAGTCACTTCAGTCTTTGAGTAAAACGTTTTTAATCCCAAATAGACTAAAAAGGCTCCGCCGAATAGTCTCAGCCAGAACTGGCCTGCAAGCAGAAATCCGGAAATGAACGTAAGACCAAAAGCGGCAATGATTCCATAAAAAGTATCTGCCGCGGCAGCGCCTAGACCTGAAAAGAAGCCCGACAAGCGCCCGTATTGAAGCGTTTTTCTAATGCAGAGGACTCCTATAGGCCCTACTGGGGCAGCAACGGAGAATCCTAGAATCATTCCTTTAACGAAAAATGTCAAGTCCATCAATCAAATCTCACAACACGTTAATTGTAAATTTTCAATTCCTACTTTTGCAATCAGCGAGTGGATAGGCACAAATAATGGGGAGGGGAGGGCATCCCATGCAAACCATTGCCAGCCCTCACATTTATGAGGCTCTAGCAGTTGAGGTTCTCCTTGGAATTGTGTCACAATCATGTAAAGAGTGATATAATGTTTATTGTCTTTTTCCATTATGTCTTCCACCCAATGACTTTCTTGGATCGATACAGCTTTTAGGCTTGTTTCTTCTTCCAATTCTCTGATGGCGCAGTCGCGTACCTGTTCTTCAAATTCTAAATGGCCTCCAGGAAATGACCAATTACCTGCCCCATGGGCACCCTTCCTTTTTCCCAAAAGAACTTTGCCCTCTTTTATGACCACAACGCCAACTCCAACGAACGGTCTTTTTTTCATTTCAGTCATTTTAGCCCCCAGATAAAAGATAAAGCTTTCTTGGTTGTAGTATGCTACACTTTTCTCTTAAATAAGGAAAATCTCTTTATGACAGAGTCAGTAGAAATTTATTCGGGTATTAGCAGTGTTGCACACCGCTTCAAAGGCATTTTGTTAGATGCTTACGGAGTCTTTTGGGGAGGCAATGAGTTTGGTCTGCTGCCCGGAGCCAAAGAGACGATGGAACAGCTAGTCTCTGCAGGTAAGATTGTGGGCATATTATCAAATGCAACACAGTTGGTTTCTAAAGAAGTTGACAAGCTACAGAGCCATGGACTCATCCAAGGCAAACATTTTCATTTTCTTATCACCTCTGGAGAGGTGACAAAAGAACTTTTTACCAATCGAACACTTCCTTTTAAAACCCCTAGAAATACTTTTTGGCTATTTGGTGGAGTTCATCCTAAATATTCCTCTCACGAAGCGATTTTTCAAGACACAAGTTATAAAGAAGTATCTGAGATCACCGATGCCGATTTTATCTACATTTCGATTCCTCACATCGATGGAGAGGATCAGGTCGATCCCGAAAAATTTCGTGCTGCTCTAGAAGCGATCAAGGTGTATCGAGTTCCCATGGTTTGTGCTAACCCAGATCGCTTTGCTCATGAGGGAAAGCCCCCCATGGCGTTTGTGAGGCAGGGGAGTATTGCTAAGATGTATGAGGAGATGGGTGGACAGGTTTTTTACATCGGCAAGCCTGGAGGCAGTGTCTATAGCAGTGCCATGGGCTATTTTCGAAGATACAAAATTTCCGATCCTCAGCAGATTTTAATGGTCGGAGATACCCCAGAAACGGATATTCGCGGAGCACGCAATTTCGGTATGCCTTCAGCCCTTCTGATGAAGACAGGGATGATGGCCGAGCGCATTTCGCACAATGGATTAGAGAAGGCGTTAAAAGCGCTTCAGGATCAACCCACTTACTTTTTAGGTCAGTTAGCAGATGAGTTTTATTCTTCATCCCAATCTAGTTAAAAAGGTCTTTTTAGCGGATTTACCGCTGTGTCGCGTTTTAATGGAAGATGATGCCAACTATCCGTGGCTTTTTTTGGTACCACGTCGACCTAATGTGTCGCGCATAATGGATTTAGACCTTGCAGATCAGTTGCTATTGTTAAAGGAGCTAGATCTTGTTCAAAAGGTGATGTGGGAGGAATTTAAACCGCATCAGTTGAATGTCGCGGCGATAGGAAACAAGACGCCCCAGTTACATGTGCATGTGATTGCTCGGTACGAGAATGATCCAGCGTGGCCAAATACAGTGTGGGATCATCCTGTGCGTGCACGCTGTGACGAAACTGTAAGAAATGAGCGGGTGGCTAGACTACAAGCACTGTTTTAAAGGACGAAAAGGACGAAGAATTGGACATTTGACGAATTGAGACAATTGCATAAGTCAAATGATTGTATTAACTTTCTTTTTATTTTTTACCACCGAGACACAGAGGCACAGAGCAGCACAGAGAGCGAGAGGCTATTTTATGGCTTTGGGCTCATTTGAGGATTGACTTTTCGATCTCTTTTTAAAAAGCTGAGGCTTTTAAAAAAAACAGCCAAGGCGAAATTGTCTGACGACAATTTCGCATTTACATTGCTGCGCAAAAAAGATGTTTTGTTTCAGAAACATCTACAATTCGCTCTCTGTGCTGCTCTGTGCCTCTGTGTCTCGGTAGTAAAAATAGATCGAAGACTTATGCAATTGTCTCAATTGTTGATTGAGACGATTGCAAAAGTCAAAAAGCTGTCGTAACCCAAGCTGCTGCCGGTTTTTGTCCAATTTAGTCCAATCGAGACGATTGCATAAGTCCCATCGTCCTTTTCCATGCCCGTGCCCGTGAGCGTGCCCGTGCCCGATTCGCTAAAAAAATGACGTAAAC
>JACDHD010000046.1 GCA_013821265.1 Parachlamydiaceae bacterium | reverse complement strand
CCCCATCTACGAGTACTTGTAGGAAACTTGCAACACATCTTCTAAGTAACATCGGCAAGCCGATGTTTGTGAAAGCGGGACCAAGGTCCCGCACTCCAAATAGAACATTCGTCTTTTCGCTTTTCTATGCCTCGTTTGGCTTATGCAATCGACTCAAAAAGACAAAGCAAATTTACAGTCCTTTAGGTCCTTTTCGTCCTTACATCTTGTTCTGGTACATCGTGATGTCGAACACCTTTATAAAGCCTAGGCTGTCATAGAGCTTTTCCGCCACTGCCGACGTGCCCAAAACAAGTTTTTCTAGCTTCTTTTCCTGCGCCCTACGCATCAACGCCACCATTAACGCGCGTCCACAACCTCGTTTTTGATACTCCTGAAGCGTCGCCACATTGGACACAACTCCCACCGTGTCATCAAAAAAGAGTGACCCTATTCCCACAGGCTTTCCAGAAAAATAAACAATGTAATGTTCCGCATCAACATTTTCCAAAAGCTCCGCAACACATTCACCCAACATCGCACCAAAGTGCGACGCAATTGTTAAAATTTCATAGAACGTTTTTTTATCGTCAGCTAGCTGAACCTTTATGTCAGGAGATTCATGTGCTTGAACCGCTCCCACAGACCATGCCAGCACAGGACAGTTAGCCAAAAAAGTGTAACCACGTTTTTGTAAAATGGTCTCAAGTCCTTCGGCACGATTCTCAGGATGCACCCAAAAAGAGTGAGGGACTTCTGTTGGCATTTTTTGAATCAGATGCTCAACAGTCTCTTCTACTCGATCACATGCAAGATGAGAAACGATGTTGTAGCATGGGTGTGGAATCCCTGAAACCCACACAAATGCTTCTTTATCATTTTGTAGAGCAGGACTCATTCCTGCAAAAAAATGTTCGAAGTGTTGAATATATCCCGTCTTCATGAAATCTCCTTACAAGGCCAAAAAGAGAAAGTCATCACCTTTCAAATGCGAAGATCTATATCCAAGGGATTCGATTTCTTGCATTTTGCTTTGTCTCTCTGCGTTGTTGAAAATTTCCACAATCATCGTTGGTTTGTTGCGTTTGATTGTCTCTTTCCCTCCTTGAATCACATCCATTTCAAATCCTTCGACATCAATTTTTATGAAAGAGACATTATTTAAGTTGAAACTATCCAGCGCAACCATTTTGACTTTATCGCCGGTAAAATTTTCTGCGGATTCAGTAACGGTGGCATGTCCTTCATTGACGAAATCTTGAGCAAACGTTTCGGTCCATGGCTCATTCGGAAGATACATCTCCACCCACTTTTCAGAGGCTCCCAAAGCACGATGATGCAACACAACATTATTACAGTTGTTTAGATGCATGTTGACAGTGAGCTCACAAAACATTTTAGCTTGCGGTTCAAACACATGTACAGTACCTCCTGGGCCCACAATCTTCGACAGATTCAACGCATGAGTCCCTATGTGTCCTCCGATATCAAGCGCAACGGTTCCTGGTTTGACATACTTTTTGAATTCTTCATTGATCTGCCCTTCCCACTGGAACCCCTCTTTAATAGCGTAGCTTTTAATGTAATCGTTCACGTCATCAACGTAGAACAGATCCCTGTTTTGAACGCGGTAGATCGCATAATCATCGTATGGAAAGCGTGCGACGTAATCGTTTAGGTGCTCATCTCCAATTAAATGAAAGGCCAACAGCTTATCCAATAGGGGTCTGTCGACCTCAATATTGATTCCTCCTAATGTAAACGCCTTTTCTTCTGATAAAGGCATTTCTTTAGTGAAATGAAGAAAGAATCCAAATTCTTTCTCGTTGCAGATATATTGTGGAATGCTATTGTCGCGAGCACTTTTGGAAAAAGCCAAAAATTCCCAGTCGTGAAAATCCTTCGAAAAACTGAGCTGATCAAAATAGGGTGCCTGAATTAAATATGCTCCTTGTACACATGGGACGGAGAAGGTATCCATTTTTTTGCGATATGTAATCAAAAAATAATCAGGATGTCCTTCAAAGTACCCTTCTGGAGAAACCGCAGCAAAAAAATTGCGGAAGGCTTCTCCTGGTTCAGGAATAGGTCTCAACAAGGGTGCAACGATTGGCTTATCTTTTTGCATGAGATAGCGCAATGTACCAGGCAGGAGAAACGTCTCAGAAGATAAAATAAAGCAGTGAGCACAACCTAATGCTTTCGCCTGTCGCAAATAATCAGTTTTAATCTCTCCAGTCACTCTGTTCTGAGCAATTTTTTCATCATGACTTCTTGTCTGAGCTCGATTGTCGACGTAGATGATCTGTTTGTAATTTTGTTTGTTTTGAGCCACCCATCTGGAAACAAGATACTGAATATGATCGGACGTGTTGTAAACATTCACTTGCAGATGGATGTTTTGCTTATCGTATTTCAGATTGTCTAGAGTTCTGAGAAAATAGGGAATCAGGCCATCATTTTCTTTAATGACCACTCCCATAAAAAGAGAGCTGTCCTTTGGCGATTGTGTTGCAACAGCACAGCATGTTGGATGAATGAATAATGAAAATAGCGCAATAGTAATGCCAAATAAAAAATGCATGTTTTTTCCTTTGAATGATAGCAGCTTAATCACTAATATAAATTTTTATCAATGATCATTTTACAAAATTATTATTGATTTTTTCAGGTACTGTTATAATTCCTTTGTATTTATTTTAACTTTAAAAAGGAGTGTTTATGACATCTACTACAGGAACTTTTAATACATCTAATGCATCGTTTGGTTATCAAGGCTCAAAATGGGGTGTTACTCTTCCTCATTCAGAATTTCTTACGCAACCTGATTTGGCAAATAGAATAAAAACCATTGAAAAGGCTATCACAGTTCTACAAACCTGCGTTGGCTTTTATCGCCTTTTCAAGAACATCCCCAGATGCTCCTTTAACTGATTCAACGGCTGGTTGAATAGCGTTCAAAACTTCTTGAATGTGATTGTCGAATTTTAGTCCTTTTAGAGCACCTTCAACGGCACCACAATTTGAGTGTCCAAGAACAAGTATAAGGTCAGCACCTAGAAAAAAAAACGCAAAAAAAAGAAGGTAGCCAGACCGTCCCGGTCTGGTAAAAGTCACTAAAATTCATTTTGTAAATCAATATAAAAACCAGGCCGGGACGGCCTGGCTACCTTCTTTTCTCGATCCAATCGTCAACGTGGCCAGAGTTCTGTCTATTCGAATCAAAATCTAAAACTCCGATTGTAGCATATCCCTAGAAACAAAAAGGAGGAATTCCTTTTCTCTTATACTCTTCAGACCACGCTTTTTTTAGAGTTTCCATGCTTGATCTCGCTGGTTGTTGGTAACTGGTAGTCTTGCACAAGTTTACTCAAGCCACTTCGCTCCATCATTTCTACTAACTGCACAAGAGGAGTAATGCTTTGAAACACGTCTTCTACGTCATTGTTAATCACGCAGAAAATGGCTCCTGTTATGACAGAAGCGGACACAAGGTAGGCCTGCGTTAATTCCTGGTGCTGCGCTAACTGATCTAGACTTTCCTCATCTCGTTTCCTAGAATGATCAAATTGACGCCTTTCCAAAATGGTTGCAGGGGTTGCTTGCACCATCACTAATGCGTTTGGACATAACACATTCAAAATTTTCTGAGGCAGTCCAGGACAATATCCAAATGGGGTTTTTATGCACGCATGGGTATCGACGATTGTCAATTCAGAATCTAAATGAGCAATCCTGTGAGAAGCGGCTACTCCAATATCTTGCTGTTTGTCAATGGGTAGTTGACGCAACGAATCTCGATCTAATCCTAAATGAGCAGCTTCTTGGAGCATCATTTCGCCATAATTGACAACTGTGACAGATGGACAGGTGCTTTTAAGGGCATTGAGCACTGTGCTTTTACCTGCTCCTGGAATTCCTGCTAATATGATTGTCATCCCATTCTCCTCTTATAAACCAACTATTTTAAACCTTTTTAGAAAAAATAGCGAACATTCACTCAAGCTCTCTAAGATGAAGCAAAAACAAAGGGTTGGAACATCATTAGTATGAAAAACGACTGGAAGCGCATTTTTGCTTTTGACTAACTAAGGCATGATCTATAGATTTGCGTCTAGTGAGTTATAGACCTCGTTTCTATAACTCATTCTTGTTTTCGTTCGACTAAATTGAACGGTGGGAGATCATAGCGCCCTCGATAATCTCCATCACATAGGGACTTATGATTGGTAACATCTGGTCCAGCGATAACGAGACCTCCAACAGGCGCTGTTGGGAAATCTGCAAAAGCTAGAGGAGCATGTTCGATGCGAGTTTCAATATC
The DNA here is from genome assembly GCA_013821265.1 of Parachlamydiaceae bacterium. Taxonomy (GTDB): domain Bacteria; phylum Chlamydiota; class Chlamydiia; order Chlamydiales; family Parachlamydiaceae; genus JACDHD01. The sequence goes on along the minus strand of JACDHD010000046.1, from coordinate 15,265 downwards.
GATTTGATATGCATCTAGTTTAGCAGGCGCTGTATTATCTCTCACAAGATCGACATAAGAGCCTGTATGCAATATTATTTTTTCTCCAGGACGACTGATACCGTTATAAATCTTTTGGTGTAGAAACGTATCTTGGAAAGGTAATTCGAATTCTTTGGTCTCCCCTGGCATGACCGTTTTAACAAGTTTCCCATGCCTGTCAAAGGTGTTCATTTTGTCACTGGTTTCGTTTGCAAGACGGAAATGTGAAGTGGTTCTATGGTGAGATCTATACTCAAGAAAAAGTCCCGCTCCAACCAATTGAACGAATCCTAAAACAGAGTAACAAAATGTATCTATCCCTTGCCTGATCGAAAAATTAGTTTCGTTGCGACAACCGATACTGGTAGCAATGCAGAACATAAAAACAGCACTTACAATAGCTGCTACAGCCATCAATTCCCAAGAAGCGACTAGAAAAGCTTTGATTAAAAAAACATTAATAACGGAAGCACCTAAGTGTACAACTGCTTGTATTACTCTTTCCTGATATCCGGCCCGAATCCCTGCAAACACATTTAAGGCGGTATCAAGCGTGAGCGTCTTTACCATAAGTGTTGGGGTTGCATTGACCAAAGCAACTAATCCTGCTGCTACAGCTACCACCTTAACGATGCTGATTAAACGCGCAAGCTTACTTTCCTGTGCATCTTTATCTGTACAGTTGATGGTTGTGGAGAGGAGTGCAACTGACCGACATGCGACGCTTCCAACAAAACGTAAGGAGGGAATCAAGGAAATTACCGATGCAATTGTTGTTGTGACCAATAATCCGGTCTGTGTATTTTTTCGGACAGTTGACCAATTGATTGAAGTTCTATCTATTGCTAATTCCATTGCATCCAACTCATATTACATTTATTAATTTTGATTAAATTTAATTGCATTAGTTTAACTACCAAACACTTATTACGCAACAAAATAAAAAAACGTATCTGTGAATAAAGGTAATTTTTTTATTGCATTGCTTTCGGTTCCATGTTAAATAAAAAATTATTAACTAGGAGGTCTTTATGGCAGATAATGATGGGTCAGGAAATACAGCAATCGTAGCAATTGTTGTTCTTGTAATTGTAGCAATAGGATTTGCTTACTTTTTTGGTGTTTTTGGAAACAGAGAAGGACAAGGATCAGGTTCAGGTAGTACTACAATAATAGAAAAGCCAACTATCTTAGAGAACCCACGAAGATCTTAATCGCGACAATAACAAAAAGTAACCAGGCCGGGACGGCCTAGCTACCTTACAGCAAACCATCCCGGATCACACGATGTTAGAGACTTTGCCGCTTGAAGGTTCCAAAAAGAACTTCTGTTACGGCTGATCGAGGAACTCTACCTTCCCTGTTGCTAGGTCGTAGTAGGCTCCAACAATACTCACTTTCCCTTGTTCTAGCAATTTAGCAAGAACCGGCTTAGAACCTTTTAGCTTGCTTTCTACATGTACCACGTTGGCTTTAATCGCCTTTTCAAGAACATTTCCTGAAGCTCCTTTAACCGTATCTACAGCTGGTTGGATCGCATTCAGTACTTCCTGAATGTGGTTATCAAATTTTAACCCTTTCAAAGCACCATCAACGGCACCACAATTTGAGTGACCAAGAACCAAAATTAGGTCTGCCCCTAGGACAGTAACTCCATACTCGATGCTGCCAATAGCAAAATCATCGACTACATTTCCTGCTACTCGAATGACAAAAAGGTCGCCCAAAGCTTGATCAAAGATGATTTCTGGAGGAACGCGCGAATCAGAGCAAGTGACAATAACAGCAAATGGCGCCTGACCTTGAGACTGAGCTAGACGCTTGGCAGACCAATCATCATGACATACTGTCGATGAATTCACATAGCGCTGATTTCCCTCCACAAGCTTGTTAAAAGCGGTTTTTATTGTAGCAGCATCCTCAGCAAAACTAGTTCCAATTACTGCAATTGTCGCTAGAGATAAGGTGACAGTTAATTTGGTGAACAATTTCATAGGGTCTCCATTTGGTAAAGTGGCTTTTTGCTTTCTAACTCACTGAAAGAAAAAATGCAAATGCCTTCCAATAAGATAATCAAGCCTTGACTGGGCTGTAAATGTAGACCTCTCTTTGCGCCTTTGCGTCTTTGCGTTGAAATATGTTTTTTAAACATGTGTTTGAGGTATCTTTTGGTCTAAAAAACTAATTGCAGGGTATTTAAAACGTTTATCGACTTAATAAGAATTTTTCAACGCAAAGATCGCAAAGACGCAAAGGCGCAAAGAGAAGCCTACAGACAATTTAGGAATGACGATTAGGGACGATAAGCTATTAATGAATATTTAACCAATAGCGAGTATGACGCAATTCACCTGTTTTCCTTAAGGCATTTTTCTGCACTAAGTCGGCTAAATCACGCGTAGCTGTAGCCCTGGAGGCCTTTGTAATAGAAATATAATTTTCCGCACTGAGTCCTCCTTTGAAGCCATTTAACCCTTCTGAAAACATTCGTAAAAGCACTTTTTCCTGTCGGGGATTGAGTTGTCCAGATAATGCTGTCAGCATTTTGGCTTTTTCCATCAGAAAGTAGAGAAGGCGCATCGATTCCTCTTGAGCTTGCAAGACAACATCCGCAAAAAACTCTACCCAATGGTCAACATCTAACGTGCGGTTGCATCTCTCAAGAGCTGCATAGTATTCCTTTTTTCGCCTCTCTAATACTTTTGAGACAGCAATTAAAACAGGCCTTTCAACTGAATGTGAAAGCATTTTTTCGACTAGAAGACGACCAATTCTTCCATTGCCATCTTCAAAAGGATGGATGCTTTCAAAATACACATGGGCAATAGCGGTTCGCCCAAGAATTGGCTCTGACGTATGTGTAGAGTTAAACCAGTCGACAAAAGCCGCCATTTCTTTTGAAATCATTTCCGAAGGTGGCGCTTCGAAAAACACTTTTGGAGCATCATACCGACGCGAAATAATTTGCATCGGTTCGGCATGTGTGCGGTATGTGCCACAGTCAGTGATGTGCAATTGATTTTGAAAGAGCTCGGAATGCCAACGCCATAACATTTCATGAGATAGGGGTTGATCAAAGGATTCGTAAACATTGCAGAGCAAGTTAGCCATCCCCGATTCTTTCTCAGTTGCTTGTTTGTGATTAGTATTTAAACCAAAATGTCGCTTGATCGATGATTGTAAGCTCTCTCGATCGAGGATCTCTCCTTCTATTTTGGAACTCTCCATGCCCTCTGCGCTAAGGATTTCCACAATAAATTGGTTATAATCTTCTTCGACAACATTCTTTAGGGACGCAGAAGCACTGCCTACACTTAGAAGAAATTGCTTCTCTTGAAGGGATATTTTTTTTGGATCGTAGTTAAATGTTGGCCAATTCGGCAATTCCCAGTTCCAAGGCATGAGCTATAGACCTCTCTTCTATAACTCATGTTTATAGCAAATCGTGAGTTATAGAACAAGTCTCTATCGCTCATTCTCCATGAAATTTGGACATAAGTAGGCCAAATTTCATGGAAAATAGTGTAAATCAGAGTAAATCGATTTATTCTTGTTTTCGTTCGACTAACATTGAACGGCGGGAGATCATAGCGCCCTCGATAATCTCCATCACATAGGACTTATGATTGGTCACATCTGGTCCAGCGATAACGAGACCCCCAACAGGTGCTGTTGGGAAATCTGCAACTGCTAAAGGAGCATGGTTTAATCAACAAACACTTATTTTGCAATAAAATAAAAAAACCGTTTCAGTTAAATAAAAGTATTTTTTTATTGCAATGCTTTCCATTCCATGTTAAATAAAAGTTATAAACAGGAGGTCTTTATGGCAGATAATGATGGGTCAGGAAATACAGCAATCGTAGCAATTGTTGTTCTTGTAATTGTAGCAATAGGCTTTGCTTACTTTTTTGGTGTTTTTGGAAACAGAGAAGGACAAGGATCAGGTTCAGGTAGTACTACAATAATAGAAAAGCCAACTATCTTAGAGAACCCAAGAAGATCTTAATTACGACAGTAAGAAAAATAACCAGGGCGGGACGCCCTGGTTACTTTCTTGAGGTATCTGAAAGGCTGTTCTTCGAAAACCTCACCGTAATGGGAGTCCAGAGGGTTCATACCCTTTGGCAGGGGTTAACCCCTGATTGCGATTTCTAATGGGGCATATTCGAGATTATTTTCTTTCTAGGAGCTCGCACTACGCGGAGAAAATAAGGAGATAATATTAGTCAATATTACCTCCTTATTTTTGCGAGCTCCTAGAGGAAAAGAACTCGAATCTGCCCTATTAGAAATCGCAATCAGGGGTTATAAGGGGACAGAGTCCCCTTATAGACTAGGAATAAGCCCAGCACTAGGTAGATAAGGCTAATCGAGCGATAGAACAGATCGGATCGATTTTGAACGAAGGAAAAAAGATTTATAAAACCAGGATAACTCAGTAGGGCAAATCCTTTAATGAGACTCCACCATCCTAGGATTGTGATGATCACGGGCCATCCCAGAACCCAGATATTATGAATACTTACAACTACCGCACCAATAAGAAGAGCTAATAATCCTCCCAAAAAGAGAAAATTTTCATCATTTTTTGCCAGTTGAGAGATTTTCCTTAAACGCTCAGGAGCCACCATAAAGGCAATTCCGATCGCCAAAAAGTATAAACCAAAAATTTTTGCTAAAATCAGCGACATTGTTAGCATCCTCATTTATTTTGGTAAATTTTTCTTTAGGTGAATGGGGTCTGCTTTTTTGCGAAGACGAATATTTAACACTTCGACGATTAAAGCATATGCCATTGAAAAGTAGATATATCCCTTTGGGATATGCGTTCCAAAGCCTTCAGCCAAAAGCGCAACCCCAATCAAAACCAAAAAGCTTAGAGCTAATAATTTGATTGTTGGGTGTCTGTCTACAAATTCGGAAATAGAATGAGAGGCAAAAATCATAATGAAGGTGGCTATGATAATCGCAGCCACCATGATGGGAATCTCATTTACCATCCCAACCGCTGTGATAACGGAATCGAGGGAGAACACAATATCGAGCAAAAGAATCTGAAAAATAACAAAAGAAAAACTAGAGCTTTTTTTTGTTATTTCCCCTTCCTTAGGCGCTTCAAGTTTTTGGTGAATTTCATGTGTACTCTTCGCAATTAGAAACAGCCCTCCCAGAATAAGAATAAGATCTCTTCCTGAAATGTCTTTTGTGAATATTGTGAAAAGTGGTTTTGTGAGACTCATTATCCATGATATGGAAAGCAGCAAAAGAAGACGGGTGATAATAGCTAGGGTAAGACCCAACGTCCGAGCACTTCTGCGTTGATTTGCGGGTAGTCTATCCGAAATGATCGAGATGAAGATGATGTTATCAATCCCCAAAACGAGCTCTAAAGCGCATAGGGTTAAGAAAGCAATCAGCGAATGAATACTAAATAATGCCTCTGAGGTCATTCCCTACCTAATTTTATCCTTTTATATCTATCGATACCATTATGTTTGATTAAAAGGAAGCTTGCAGCTCTCTTCATTCTTGAAGTAACAGCCGCGCTATATTGGCAGCGATGAGGTACGCAGATGCCATTGGTGTTCCATCCATTGCAACAGGCACAATTGAAGACATACAGCGTAATTCAACTGCCAGAATTCCTACTTTTTATGGGAATTCTGGATGTTTTTTTATTAATTTTTACAAAAACTCCTATTTTAAATAGGAATTCTGGTAAAATGAAGGAAAGATCTAGTTTGGAATACTATGAAAAATATATTAGCACTGATTGAAACACCTTACATTGATGCACAAACACTTCTTAAGCTTTTAGATGACTACAAGAAGCCTCGAGAAGCCATTTTGCGAATGGTGAAAAACGAAGAGTTAATCCGATTGAAAAACGGCTTCTATCTAATCAGTGAAAAAATTACACACGGTTCAACGAAAGTTATTCCCTTTGAGCAGGTAGCAAATTTACTTTATGGCCCTTCTTATGTAAGCATGGAATGGGCATTATCCTTTTATGGAATGATTCCCGAACGAGTACACACTATCACAAGTATGACATTAGGGAGGAATAAGGACTACCACACTTCTGTAGGGGATTTTTCATACTTCTCGTTATCTGCTGAAAGTTATTCAATAGGGATTACCCAAAAAAAGTCTCCAGATTTTGTAGGAGGCTTTTTAATAGCTAGTCCCGAAAAAGCATTAGCCGATATGGTCTTTAAAACATGTAAGAACTTGAATAAAGACCAGCTTAAGGATGAATTATTGGAATCAAAACGCATCGATCGAGAATGCTTCCATAACCTCAACAAAGACTTATTAGAAGAAATAGCAAAATCTTATCGCTCAAAGCATGTCTTGTACCTCTCAGACTTAGTAGGAGTACTATGAATTTTGATTCAAGTATTAAACAGATGCTTAACAGCTACCCCGATACTATGCCTCAAATCGATAAATTGAGGGAAATTTTACAACAAACAGCTCTCCTAGGACTGGCTCGTCACCAATTTTTTCAACATGCAGTTTTTTATGGAGGAACAGCGTTACGAATTTTATATGGATTAGATCGATATAGCGAGGACCTTGATTTTTCTCTTCTGAAGCCTAATCCAGACTTTGACTTCACTCCATTTCTTCATGGAATGCACCAAGAGTTAATGGCAATGGGATTTGAATTGGATATAGATCTACGTGAAAAAAATTCAGATACAGGGATTTGGTCTGCATTTTTGAAGGGAAATACTCTTTCAATGTTATTGTCTATCCATGAAAAAACCAAAATAAAGGGGGTTCATCCTGAACAAAAAATCCAGATCAAACTCGAGATTGATACCGACCCTCCTCTTCTACACTTACCCCCAGAAAGCAAACTAGTCAAAAACCCAGTTCCTTTTTATGTTTCTACATATACGATCATCGATCTTTTTGCAGGTAAAATGCATGCAGCTCTTTGTCGAAACTGGAAAAAGCGGATTAAGGGGCGAGATTGGTATGATGTTATCTGGTATATACAAAGCGGCATCCCAGTAAATTTAGTTCATTTGAGAGAACGGATGAAGCAAACCAAGCACCTACATCCAGAGGAAAAATTCGGAGAAGATGAATTATTAGAAAGAGTGCACGCAAAAATAGATGAGATCGATTGGGAATTAGCAAAATCGGATGTTGCCATGTTTATCTCTGACAAACAAAGATTAGCTATTTGGTCAGCTTCCTTCTTTCACGATCTTATGGATCATTTACGAATTGTGGATAACCGTGAGGGTATGAGTCGAGGTTAGGTAACTTTGCAAGTAATGAAATATAGTTTTTACTATCATACATTCTTTTGCTTTTCTTCATACTTCACCTTATTTTAGGCAATTAGTTTACAGATTTCAAAAATTTAAGGCAATTTCGCAACATCTGTTTTTATCCATTGCTAAAATCAGGCATGGCTTATATACTGATTCGGTAAATAAATTAACGGAGGATTTTTATGGGTTTAGTAGTCAGTGGAGTAGTAAATATCGGGCCTAATTATGTTACTTTAGGTAATGTCTTTGCTTTTGTAGAAGCTAACATCAGCAAATCACTCTTAAGTTGGGTCGATTTAGCTGCATTGCAAGCAAAATATCCTGCTAAAGTATTTGTCAGCAATTCTATGGTTTCTCTAAAAGGACCTGTGGCAATCTTGAAGTCAGTTGCACATGCTAGAGTCGCCCTTGCTGTTCTTACAGCTTTGGTAAGTACACTTATTGTGTATCAATTATCAAAACTCGTTCTGAAATGTGCTTGCACACTTGATCCAAAGACAAGCCAAAAAATCAGTTTAGCTGTTGCTTTAACAGCTGGAGCTATTCTTGCAGGTTCAGTCTACTTTGCAACTGGTTCACTGATGCCATTAGAGCCTGGCGTTTATTTCCTTTAGAGCGTAAAAAAATTCTCAAAATCATGGCACACGCCATGATTTTGAGATTTATGGACATCATGGACAAAATGGACGACATGGACGAGACTTACTGGACTATTTGTCCGAAATGTTATGGACGCGGCAAAAAAAACTTGAAGCTCCGCAAGAAAGCGAGACTTAACTACCAAATAGCAATTAAGGAATTTGAAAAAACTAAGAGTGAAGGAAAGGCTTCGGTTCGCCCTAAGATTACTCAATATTTATGCGATAATTGCAGTGGATCTGGCTTGATTCCTGCTCCTAGTCATCCCATAGCAGATACAGAAAACTATCCACATATCGCAATTATTGGTGCAGGTATAGGAGGCGTGGCGCTGGCTGTAGCTTGTTTGCATCGTGGCATTCCATTTACCCTTTATGAGCGCGATAGCAGCTTCGATGCACGAGCCCAGGGCTACGGACTTACCTTGCAACAAGCAAGTAACGCAATTAAAGGATTGGGTCTTTTTTCTTTAAAAGACGGGGGTAAGTCCACACGCCATGTGGTGCATACTACAGAAGGAAAAGAAATTACTGAATGGGGACTGAGGTCGCATTCAATCACTAATAAGTCACCAAAGCGTATAAATGTTCATATCCCGCGACAGGCCTTGCGCTTAGCGCTGCTTGAGCAATTGGGCGGCCATGATGCCGTGCAGTGGGGGCATCGCTTAGTTGGTTTTAAACACTGTGAAGATAAAAGTGTTGAGTTGAGCTTTCAATTGAATGGAGAGATGAAGAATGCCAAGGCAGATTTGGTGGTGGGTGCCGATGGTATTCGTAGCGTTGTGCGCAGCTTGTTGATTAGTGAGGACATTACTCCTTTACGTTACCTGGGTTATGTGGTAATTTTGGGGATTTGTTCTTTAGAGGCTCTTAAGGGTCTTGAGAGTTCTTTGCTCGACTCAGCCACCGTGTTTCAAACCGTCAATGGCAATGAACGAATCTACATGATGCCCTATGCGTCAGACTCGATAATGTGGCAACTTAGTTTCCCCATGTCCGAAGAAGAAGCTAAGGCCTTGAGTGCACAGGGAGCTCAGGCACTTAAAGAAGAGGCGTGTCGTAGAACACAGTGGCATGTGCCCATTCCTCAAATTTTATCAGCAACCCTACCGTCACAAATTTCAGGTTATCCCGTATACGATCGTGAATTGCTTAAGTCGGAATTATTGGAAAAAGCTGGAGCAGTTACTTTGATTGGAGATGCAGCTCACCCGATGAGTCCATTTAAAGGACAAGGTGCAAATCAGGCACTATTGGATGCGCTGGCACTGGCTCGTAACATTTCAATAGCATGTAATCCCATGTCTAAATGGAGAGAAACTGGATTGAAAGATCTTGTACTGACTGAATTTGAAGAAGAAATGTTAGAACGCAGTGCTTCTAAAGTGAAGGATTCAGCTGAGGTTGTGGAACTTCTACATTCCAAAGTTGTGCTACGTGAAGGTGATGGCCCTAAAGAACGCTGTTTGCGAGGTAAGAATCTGTAATCTAATGGGTACACTTCTAACTTTTGACTGGATGGCCTCCTCCAAAGAAATTCCAACTCTCTCAAAATTAAAAAGATAAAATTCACTTGAAGTAATGTATCCTAAAAGATACAATAAGGTTATATGGATGAAATAGAAATTGAACTCTACGAAACCACCACCGGCAAACGACCCTTTGAGATCTGGATTAAGGAGATTAAAGAGATCCATACCCGGGCCAAAATCCTGACCAGGCTTGATCGCTTAAAACTTGGGAATTTTGGCGATTGCAAAACCTTACAAGAAGGTGTTTGCGAGCTGAGGATTCATTACGGGCCGGGGATTAGAATTTATTACGGAAAAATTGGGAATAAAGTCATCTTGCTTCTTTGCGGTGGCGACAAGGGTTCCCAAGACAGGGACATCGCTAAAGCAAAGGAGTATTTGAAACATTATCAATCAAAGGAGATGGGTCATGGCAAGAAGTAAAAAATATCAAGAGTTTCTAATCGAGCATTTAGCGGATCACGACGAAGCTGTCGCATACCTAAATGCAGCTTTGGAAGAAAGTCTTAAAGGTGATGAAGAATCTCAGCAGCTTTTCTTGATCGCTCTACGAAATGTCGCAGAAGCGCAAGGTGGTGTGGGAGCATTAGCCAAAAAAGCTCATGTTGGCCGTGAAAGCCTTTATAAAACACTTTCAGGTACAGGCAATCCCAAATGGCATACCTTGGTTTCTTTGTGTGTTTCTATGGGGCTAAACCTTAGATTAAGTTAAATTGATCCGCTGTATTAAAGCGCCTTCTAATTAAATCCTGTCGTCGAGGATCTGTATAACCCCATTACGGTAATTGCCGCGGTCGCAAAAAGTCTTTCATAATCGAGACGCAACTCTTTTAAACTGGCACGCGCCACATTTGTCAGCTTTAATTCTGTTTTTTTGGATTTACCTGAAGCTTAACTACCTTCCGCAATATTTTGCACACCTGACCGTGCAGCCTGAACCATTTGATCATGTGTGCGACTTCTGCCATCGATAAATCGATTACAGAATCGAAGAGTGATATCAAAAATTAACTGGGAAATTTGAAAGCTTTTAAGGGAACGATAGCCACCGTGCTTAGGGATCAATTTGTCCATATTTGTCCATTCCGTCCATGATGCCTTGTACATCACGTCCATAAAAAAAACAAAAAAACACGCACAGCAACACTGGTACAAAGAACTCCGGATGCTAGATTCGAACTAGCGACCAATGGATTAACAGTCCACTGCTCTACCGCTGAGCTAATCCGGAATAGGAAAACGATATCTTACTCATGCTCGCTATTTCTCGCAAGCGTTTTTCTAAAAGGTGAGAGGAAATCCCTCTCACCCCTTTCAGAACCATTTTCTAGTAGTCCATATTGGCGGACATTGCAGGTGACTTCGTCTTCTCTTCGACGTTGTCTGCAACCAATGCTTCTGTAGTGATCAACAATCCAGCAATCGACGCTGCATTCTCTAAAGCACAGCGCACAACTTTTGTAGGATCTAAAATCCCAGCAGCCATCATGTCAACGTACTCTCCTGTCAATGCATTGTACCCATGTGTTTCCGGTAGCTTTTCTACTTGCTGTAAAATAATAGCCCCTTCCACACCTGCGTTAAAGGCAATTTGACGCAACGGAGAACTCAATGCTCGCGCAATGATTTTTGCTCCTGTCTGCTCATCGCCTTCTAGAGTCTTTGCAAGGTCATTAACAATTGGAATGCAACGCACAAGAGCAACTCCACCACCAGGCAAAACGCCCTCTTCAACTGCCGCTGCAGTTGCATGCTGCGCATCATCGACACGGTCTTTCTTCTCTTTCATTTCCACTTCAGTTGCTGCTCCTACATGGATAACAGCGACTCCACCTGCTAATTTAGCAAGGCGTTCCTGAAGCTTTTCACGGTCGTAGTCAGACTCTGACTCAGCAATCTGCTTCTTAAGTTGTTCGATGCGATCTTTAATGCGAGTTTTATCGCCAGCACCTTCAACAATCGTCGTGTTTTCTTTACCAATCACAATTTTCTTGGCTTTCCCAAGCATGTCGATTGTTGTCGCATCTAGTTTTAATCCTAACTCTTCGCTCACAACTTGAGCACCAGTTAAGATAGCAACGTCTTCAAGCATAGCCTTGCGACGATCTCCAAAGCCAGGAGCCTTCACTGCACATACTTTTAGACCTGCACGCAGACGGTTCACGACTAGTGTCGTCAACGCTTCGCCATCGACATCTTCAGCAATGATTACCAACGCTTTTCCTGTTTCTGCAACTGTTTGCAAAATAGGAATAAAGTCCTTAACGGCTGAGATTTTCTTGTCGTAGATCAGAATATAGGCATCATCAAACACAGCTTCTTGTGTGGTTGGGTTTGTCATAAAGTATGCAGAAAGGTATCCACGATCAAAGCTCATGCCCTCAACAACATCTAAAGTTGTCTCAAAGCCTTTTGCTTCTTCTACCGTGATGGTTCCATCCTTGCCCACTCTCTGCATCGCTTCAGCGATAATTTTCCCAATCTCTGCGTCATTGTTTGCAGAAATAGTCGCCACCTGGACGATTTCATTGTTATCTTTGATTTTTTTACTGATCTTCTTAAGATGCTTCACAACAGCTTCTACAGCTTTTTTCATTCCGCGTTGAACCGCTATTGGATTGGCTCCAGCAGCTACATTGCGCAACCCTTCACTGTAAATCGCTTCTGCTAAAACGGTCGCTGTGGTTGTTCCGTCACCCGCTTTGTCAGCAGTACGGCTTGCAACCTCTTTTACCATTTGAGCACCCATGTTTTCGTGCTTATCTTCTAACTCAATTTCCTTCGCCACTGTCACACCATCTTTCGTGATGTGAGGAACGCCAAACGATTTGTCAATAATGACGTTGCGGCCTTTAGGACCAAGAGTTACCTTCACAGCATCTGCAAGAGTGCGCACACCCTTTAAGATCTTCTGCCGCGCTTCTTCTTTAAATTTGATGTTTTTGCTAGCCATGTCGTTACTCCTTAATGCATGTTACTTTTCAATGATCGCAATAATGTCATCTGCTCTCACAATGACATAATCTGTGTCGTCAAGAGAGACATCTTGACCTGAGTATTTATCAATTAAAACTGTGTCTCCTACTTTTACTGGCATCGGAATCGTTTTGCCCTCTTTATCCTTCTTGCCAGGCCCTACTGCAATCACCTGAGCTTGCTCCTGCTTTTTCTTAGCAGTATCAGGAAGAATAATTCCTCCCTTCAATTTCTCATCTTGCTCTAAACGTCGCAATAATACGCGATTACTGAGGGGCAGAAATTTTGTACTGGTCGCTGTCTTTTTGTCATTCACTTGTGTAGTTGCCATAAATGAATCTCCTTTAATTGGATGTTAAAAATCGTAAGTCAAAAACATAGAGGAAAAGCGATTTTCCCACAAGGTTAATTTTAGCACTATCGTTATTCGAGTGCTAATTTCTCCAGTTGATCCACTAGCTTTTCAAATTTTTGAATCGCTGCGATCACTGGTTGAGGGGTTCGCATATTCACTCCCGCCATTTCTAACATGTCAATCGGATATTTGCTTGAACCGCCCTTTAGGAAAGAGAGATAAGCATCACGCTCCTTCACACCACCATCCACCACCCGGTCTGCCAGCGCCAACGCAGCACTAATCCCTGTTGCGTATTGGTAGACATAATAATTGTAATAGAAGTGAGGAATACGCGACCATTCGGAATCAGATTCCGCATCCAACTCGACGTTTGGTCCAAAATACAACTGATTTAACCGACGTGTTTCTGTTTTTAGCAAATTTGGAGTCAACGGTTCGTTGTTTTCAACCTTCTCATGAACAAATAACTCAAACTCCGCAAACATTGTCTGACGGAAGAGCGTCCCTCGAATATCATCAATTTTCTGTGTCAGCAAATAGATTTTTTCTTCTTTGCTTTTTGCGCGATTTAACAAAACACGCATAAGCAGATCTTCATTAAACGTAGAGGCGACTTCCGCAACAAAAATCGAATAGTCTCCATAATGGTATGGCTGATACTTATGACTCAAATAGCTGTGCATGCTGTGACCCACCTCATGCGATAGTGTAAACACATCGCGCAAAAGATCTTTATAATTCATTAAAATATAAGGCATGCTGTCGTAACATCCGCTGGAATATGCACCTGAACGCTTATTCTTATTTTCATAACGATCTGCCCAGCGTTGCGTTTTTAACCCTTCTTTCAATGTCTTCTGATACTCCTCTCCCAGTGGTGCTACAGAACCGATAATCACATCTTCCGCTTCTTCATAAGGCATCATAATATCTAAATTTGCCACTAAAGGAACGCTCATGTCGTACAGGTGTAATCTTTCCAAACCCAATAGTTTTTTACGCAAATCCATGTACTTATGTAGAGCCGGCATGCGATCATGAACAGCTTTTATCAGCGCGTGATACACGTCTAGATCGATATTTTTCGGAAACAGGGCAGCATCAAGACTCGAAGAGTAATTTCGCGCGCGCGCATTAAATACATGCCCCTGCACTTGTCCTGTTAATGTTTCACAGAGCGTGTTTTCATAATCGCGATAAACTCCATGCATTTGAATATACGTGTTTTTACGCAGAGTGCGATCCTTACCTCGTAAGTATAAACCGTAAGTGCCATGAGTTAGTTCATGCGGATTCCCCTGCTCATCCAAAACCTTGCCAAATTTGAAATCGGCATCATTAATCGCCGAAAAAGCGCGATATGAAGCTTGTAACGGCTGTCCAGCTAATGCCATCAAGCGCTCTTGATCCGCAGACAGCGTATGCTTTTTCACGCGAATGGTTTTTTCTAAATGAAAACGGTAATCGGACAGGATAGGAGAAGAAAGCAACGCAGCAATCTGTTGATCTGAAAATGCTAACAATTCTGGATCAAACCACGCCGTCTCTTGTTGAAAATCCTGAATTACCGCTGTCATGCGTTTAAAGGCCGTCTTATGCAGATCCTCAACAATATCTTCATCGTGTCGTAAATGCGCATATGTATAGAGCTTTGTGAGATGTCGATCTAAACTGAGCAGCTGTTCCAATGCTTTTTTCATTTGAATAGGATCGGCCAATTTTCCCTGAAACTCCGAAAGTTCTGGCCATCGCGGTTTTTGATTCTCGCAAACAGTTTTATCAAAGTCACGCTGCCATTCATCCATGTTAGGATATAGGGCTTCAACGTTCCATTTATCGGATAATTCCACTTCATTTCTGGCTTTAGTCATTAAAATCTCCTATGAATGTCGCTTAATAAATAGATGTTTAACAGATCTTATGATTAAATAGATTTTAGAGCGATGAAAAAACGATTGCGCAGAAATGGCTGACAACGTATCAGTGTCTGCAGATTTTGGAGAAAAAAATGACGAAACAGCGTACGGCGCGTGGAACTTTAACGATAAATAATGACAGGGGTCTACATACACGTCCGTCTACAGAAATTGTCAAATGCGCCGTGAAATTTAAATCCAGCATTATGCTCCACCATCAAGAAAGTGAAGTCAGCGCAAAATCTCTATTGGGAATTTTAATGCTAGCAGCCCCCAAAGGGGCTCGCATCACTGTAAAGGCAGACGGAGAAGATGCTTCAGAAGCTGTTGAAGCTCTCCAGGACCTTGCAAACCTGAATTTCAACATCCACTACTAGCGATAGCCAATCGAAGAGGCAAAGAAAAATCTAAAGGGCGAATGTGCTATTTGGAGCCCTCAAGCGGCTAAGGCCTCTAACATCGAAAAGTAACTTTAGTTTGTCGGGATGGCTGCCGATATGGTAGCCAGGCCGTCCCGGCCTGGTAA
>JACDHD010000045.1 GCA_013821265.1 Parachlamydiaceae bacterium | reverse complement strand
CAAAACGGTTACTTCTTTGTACTAAATTTCAATAAATTCCAGAAGATGTAGTGTCGAAAAAAAAACAGAAAAATGCGTATATTTTTGGTTTTTAGACACTTATAAAACTACAAGGGGTGAACTTGGGACAGAGACACAGAGCAGCACAGAGAGCGAGAAAGCACATGCTCAACTTTGCAATTTTGAGAATGAGTTAAGTAAACGAATATACTTGCATCTGGTTATGGCTTAACGAGTAAGATGAAGAAAATATTTCGCGTGGGCGTAAGCCCATGCGAATGCTGTTTTTTAAAAAGCCTCAGCTTTTTAAAAAAGTTAGAAAAGCATTACATAGAACACATCAAAGCTACGCAACTCCCTCGCTCTCTGTGCTTCTCTGTGCCTCTGCGTCTCTGTGGTAAAAAAACAAAACGAACACTATTGGGCCACGAGCTCAGAAAGGACATCCCTACCACCGAGCAAAATCCTTCGCAAAATAGGTGATGATAAAATCAGCCCCAGCACGCTTGATCCCATTTAAAATCTCTAGCGCCGCCTTCTTTTCATCCACCCACCCCTTCTCCGCTGCAGCCTTAATCATACAAAACTCTCCACTTGTATGATATGCTCCCAAGGGCACGTAAGGGTGTGCTTGTTTTACTCGGTAAATCACATCTAGGTAACTATGTGCAGGCTTCACCATCAACATATCTGCTCCCTCATCCACATCTAGCTGCACCTCACGCAATGCTTCCAAGGCATTGGCAGGGTCCATCTGATGCGAACTGCGGTCACCAAATGACGGAGCACCCTCTGCAGCTTGACGGAAAGGTCCATACATACATGAATTGTACTTCACAGAATAGCTAAGAATCGGAATATTACAAAACCCGGCGGCATCAAGTCCCCCACGTATAGCTCGGACCATGCCATCCATCATTCCACTTGGAGCCACCACATCCGCCCCTGCCCTAGCATGGCTTACAGCTTGTTTGACCAGCAAATCCAATGTCTTATCGTTATGAACGTCCATCTTGCCAGCACGCTCAGTAATCACTCCACAATGCCCATGATCTGTGTACTCACAGAAACAAACGTCAGAAATGATGAGTAAGTTGGGATGAGATTTACGAATTTGCCGAATTGCCGTTTGCACAATGCCTTCGTCGCTATAGGAATCAGATCCACACGCATCCTTATGGGCAGGGATGCCGAATAAAAGCACTGAAGTTATTCCTAAAGCCACAACTTCCTCTATCTCTTTTTCTAACAAATTAATAGGAATCTGGTAGTGCCCTGGCATCGAAGCAATTGGCTTTTTACTCCCCTCTTTGCCTTTGATGAAAAGTGGCAACACAAGATCTTGCAAATTCAATTCTGTCTCACGAACAAGCGTTCTTAACGTGGGGTGTTGCCTTAAGCGTCTTAAACGTGTCGTCATTTGAAATGTCATCGTTTTTACCTAGGGTTTATTTCTTAATAAGTTTCCACAACTGCGTTTTTGCCGATTTGAAATCTGGCGGCACAATTTTATGTGATAGATCACTTATTTCGCATTTAGGAAATAGTGTCGTATCGAATACAAACCTTCGTGAATTGGTGCTAAAAAACAGCACACCGTTTGGATGCAGAAGCTGTAGTGACAGAGTGATGAGAGCAATGTAATCCACTTGAATGTCAAAAAGCTGATCCATCTTCTTCGATCGCGATATAGTTGGTGGGTCGATCACAATCACATCGTAAAACTCTTTAACGCGTACTTCTTCAACCAAAAATTTCAAACAATCTGCACGTACAATCTGATTTTTTTCTGACGACATCCCATTGAGAATGAAATTTTCGCGTCCCCACGCAGTGTATGTATTGGACATGTCCACACTTTTCGTAAAAACCGCCCCTTCCGCCGCTGCCTGAACACTGAAAGAACAGGTGTAGGCAAATAAATTCAACAGGCGTTTTCCAACACACGCTTCGGCAACTAAATGGCGCGCCTCGCGATGATCAAGAAAGAGACCTGTGTCAAGATAGTCTTTAAGGTTAATGCGAAATTTAATGCCATATTCAAAAACGGAAAAAAACTCTTGCGACTCCCCCACCTTTTCATACTGTCGCGTCTGCTTATTTTTGGCACGAATGCGCCAAAAAATATCCGAAGGAGTTGCCTGAAAAAGCATGAACAACCCTTTCTCCACATCCTCAACTAATTGTGGAGCTGGTTCTTCCTGATCACGTGTTGGCGAAAAATAGTGCACACAAAAGCGACCGGCATAGAAATCAATAACTAATGGATAGTGATGGAGCTCGCGATCATAAATGCGAAAGCTATCTGTCAACGTGCGCTTAGCCCATTTGCGTAGATGGCGGTAGTTTTTTCTAATGCAATTGACAAAAGGCGATGTCTTATCTTCTCCATCTGCAATAGCGGGAAGTACAAGAGGAAGGTCTGTCATGGCGCCGACTTTTTGCTTGGCTTTTCTTTAGGTGGATTCGATACGGCAGACGTCAACAATGTAACGGTCTGCTCTTTTGTATCGATCTCCGCCAAAACATTTAACGGTAATGTGGTCTGATACTTGCAATGCCCTGAGGGAAATCCCATGACCACCGGATAGTGCGCGGTGTCAAAATAGTGCTCAAATAGATGTTGCAAGCTCACACTGCCTTGAGAAGTTGATTTGCAGTCATGCCAGCTGCTCAGGATAATACCAGCTGGATTTTCGAACAGTCCAGCATCCTGCAGCTGCCACAGCAATCTGTCGATACGATAAATTTCCTCACCCACATCTTCAAGCACCAAGATTTTATTATCGGTATCTATCTCCCAGCGGGTACCACAAAGCGATGCAATTAACGATAAATTGCCTCCAACTAATCGTCCCTGGGCTTTTCCCTGCTTCAATATTTTGAAGGGAGTAAACCCTACCGGCATAGGGATCGTTCCCACGCGATGCTCGACCAATAGCTGCTCCACTTCTGAAAAGGCATACGCTCCATCAAAATCGCCTTCCTTTTCATCAAAGTAATTTAAGACGGGACCCAAAAATGTCACAAGACCTGTCTTCTGGCGGATCGCTTGATGTAAGGCTGTAATATCGCTCATCCCAATCAGAATTTTTGGGTTGTTATGAATCCAATCATAATCGAGCAGATCTAAGATGCGCGGGGTACCATACCCACCTCGGAAACACCAAATGGCTTTCACTTTAGGATTCTTCCATGCATTCATCAATGCCGCGGCCCGCTGGGTATCAGATCCTGCCAAATAGCCTTCTGGATGAATCTTTGTTGGATATAGAATGGTGCGGTAACCCTTCTGCTCAAGCCATTTTGCCTTGCGATTGATAATTTCCTGCGCTTTCTTTCCTTGATCTACTAGATAGGAAGCGGGAAACACCAATGCAATTAAATCACCTTTTTGTAAGGCCGGAGGATAGATCACTGGCTGCTCGGCAGCTAGTTGTAAACTGTAAATGAATAGAAGAATGAAGTAGCGTCGCATCAAACATCCATAAGGTAAAAAATTGCAGAAGACAGAGAATAAAGATAAAAAACGTTTTGGTCGATCACAAAGCTTGCATTGTCGGAACTCTGTGTATATAGAAATGAAAAACAGGAGTTGTGCGATGATCAGCGTATTTTTTGTTGTCCTAGCAGCCCTTTGTGCTGCATTAGAGATGACGTTTAAAAAAGCGTGGAATAGTGACCGCCGAGCCGAGTTCTTTTTGAGCTACCTTCTCCTCTTTAACCTAGGTGTTATGGGTCTTATAGCAGCCTATATGCATGTCTTCATGGGACCCGAAACCGCACGCCAAATTGGCTGGTTGCCTGGTAGTCCTTTCCAATTTGAAATGGGGATGGCAAATTTGGCATTCGGAGTTCTAGGAATACTCTCCTACTGGATCCGCGGACGCTTCTGGGATGCTACAGTCATCGGATGGAACATCTTGTTCATTGGCTGCTTCGTTGGACATTTGAGAGATTACATTGTAAATAACAATACAGCACCGTGGAATATTGGCATTTTTATCTGGTTTAGCGATCTTTTTGTGCCTCTGTTGGCATTGGTTCTTTTATGGCACGTCTGCCAGGCTAATAAGAAAACAATTGCATAATTGCCCTGCTTCTGCTCCTGCCCCTTTTCCCTGCCATTGCCCTGACCTGCCCTGCCCTGCCTTGCACCTGCCTGTTGCATTCCTAGTAAAAATAAAATAAAAAATAGATTCAAAGTTTTCTCTCAAAAGAGCTGATTTTGTCACCCCAGGCCTGTCATCCTTTTTTACCAGACCGGGACGGTCTGGCTACTTTCTTTTTTTTGCAGGGCGAACGCCCTGGTTACCTTTGCCGAGGGACGGCCTGGCTTAGGAATCGGGCACGGGCAGCAAACTGTCCATCTTGTCCACCCCCCAATAAACAAACAATTGCTTTTTAATTTCCATTAAAAATATAATTAAGAAAAGAACTATACTAGTTAATAACAAACAAACAAATTAATAAATAGTTCCTTTACTCCAATATCTAAATTTTGGAGGTTTTTATGACTCGCGAAATCTCTTCTAATCCAAACCCTGTTACTCATATTCCTGGTCAGCTCACGGAATCAGGACCAACAAAAATTCACTTAGGACCAAGCTCCCTCCAAGGACGTGACGTCACAGTCCTACCCTTGGATAACGACAGCAAAGCCAGCCGTATGTTCAAATTTGTAACCATTCACGTGGACAGTGGGGCTCAACCTGAAGCCATTGAAGTTAATGCTAGTAGCCTTGCAAATCGTTTAGGCCTAACGACATTGGGCGTTGTTCTCCGTGCGTTATTCGGAACTCTAGACAGTAAAATAAAAGAAGTTATAACCAAAGAAATTCGCACCCAAATCAATTCTCTGGATGAGCATTCTTCTCAGCAAGACTTCGAAGCTGCAGTGAAAACACTTAATACTATGCCTCCTGATTTAAAACAAAATTTATTAGACATTCCCTTTCCCAAACTTCGACGACTTTTAGATCGAGTTGAAACATTGGAAAGGGAAAGCCCTTCTCCCGAACTACGCCAATTTTCAGCAGAACTGTTTACATCCTATCTTGCAATAGACATTACACGTATCATTCTCAAAGCTCCTCTGGAGGCTGAACATCCTCTTCAACCTAAAATACAATCTCTATCCGATGAAATTTCCTCCCTTCAAAAACAAGTCCAAGCTGACAATAAAGACACCATCGCACTAGAGAAACTACTTCAAGCACAGGAGCAACGAAGAGAACTACGTCGTGAAGTAGGCAACAGTGTTGATCAATCACTAAATAAACCCCATAGCGAATTAGCAACTCGAGTTACTTCTGAACAGTACAAAGCACACACACAGCTTTTAACACAGCAGCTCGCTATACGGCTATCTGAAAAATCTGATCCACAAGAGAGACTTGCTACTTTAAATGCGTTTGAGCAATTACCAGAAGCAATTAAAACCAATATGTGGGATTCATTTTCAGGCGTAGCAGAAACGGTTCGTATAATGGCCGCCAATACCGATGCAACAGAGGACATATCCGCTATAAATAGACCACAGGGCAGCCTTGTAGACCTTTATATCACCAATCTACGACGCCCAGCATCCTAGAAGTATATATGGACCCAGCAGGTGGGGTAGGACCAAACACAGATTGCATACAGTGTAGAACATGCAAGATAACAGGGAGGATTTTATGGATGCTGCAAGAGGAGCAGGACCTATTGGTCATGAAGCTTTTGTTGACAGAGGAACATCTTCAACGAAGCAAGAACCTACTACAGCGCTAGCGCGACCCGTAAGATTAACTGCTATAGAGGAAACAGAAAAACAAAATCAATACGGCCGTCTGAAAATAAGCAAAGAAGCCAGCCAGGGATTAGGTGTAACTCTTGCCCTCTTTGGATTGGGATTTCTTGGCGGTGCTATCGCATTTGGTGCTTCAGGATTGACGGGATCCGTTGTTTTAGCTATCGGCTTTGGCCTTGCTGGCGCAGGTGGCCTAGCCCTTGCACATAACCAATACAAGGCTGCAAAACAAGCCGACCAAAAAATGGATATTGTATGGGAAGAACTTAAAAACGGAAGAAGGTAGGAGGTTTATATGTCAGCAGTAGATGAAATCACTATCGTTCATGATCAGGTAAAAACGTTTTTAGACAACATGGATTGGAAAGGAGCAATTTTAGAAGGCAAAGAACCTACCATGCCGGAAATTCCTTTAGAAATTTTGGACAAATTTTATGATGCAGGGTTAACGCTAGTCGAACAAAAACGTTGGGTAGATGCCAAAGATGTCTTTTCTTTGTTAGCCTTCTTAGTCCCACAGTCACAAGCGTTTTGGATGGGTCTAGGATTGGTAGAGCAATCGATGGGAAACTTCCAGCAAGCTTTGGTGGGATACCTTGTCGCATATGCTCTAGATGCAGAGGACCCCCCAGTTAATGCCAATATCTATCAATGCCTTGTCGCTCTAGGCAACAAAGAGGGGGCTGAAGTCTTTTTCAAATCCACCATCGAATGCTGTGACAAGCGTGAGGGATTTGAAGATCTGAAAAATAGCGTCATCGAATACAGCAAGCGCGTTCCTCAATAATAAAAAACCGTAGGAGTTTTTATGAAAAAACATATTTTGCCAGTAGAGGCTTTTGACGCTGTTATAGAGGAACAAAGAAATCCAAATGTTCCTTCACTTGAATCTGTTGAAGTATATCGCAATCGCATGAGAGAAACATATCACAAAGATATGGATCAGTTTGTAGAAAACCTATTCCATGGGCTTAAGGTTGTTACAGAAATGGCCAAAAAAACACATACTATTCCAGATAAGAAAAATTAAAGATATGGAGGACTTATGGAAGTTTCATCAAACAACCCAACCATGGGTACTAGTTCCCTTTCTTCAGTAGGAACTAGTGCACCTGTGACAGCAGATTCTGCTTCTGCAACACATGCTCTGGGTGGGTTATCACAAACCCGTGCTCCAGAATTATCCAAAGAAGACAAAATCAGCAGATTGAAAGAAAACATAGAAGGTAAAAATGATATCTTAAAGGGGTTAGCCGTTGCTGGAGTGGTTGTCGGGGTTTTGCTAGGCCTAGCGATTTCTGCCAAATTAGGGCCTATGATTGGCATTCTAGGTTTTATCGCAGGAGGCGGAGCGATTGGCGCATTTGTCACCCGCAGCGTCCAAAAAGATAAAGAGCTAGAACTCAACAAATTACTCGGCTTTTAGACTCTATTCCTAGGGAGTTCCTAAAGAACAGACCTCCAAATGCCCTAAGTTTAGAAAAATTTAATCTATTTATGTTCTTTTTGGAGTGCTGTGGCTTGCCACAGCTTTCATAAACATCGGCTTGCCGATGTTATTCGCTTTGTTAAGGCAACACGTCACCAAAAATTGCGAGAACATCTTCCACTTTAGGTGCTGAGGCGTTATTGACCACTAACATAAATTCGATTAAATGACCATTTTCAGCTTCCAAAAAGCCTGTGAGGGCTTGCGTTGTTAAAAAAAACGTGCCTGTCGCCTGGTTGTAGAGCATTCCCGTGCCAGGCTTTGCTCGCACCTTACCAACATTCGGCGTATCTTTCCCAAAATCAGCAAGGGATCCATCGACTCCAAGTATGGGCAATGCATTGTAAAATTTTTGAAAACTCTCTTTGGGCAGTTGACGAATATAATCCAACAGTTGAATCTCCGCCTGAGGTGTAAGGCGATTAGAATCTGCTCCAGCCGCATCTACAAACACAAATGTTCCAGGCGACACCTTTGCGACGTTAACGACAAAGTCTCCAATCAGGAGCATTCCCTCATCAAAAGTTTTTTTGCCCTTCTGTGCAGCTAAAAGCAAGGGGACGAGATCGGCACCTACATTATGACTAACTTTTAAGATGAGTTTCGCATACTCTGACAAAGGTGCTGATGTCCATGTTGCCATTGGCTGAAGTTGTTTTAATTCCTCTTCAGACGGTAAAACAGCAGGATTACTTGGGGGATTAAGAACAATGCCTTGATCGCGAAGGGCCTTGATGAGAGCAACCCGCGCAAAATGGGCAGGATCTTTGATCGGTGTGGTTCGAACCAGATCTTTTTCATTCGCAGCGATTGTGCCTTTCAAAATAATCTGTCGACCCCAAGCATCTGATTGAATTTGAATTTCTGTTTTTCCATCTGCTACTGTGACAACCTTATTTACAACTGAATACCCTTCTGCCTGTGGTCTCCACGTCATTTTTGCTTCCTGACCCGGCTGAGTAGGATTCAGCACCATGTCGATAAGGTTTTCGTTGATGAATACTGGGGCCTCCACGACTCCACGTTTCTCCACTGTTTCGAACAACCGTTCGTCAATCAACACTTCGCCATCGATCTGTCTAATTCCTTTTAGTCGCAGCTCTTTTGCGATTTCGATAAATGCGTAAAGAGGATCTTGTGGAGTCAGCGTCACTTCAGGAAGTTCATTGGCATTGATGTGATCTAGGTTTGTGAAAGCCACGGTATCGGAATTTTCAAATCGACCTCCAAAAATTAAATCGCCCTGTCCCACCAGCACAAGGTTGCCTTTTAGCACACCGTTGTTTACATCCCCAACGGCAAAGACTGGTGTTTTAAAACGATAGGTATCTCCATAGGCATGCAGCAGTGATGCAACAGTAAACAACTTCGTTGTAGAGGCAGGCAGAAACATCTGATTGGAATTTAATTCGTGTAGTATTTCACCGTTGGTCGTATCTTTGAAGTAGACTCCCCAAGTTGAATGTTCATATTTCTTTTGATTCATCATGCGCTGCATCATTTCTGGAAGTTCTGCCTGTAGCGTAGTTGTGAGTAGTGTAATTAGACAAATTATTTGGCGAATAGATAGCATGCTTTTTCTCCCCTTGGATTAAAAGCTCACTGTGATTAACAGTGCAATTCTTGACCATCTTTATGTTTCTTTGCTTGAATTAACAATTTCAGAGTAAAAAGACCAGACCGGGACGGTCTGGCTACATTGAAAATCCCTCGATTCGAACAGACAACAGAAATAGGCATTTTTGAACTCTTGGCCTCGTTTACAATTGGATCGAAAAAAAGAAAGTAGCCAGACCGTCCCGGTCTGGATTTATATTGATTTACAAAATGAATATTAGCGACTTTTACCAGACCGGGACGGTCTGGCTACCTTATTGCCGATGTCACTTAGATGGGGTCGGCAAGCCGACCCCTATGAAAGCGGGACCAAGGTCCCGCACTCCAAAAAGGAAAAATGGAGAAACTACCTTAGGACTTAGATTCAGCTTTAGGTGATGTTCGTTCCTGTAGAATTTGTAAAGCTGTTGAGTGGACTACAACAGTGGTACTTTCTGCTGCTGGCGCAGAAGCTGGCGCAGCAGCACTTCCCGCACCTCCAGATTCTGAACTTGCTTCCTCTGCAAGAACCATACCAGGAATAGCAGCCCTGAAATCCTCCAGCGAACGCCCACCAATTTGCGGTGAATATTCTTCTGCTTTGACCTTTCTTTCCTCGTACTCTCGTTCAGCCTCTGAATCCGCCATTTGACCGGAATGACTAGAAGAACTTGGAGAACTAGGTTCCCGACGCAATGCCGCCGCAGCTACAGCTGCAGCACGCGCTACAAGTTCATCCTCTCTTTGAATCCTTGAGGCCTTAGCTGCATCACTTTCGCAAAATGCTACATAGCACTCTCTTAAACAACAACTTACACAACTTACTATACAAGACATACACTCACCTATTATTATCAGACTATATAATTTATAAAAAATTCCTTCTTTTTACATTCTTTGCATCGAAGGTTTATTTAGTGTTTTAGCTCTTCCATACTATTGTTTTGTCCCCGGCACTTGGTGAAGCTTGCAAAGTAAAAGGGGTTATCTGCCTTTGTCCTGCCCCAGGGCTGCTAAGTCGTCTGTGAGAGCTTTGCAACACATTGTCCATGCAAGCCAAATCTATTTCTCGAGCAGGCGACGAGCCTCTTGTCGCAGAAGCCCCCGCACCAGTTGACCTCATTGGAGTACGAGAACGTATTCCTGAGTCAACTTCGCGAAGTGTTTCATTAGTTTTCGCCTGCCAGTATTGCATGTGAGCAGATTGAGACACTCCCGAAGATATAGTAGACCCACTGGCTGAACCAGCAGCACCTGCCGCTGCCCCAACAGGCGACCGATCAAGGGCCGGCGATCTAGCTAACGGCATAGCACCAGGAGTAGTCTCTAACCTCGTTAAGCGCTCACTGTCCTTTTTACTTTGGCGTGTAAGAGCCACTATGTGTCTATTTTGTAACTCCACTTGTTTCATCACATGCTGCATTGATGTGCCCATAGTCCCCAAATCTGTTTGCAATGCTCCTTTTGAAGCTTGCAATTCCTTAATTTCTCCCTGCTGTTTTCTGTGCATTTTAATAACAGCTGTTTTTAGTTTTTCTAAATCTTCAGACTTAGCCATTCCTTTCAATGCAATCGATACAAAGATGCCAAGATCATCTAGGCTCTCACGTACATCAGCAGACTTCGCTGTTAGTGCCATTTCATCCTCTAAACGTGTAACTCTTCCGTCTAGTTCCTCATTTCTATAGTTACGAACTTGCTGCTGGCGCATTGCATTGTAATGCCATGCCATCAGCATAGAATCTTTCACAGGTAAACTACCCTGTCTTTTGCTTTCAGCTTCTTTAATGACAATATCAGTAGCGTCGACTAAGTCTTGAACGATCGCTTTGCTACCTTGTCTAGTTAGAGCAAATGTTTCTTTCAAACGTTGTGTCAATAATTGTTTTATATGTACAATTTTTTCTGCTGTTTTAAAAGCAGCGGAGTCATTTCGTTTCACACCTTCAGGAGTTGAATCTACAAAATCTTGCAGAAGTTCAAGTCCAAGTAGACTGAACTTTTTTGTTAATGCCTGCTGAAAACCGTAAAAATTTAATTCTCTTTGTATATGTTTATCGCCTGTATCGTTGGATTGATCTAACGTTAAACGACTCTCTGCAAAACGGAACAGAGTAGTTACAGGAGCCCAAGGGGTAACGAAAACCTGAAATGCAGCACTTGTAAAATCAGCAACTAAACCGATTCCAATAAATGCTGCGCGAGGCCCACACCAACCCCCTGCCTTCTGCGACTTTTGTTTATTATCTTTTGTTCTCGAACAACAGGGGCTAGTCCCTGTAACAGCATTACCTACACGTACTAAAAATTGTTTATTATAATTAATTATATGTTTGTTAATTATATCTTTATATTTATCTTTTAAATCTTGAGGTGCCAATACCCATTTTCTATCTGAAACAAGATTCATTAAACCAAATTCATTAACTGCGTTTTCTTGATACAATTGGGCAGCAGCCTGAACCAGGGCTTCGGCGCCTGCTTTCATATCAGCATCCCCTTTTTGCTCAGGTTCTGAAGCAGCAGCCACTTTTTGCTCTACTTCAGGCTCCCGCACGTCAATAACTACATGGTCGTGTCCTAAACCAAGACCAGCCCCTAGATCAAAACCACTATCTAATCTTTGTAATCCGTTCATTTATTATCCTTTATTAAAATTAGTTATAATTAATTATAATAAATCAACTAATTTAAAGCAACTAATTTAAAGCAACAAAATTATCAGACATTTGTAAAAGAAATAAAAACATCTTTCTCTGTTCCTAAAATTATTTCTAAAATGAATTTTTAAAGATTATGTTTGCATGTTTTTGACAGGTAATTTTTTTTTTGATTTAATGCAATTTATAAAGTTCAACACTAATAGGAGTCATCATGGACAAAAATCAAGATAAAGATACCTTTATGCGCAAAGCGATTGATCTAAGCAAACGCGCTTCAATCATCGAAAAAAGCGGCGGCGTTTTTGGTGCTGTCATCGTAAAAGATGGAAAAATTATTTCAGAAGGCTACAACCAAGTGGTTCGCCATAATGACCCTACATGGCATGCTGAGATGCAAGCGATTCGAGAAGCGTGCAAGAAAATGGGCTCTCCACACCTCAAAGGATGCATTTTGTACACAAGCGCTGAGTGCTGCCCTATGTGCTTAGCAGCGTCCTACTGGGCTCATCTCGACCATATCTACTATGGAGCTCGCGTTGAAGATTCCCTTAAGTACGGCGACTTCCAAGATGTTAATATCCTAGACGAATTGCGCAAAGATCCTAAAGATCGTCAGATTAAGTTCACAGAGCTGCTCCGACCAGAAGCTGTAGAAATTTGGAAGGAATTTTCCAAAATGCCTGATCGCGCGCGGTACTAGGAACCATGCGATGACCCCTCTAGGAAGTAGCCAAAATACCATTCTAACAACTGCTGTTCGCGTGCGGCCTGATAGCTCCATTGCATTTGCAGATTGGCAAGCTAACCTCCATCATGTCATCGCTTCCTTTCCCGCTTTTGTAAGCTTGGAGATTTTGTCTCCTCTTCCGCCTCACAAAGAGTGGATGATCATTCAACGATTTATTGATCCAGATGCGATCACAAAATGGCAACGCTCCCCTGAACGTGCAGAACTCTTAAAAAATCTAGCCCCTCTATTAGTTGATCCGACAAAATTAGAAGAATCAATTTCGGATGCTAACGACCTCCAAGCTGGTGTTACGGAAGTGTTTGTAACTGAGGTTCATCCCAATAGAGAACGAGATTATCGAGAATGGGTAGCAAAAATCCATCAAGCAGAAGCTAAGTTTCCTGGTTTTCGTGGATTCTATGTCCAAAGTCCTACACAGGCAAATGGCAAAAATTGGATCACTCTTCTGCAGTTTGATACGCCTCAGAATCTCGACCGCTGGCTGGTTTCCCCAGAACGACAAGCAGTGTTAGCTGATTCGACATCGATGATCGCTGCAATTGAAAATCACCGCATCATCTCCCCTTATGCAGGTTGGTTTTCTTCACTTACCAAGCAAGGAGGAGCCATTCCTCCCGTTTGGAAGCAGACGATGATCATTCTTCTCGTCCTGTTTCCTATCGTCATGCTTGAGATAAAATACCTGAATCCTTGGATTAACTTTCTTCCGATTTCTCCACGCACCTTTTTGGGGAATGCGATTAGTGTTACTTTGGTTTCATGGCCCACGATGCCAATTGCTATCTATTTTCTGCGCTGGTGGCTAACCCCTCAACGAGAAGACTACAAGCGTATGACGTACATCGGAACAGCTGTTGTTTGCCTTCTGTATGCTATCGAGGTCGTGCTTCTGAGTTTCCTCTTCTAGGCATGACCCTTTAACTTAAAAATTTTGCTTTTGCTTTTATCCAGCATCCGATATGGTATTTCCATTACAATAAACGCGGAGTATATATGAGCGCTGACCTTATTCAATTGCCAAACGTGAGCGACATCAGAGAAATGCTGACATCTGCTCGTCAAGATATCAATGCAGAAATCAAAACGACCCCAGAACTAGCGGATCAAAGCAAACTGCTATTCCAAGTACTGGATATCGTTGAAGAAAAAACCAACAAAACTAAAGATTTCAATGCACTAAGTGGTAAAGAGAAGATTGAAATGGCTGCCTATCTCAATTTCCTTCACGTGCTGCTTGAAGACTTCTTTTCTATCGATGACTTCGAAGGCTTCGAAGAAGTCGAAGACGACGAAGACGACGAAAAATAAGATGTGATTTTACCACAGAGAAACACAGAGACACAGAGGGGCATAGAGAGCAAACTTAAATTATCTCATTCTCGCTCTCTGTGCTCCTCTGTGCCTCTGTGTCTCTGTGGTAAAAAATAAAACGAAAACTTCAACAAGTGTTTCATTACGTTCCTCTTTTTCTCACTTCTCCGCCATGGACTCACCGGCTATCAAACCTGTCGTCCAAGCATTCTGAAAGTTAAATCCCCCTGTCACCGCATCCACATCCAATATTTCCCCCGCAAAATACAATCCAGGGCACACGCGACTCTCCATTGTCCTAAAATCCACTTCCTTTAATTCTACTCCACCACAGGTAACAAACTCTTCCTTATTCGTCGTACGTCCTTCCACCTGGTAAATATCCCCATGTAGCTGTTCTGCTAATTTGATAAACTCTGCATTCGAAACATCGCTCATGCGCTTCTTTTCCACTAAACCTCGCATTTCCAAAAAACGCTTCCACAGATTCTTAGGCAGTCCAAAAGGATTCTCCGCAAGCAGACTCCGAATAGGATGCCACTCACGCAAAGTACGTAGCTGCTGTAAAATCGCTTCCTGAGTCAACTGTGGCAACCAGTCGACACATACCTGAACGCGGTAATTTTGCTCATGTAACCACCTTGCTCCCCATGCAGAAAGCTTCAACGCTGCAGGACCACTAAAACCCCAGTGCGTCAACAAAAGCGGTCCCTGCTGCTTCAATGTAGTTCCCACTAGTTGCATGCCAACAAGAGGTAATGTGATTCCAGATAAGTCTAGCAAAGGCGATGTCGGGACATTGAACGTAAACAGCGAAGGTACGGATGACTTAACCGAGTGACCTAACTCCTGTGCCCATTGATGCCCCTGAGGACTGCTTCCGGTCGCAAGTAGGAGACCATCACAAAACAGCGTTTCGCCTCCAGCAAAATGTAACTCAAATCCTTTATCTTGTTTAACAATCCTTTCAATGCGCTGCTTTAGGCGAATTGAAACACCTAAACGCTGCGCTTCCAATAGCAAACAATCAATAATGGTTTGAGAATCATCTGTAACAGGAAACATTCTGCCATCATTCTCAGTCTTTAACATCACCCCTCGAGATTCAAACCATTGCACAGTGTCGCGCGGCTGAAAGCGATGAAAAGGACCAATCAACGCTTTGTCTCCTCGTGGATAATTCTGAGTGAGCTTCATTGGATCAAAGCAGGCATGGGTGACATTGCAACGGCCCCCACCTGAAACGCGCACTTTCGAAAGCAAAACTGCACTTTTCTCAAGAAGCAAGACGTTACATGCAGGATTTTCGTTTTTGGCTGCAATGGCTCCAAAAAAGCCCGCTGCGCCACCACCTACTACTACAAAAGTTTTTGACATCGTTTTCCCAATATTTTTTAAAACAGTTTAACAAAGAATGATGAAAATAATAAACCGAGAAGATAAGATCCCGAAAATTAAGCCGCTTACAAGAGAAAGAGCCCTCATGAAAATCAAACGTCGACATGTCACTCTTTTGGAAATCCTTCTCGTTCTTGCCATTTTAGGTATCGTAGGAGGCATTATGGGCATCAACATCCGCAAAGCTCTACACGAACAGCGATTTAAGTCTGAAGTCGAAGTACTCATTAACCAGCTGCGGCTCGCCCAAGAGCTCATGCTCATTTTCAACGGTGACCTCTATCTCACTTTGGATGCAGCTCAAGATGGAATCGTCTCTAAAATCAATCTAGAACAACCACTTGCAAGCTGGACGCCTCCTCAAAAATCCCTTAGCCACAAATTTACTACCATTCGTCGCATTAGCTTGTATCCTCCTCCTGTGGGCGACACCTCTAAGGGAGCACTCATCAAGTTCATGTCAGGGGGTGCCATCATGACAAAAGGCATCCTACGTATGTCTACAGCGGAACAAGATGGGCCTGGTGTGCTATCGCGCTATTTGTGCCTTCCCGGATACCCAGCACCTTTAGCATCTGTGGCTAGGCAGCTAACAGAAGAGGAATGCTTGACTAAGGATGAAGCGTTCGATGCGCAGTTGACGGGCCGCACCATGGGTGAACTGAAAGTAGAAAAAGGAGTGGGGGTGGAACAGTGAGATAATGGATAAGTGAGATAGTGGATAAGTGAGATAGTGGATAAGTGAGATAGTGGATAAGTGAGATAGTGGATAAGTGAGATAGTGGATAAGTGAGATAGTGGATAAGTGAGATAGTGGATAAGTGAGATAGTGAGAGAAATGTTAAGAAGCAAGATTCGATTTAATTTTTACCACAGAGACACAGAGACACAGAGGAGCACAGAGAGCGAAATGGTAAAAGCAGAAGGGCTTACAAGGTACTGAAGAGGAGAATAGAGAAGAAAGAAAGAAAGAAAGAAAGAAAGAAAGAAAGAAAAAAGAAAGAAAGAAAGATAACTGGGACAAGTGAAAAGCGAAAGACTCTTTTTTATATTTTAAATCGACGAACTCCTTCTTTTAACACAGCAACATTAAAATTTATCAGTAACCCTTTACCTCTTCCAAGTAGTTTTAGATAAGTTAACAATTGAGCTTCATGAACTTGCATTATCTCTTTCACTGACTTGAGTTCAATGATTACTTCTTCTTCAACAAGCAAATCTAACCGAAAATCTGCATTGAGCTTTATGCCTTTATATATGATTGGTAAGGCATATTGTTGTTCTACCTTTAATTTTCTGAATCGCAATTCCTGAACAAAACACTCTTCATAAACTGATTCGAGTAAGCCTGGACCTAGATAACGGTGAACTTCAATTGCCGCTCCTATAATTTCATAAGTTAGCCTATCATCTTCACCTACTTTCTCCATGCTTCCCCCCAATTTATTCAAAAATGATATTTTTCTTTTTATTTTCTTTTCAATCACTTTTTCTTTCTATCTCCCTTCTTCCTTCCCTTCTTCCTTCCCTTCTTCCTTCCCTTCTTCCTTCCCTTCTTCCTTCCCTTCTTCCTTCCTATCTCCTCCTTATCTTCCTTCTTCTCTTTTCCAACTCTCTTCCTTCCTATCTCCTCCTAATCTTCCTTCCCCTCTTTTCCAACTCTCTTCTTCTTTTTCTTAATTCTCCCACTCAGTACCTTGTGAGCCCATTTCCTTTTGCCTTTTCGCTCTCTGTGCTCCTCTGTGTCTCTGTGTCTCTGTGGTAAAAATCAAATCGAATCTCTTTTCTTCCAGTTCCTCCCAATTCCTCCCAGTTCTCCCAGTCCCAGTTCCCCCTAGTTGCACAACTATTCTCCTTATAGTATTCTTCGCATTATGCAACACCCACAACCCACCCCACCCTCCCTCGCCCTACTCACCGACCTTTACCAGCTAACCATGTCCTATGCCTATTGGAAAACTGGCCTCGATAAAAAAGAAGGCGTCTTTCACCTCTTCTTTCGACGCCCCCCTTTCCATGGAGGCTTTACCATTGCTGCAGGCCTTGAAGCAGTCATCAATTACCTTGAAAACTTTCGTTTCGACGAGAGTGACCTTGTCTACCTTGCGACTCTACAAGCCTCTGAAAATCAGCCGCTCTTTTCCTCAGAATTTCTCGATTACCTCTCTAACCTAAAGTTTGAGTGTGATGTCGATGCCGTGCCTGAGGGGACACCTGTATTCCCTTATGAACCGCTTGTTCGCATACAGGGACCACTTATTCAATGTCAAATCTTAGAAAGCCCTCTTCTCAACCTCATCAATTTCCCCTCTCTGATTGCCACTAAGGCCGCACGTATGTGCATTGCAAGTAAGGGTGATCCTGTCATGGAATTCGGATTGCGCCGTGCTCAGGGGATTGATGGCGCCCTCACAGCCAGCCGTGCCGCATATATTGGGGGCTGTGAATCTACCTCCAATGTACTAGCAGGCAAACGGTTTGGCATTCCAGTTAGAGGCACACACTCACATAGTTGGGTGATGGTTTTTGACGAAGAATTAGAGGCCTTCCAGGCATATGCTGAAAGCCTACCAGACAACTGCGTCTTTTTAGTCGACACCTATGACTCCATTGAAGGAGTCAAAAAAGCGATCGAGGCGGGCAAGTGGCTGCGCAGTCGCAACAAAAAACTGTTAGGCATTCGACTGGACTCCGGAGACCTCGCTCAGCTAAGTATTCGCACACGCGAGCTATTAGACGCTGCTGGATTTACCGATACAAAGATCATTGTAAGCAACGAACTCGATGAAGTGGTAATCACAGAATTGAAGCGACAAGGGGCTCAGATCAACATTTGGGGAGTAGGTACCAATTTGGTTACGGCAAAAGACCATCCTGCTCTGGATGGTGTCTACAAGCTTTCGGCGATTCGAGATCCCGGTAAACCTTGGAAATATCGATTAAAGCTATCCGAACAAATGATTAAAGTCTCAAATCCTGGCATCCTACAAGTGCGCCGCTTTTCATCACCTCAGGGACATATTGCAGATGCGATCTATGACATCAACACCTCGCTTGATGGAGTCGATTGCTCCATCGTAGATCCCCTTGATCCCACTAAAACACGTTTATTAAAAAAACAGCTGCAATCGGAGGATTTACTCGTTCCTATTTTCCGTAAGGGTAAGCGCGTGTATGACTCTCCTCCTCTCGATCAGATTCGCGCTAAAACACAACAAGAGCTCAAACTCTTTCAGGAAGGCGTTAAACGCTTCTTGAACCCGCATCAATACGTTGTGGGAATGGAACGTTCCCTCTACGACCTTAAAATCGATTTAATTAAGGAGATTCGCAGTAAAATGACGAGTGGTGGTATAGTGCCCTATACCAGAAGCTAATTGATTGGATATTTGAGGTAACCGTGAAAGCAGCACTTATTGTTGTCGACTTACAAAACGATTTTCTTCCTGGTGGAGCCCTTCCAGTTAAAGAAGGATTGCAGATCATTTCACTCATTGACCAACTGCTACGCCTTCCTTTTGCTGCTAAAATTGCCACTAAAGATTGGCACCCTGCAAATCACGGGAGCTTTGCTCCTAGCCATCCAGGGAAAAAAGTGGGCGATATCGTACCCCTTGATGGCATCACCCAAATCTTATGGCCTATCCATTGCGTTCAAAACTCAAAGGGAGCTGAATTTGCTCCAGGATGGGATGCTTCTTCCATTGAACGCATTTTTTATAAAGGCACTCAACCCAACATCGACAGCTACAGCACCTTTTTCGACAATGAACACCTCAATTCCACTGGCCTATCCACCTACCTAAAGGAAAAAGACATTTCCACAGTGTTCATTGCTGGATTAGCTACCGATTACTGCGTTAAATACTCTGTAATTGACGCGTGTCACCTTGGTCTTAACACCTTTGTTATCACTGATGCTTGCCGCGGTGTTAACCTGCAGCCCAATGACTCTCAAAAGGCACTTGAAGAAATGCAACAATTGGGAGCTCATCTTATTCAATCAGACAAAATTAACAAATTACTTGCAAATTAATAAAACATAAATTATAATACATGTTTTTATTAAACAAAGGTTAACATGCCTTGTACTGCAGTAAGTAACACTTATTATAATCCAACTGTACAGCGTCAGATCTTACCGCGAAATCGCTATTTGCAGCTTGGAGTCCAAGTGGGGCGCATTATTGGTATTAGCCTTTGTATCTTTGCCTTAACAAGTTCTGGCTACGGAGCCTTTTTTTCTGCTGTCTTGCTTGCTACCAGTATTACGGTTTGGTTGACATCTCGTCTTGCACTGCGTTCTTTACAAAAACTAGAAGAAAGCACGCGCAAAAGTGTTCAAATAGAAGCAATGACACGTTTAGGAGAAGCTGTTAAGGCCAATAACGAAAAACTCGTGCATTATCTATTGAGAATAGGTGCAAATCCCAATACTCCAGTAGCTGATGAAACTTGCAATAAGGCTGAAATGATCATGACTCCATTGCATCAAGCTGCAATAAATGGAAATATATCAATTGCTACACGTCTCATTAATGCCGGAGCCCGAGTCAATGTCTTTGATAGGGATGGCGCTACCCCGCTTTACCACGCCTGCAAGGACCAAAATAGCGAGATGATTCGATTTCTTCTCACACGAGGTGCGTGCCCTTATATTAAACAGAACCAATCTTTAAGATACCGTACGCAAGTTGGACCAGCTATCGATTTAGTTGTACCTGAACACCTTCATCCTGGCTGTCGACACGCACAATTAAAGGAAGCAGAGGACGCAAAAGCCGCACAGGACGAAAAGGCCGCAAAGGAAAGACAGGACGCATTTGACAAACGTTTTAATTGGGAAGCGAACAGTGATCCCGCTTTCCGGCTGATGAACGCGAGAAGCGCGGAATGGCACGCACAGGAAGCAAAGGACGCCGAAAATTAATTGCGAGAAACAAGATTCGATTTGATTTTTACCACAGAGACACAGACCCAAGTTCACCCCTTGTAGTTTTATAAGTGTCTAAAAACCAAAAATATACGCATTTTTCTGTTTTTTTTTCGACACTACATCTTCTGGAATTT
>JACDHD010000100.1 GCA_013821265.1 Parachlamydiaceae bacterium | reverse complement strand
GGCATGGCACGAATGGTTGATTTTTCGTTGGCTTGGGAAGCATTTGGTAGGTAAAAAATGCTCTTGAATAGCCTGTCAGATAGAAATTGGAGACTTATGGGTAATAGGATGCGTGAGCGTGCCCGATTTGCTAAAGAGCAATGTAAAACGGTGATGTTGTTAACGTTTCTTTTTTCCTCATTCTACGATTTTCGGAATCGGGCACGGGCACGGGCACGGAAAGGGATACGGGCGGCACGGTATCAATAACCTTGCTTCCTATCGCAAATTTCGATAAATTTAATCCCCAAACGCAACATAGCGAGTCTCATGGATACTATTTTCGGTCATGTGGAACGCATCACATTTCAAAATTCAGAAAACGGCTATACGATTGCACAGCTCCAAGAAACCAACAAAAAGAATCTCACCTGCATCGTAGGCATGCTACCAGCGATTAAACCAGGAGAATCAGTGCGCTGCTTTGGTTCCTGGAAGCAGCACCTTATTCATGGCAATCAATTTGAAGTGTCAGAATGTCGCATAGAAGCCCCCTCTGATATCGTGGGAATCAAAAAATACCTTGGCTCAGGCCTCATTAAAGGCATTGGACCAACCTATGCTAAGCGCATCGTAGAAAAATTTGGCGTAGAAACCCTAGTTGTTATCGACCAATACCCTGAACGCCTTACAGAAATAGAAGGCTTGGGAACTAAACGCATCGACATGATCAAAAGCTGCTGGAGTGATCAAAAATCGATTCGCGACGTCATGATCTTTCTCCAAAGCTATAGCGTCACACCTGCATATGCGCAAAAAATCTTTAAAGCTTACGGCAACCAAAGCATTCAGAAGGTTAAGGAAAATCCTTTTGGACTAGCGCGCGACATCCATGGCATTGGATTCAAAATCGCAGATACGATTGCCCAGAGCTTAGGAATCGCTAAAAATGCTCCACAACGGATCGACGCTGGCATTGAATATGTTTTGTCTGAATTAGCTGGAGATGGACATGTGTGTTATCCCGTCCTAAAATTTATCGAAGAAGCAGAGAAAATTCTAGAAGCAGAAAAGAGCATCATCGAAGAGCGTATAGAGGTTTTACGAAAAGAGCAGCGCGTCGAGCGCTTTCCCCTGTTACATAAAGGAACTGAAGGAGATTTCATTTGGATTCGTTCTCTCTTTGCTGCTGAAACTGGGATTGCGCGCGAGCTCATGCGCTTAAAAAAAGCCTCCAGCAATTTGCGCAGCATCGATACAGAAAAGGCTCTGGAGTGGGTACAGAAGACCCTGAATATCACGTTAGCAACCAATCAGCAAGCCGCAGTGGCGCATACAATTGTCGATAAAGTGCATATCATTACCGGGGGCCCCGGTACTGGAAAAAGCACAATCACAAACGCTATCTTGACGATTACAGCAAAACTCACCGACAAAATTATTCTCGCAGCTCCAACTGGCCGAGCAGCAAAACGCATGTGCGAAATTACAAAGCGGCAAGCGTCGACCATTCATAGTTTGTTAGAATTCGATTTCAAACAGGCGCGTTTTAAACGCAATCGCGAAAACCCGCTAGACTGCGATCTGATCATTGTAGACGAATCCAGCATGATCGATACCTACCTCATGTATAGCCTTCTGAAAGCTATTCCCAGCGATGCACGCGTGGTTTTTGTGGGCGATATCAATCAGCTGCCCAGTGTGGGCCCAGGGAATGTTTTACGCGACATCATAGCCTCCCGAGTCGTTCCTGTAACGATGCTGAACGAAATATTCCGCCAAGCTGCAGGCTCGCGCATTGTCACAAACGCCCACAAAATTAATCAGGGTATTCTTCCTGAAATTCAAAATGATCCCGACAGCGATTTTTTCTTTATCTATGCAGAAACTCCGGATGATGTGTTGCAACAGATCACTTCTTTGGTCACACAACGGTTGCCAAAGAAATATAAGCTCGATCCCTTTAATGAAATTCAAGTGCTAGCACCAATGAAGAGGGGAATTGTTGGCATCGATAATTTAAATGTGGTCCTGCAAGGAATGCTCAACCCTTCAAAAGAATCGCTCTTTCACATGGGACGCAAGTTCGCTGTAGGCGACAAAGTGATGCAGATTCGCAACAACTACCAACGTGAAGTGTACAATGGTGATATTGGACGCGTCATAGAAATCAACCAAGCTGATCAAATAGTTACAGTGTTAATGGATGATAAACCCATCATCTACGAATTTTCCCATCTCGATGAACTCGTTTTATCCTATGCAGTCTCCATTCACAAGTATCAAGGAAGCGAATGTCCTTGTGTGGTGATCCCGGTACATACAACACACTACATGCTCCTTACTCGCAATCTGTTTTACACAGGTGTCACAAGGGGAAAAAAATTGGTGATTCTCGTTGGCACGCAAAGAGCTCTTCAAATTGCAGTAAGCAATGATGATGTGCGCCAACGCTACACAGGACTTAAAGAGGCCTTGATGTCCTATAGACCCTCCGGAGCACTTGTGTGAAACTGTCAACAACAAGATCATTGATCCGATCAGCGATCCTCAGCTTACTCATCGGTAGCATGCTCTACATGATCGTTCTATTGTTGCAGTCGTACACCATCTCTATTCCTCAACCGCAAGTTGGAAAAGACACCGAATTTTATGCGAATCAGAGTCAAGATGACCTCACACAGGTTTTTACGACCGCTATTCGTCAAGCAAACCGTTCCGTTTTGCTGATAGTCTACTCACTGACAGATCGCGCAGTGATCAATGCTCTCCAACAAAAAAGCGAAGAGGGCATTCCTGTACAAGTGATCTGCGATGCCAAAGCCACTTCTTCATACCTTGAGTCAAAGCTGGGTTCCAAAGTGCAATTCCATAGGCGCTATCAAAAAGGAATCATGCACCAAAAACTCTTAGTGGTGGATGGAGAAAAAATTTGGATTGGTTCCGCCAACATGACCTCAGAATCACTGCGCATGCATGGAAACCTTGTCAATTCATTTTACAGTCAAGAGCTAGCTCAGGCCGTTCAAGACAATGCTGATCACATGGTTGAAGAAACCAATAAGACTATTCCTGGGCATCGCGTGTTCAAAATTGGCAATCAAACGGTAGAGTTTTCGTTTCTTCCTCAAGATCGCGATGCGATCCATCGTTTAAAGTCCCTGATCGCTTCTGCCCAAAAAAGCATTCGCATTGCGATGTTCACTTGGACGCGCTATGACTTAGCGCACGCAATTGTCGATGCCTCAAAACGGGGAGTTTCGGTTGAAGTTGTCCTCGATGCACAGTCAGGTAAAGGAGCTAGTGCTCCAATTGCCCAATTCCTATTAAGCCGTCATATTCCTGTTCGCTTTAGCAAGGGCAACGCACTCCTTCATCATAAATTTCTTTATATTGATCAATCGCTTTTGGTTAACGGTTCTACTAATTGGACGAAGGCCGCGTTTACCAAAAATGAGGATTGTTTTATCATCCTGCACGACTTAAACGAACAGCAGCAACAAAAAATGGATCGTCTCTGGCAAGCAATCGTGAGAGATTCCACACCCATGAGGCAGGAATGAAAGTAGCTCTAGTTGGATATGGAAAAATGGGACGAATGGTAGAAGAAATCGCTCTACAACGCGGCCACGAAATCGTTGCACGTATCTCCTCCAAAGATAAATTCTCTTCCCAACCGGGAATTTCAAAAGCTAACGTCTGCATCGAATTCAGTCATCCCTCTTGCGTGATCGAAAACATCAAAAAACTCGCCGAAATGGGTAGGGATATCGTTGTAGGTACCACAGGATGGTATGAGCAGCACAACCTTGTTGAAGAGATTGTTAAAAGGCACAATATTGGCTTGCTTTATGCTTCCAACTTCTCCTTAGGAGTCAATCTCTTCTTGAAACTTGTTGCAGAGGCGTCTGTGTTACTGGATCCGTTTGCTGAGTATGACGTGGGACTATTTGAAGCACACCACAGCCAAAAAGCCGATAGTCCTTCGGGAACCGGCAAGGCGATCGCAAAAACAATCCTCAAAAACATGAAACGCAAAAATCAGATTGTGGAACATGCTCAAGGAGTTGTTAAACCCAATGAACTCAATATTGCCAGCCTTCGCTGTGGCTCCATTCCAGGCACGCACTCGGTCATCTTTAGCTCTCCTGCCGATACAATTACATTGACTCACGAGGCGCACAATCGACAAGGATTTGCTAAGGGTGCTGTTCAAGCAGCCGAATGGCTTCAAGGAAAAAAGGGAATCTTTACCATCGAACATATGCTAGGTGATTTATGAAAACGATAAAGGGTGTCTTTACAGCACTGATTACTCCATTTAATAATAAAGGAGAGCTCGATCAGGAAGGCTTTCGTGCTAATATCCGTTTTCAAATTGAGAACGGAGTTCACGGAATTGTTCCTCTTGGGACAACTGGAGAGGCTCCTACATTGTCTCATCAAGAACAAGAAACTGTTCTTCGCATAGCAGTTCAGGAAGCCAAAGGGAAAATTCCCATCATGGCAGGAACAGGAAGCTATTCAACTCAGCAAACGATTTTGAATACACAGCAAGCAGAAAAATTGGGAGCAGATGCTGTTCTAGTGGTTTCTCCTTACTACAATAAACCGACTCCAGAGGGGCTGTACCGCCATTTTAAGGCCATTTGTGATAATACCTCTCTTCCAATCATAGTCTATAACGTACAGGGAAGAACCGCTCAAAACATCTCTACAGATACACTTAAACGCCTTGCAGACCTCCCAAATGTCATTGGAGTCAAAGAAACCTCAGGCAACTTAACGCAAGTGAGCGAAGTGATCGAACATATTGGACGCACCCATCCTAATTTTAGTGTGATGTCTGGCGACGATGCTAACCTACTTACCTTTATGGCTCTTGGTGGCGATGGGGTCATCTCAGTCCTCAGCAACCTATTGCCTGCGGAAACGGTTCAGTTTTACCAAGCCCTAGTGGACGGAAATTACGCTGAGGCGCGCGAACTGCACTACCGACTTATTCCGTTGATTCGCACGCTCTTTATCGAAACCAACCCGATCCCAATTAAGGCCGCTATGCAATACCGTGGAATGGCTGCTGGAGGCTATCGTTTGCCGTTGTGTGAACTGATGCCTCAAAACCAGGCAGCCCTACAAGCTGCTGTAGAGAGCTATTGCAACGCCGAAATCCTCTCGAGATAATTGCAATAAAGTGTTCGTTTTATTTTTTTTACCACAGAGACACAGACTCGACTTTAGCATTTTTTAAGCATAGGCCATCATCCTACAGATTTCTTGAATGTCTATTTTTCCACACTTCTGTTTTTTACTAGACTGAGGAAAATATTTACTG
>JACDHD010000044.1 GCA_013821265.1 Parachlamydiaceae bacterium | reverse complement strand
CAACATGATGTATGATTTATTAATAACATGATGATTAGGATCTCCTTCGGCGAACAAGATAAGAGCAAAGGAAATCTGCCCTACATCCTGTCGCCGAAGGCGATCTTGCTAATCCTGTTATTAAACCATCGGTTGCTAACACGACCAACATGATGTATTATTATTAATAACATGATGATTAGGATCTCCTTCGGCGAACATGATATGGACAAGGAAATATGATGGATAAGATTGCTTTTGCCGACAGAATAAAAGAAGATGAATTACCTTATGCTGAACTCACGTCATTAATTTTAAAATGCTGTTTCGACGTCATGAATGAGCTCGGGACAGGATTCTTAGAATCTGTTTACAAGAACGCTCTTTGTTTAGCATTAAAACAAACACAAATTGTAGTAGAAGTGGAAAAACCTCTCGACGTTTATTTTAGAGGTCAAAAAGTAGGTGTGTATAAGGCTGATATTCTCGTTCAGGGCTTGGTAATCATTGAATTGAAATGCTGTAAACGATTGCTACCAGAACATCAAGCCCAAGTTATCAACTACCTTAAAGCTGCTAACATTCCCGTAGGGTTGTTAATCAATTTTGGACATAAAAATTTGGATTACAATAGACTGCATCATCCTTTACTTTATTCGTCCGTTGAAAGTGATATTATCGATCCTGTTTTTTCTAATCTCCCCTTTTGAAAAATAAAAAAATGCTATTGTGGGATATTTAACAAAGGTTTGAATGATTTATGGAAACGAAAAAGCGTTTGTTGACCGGCGATAGGCCTACAGGACTATTGCATCTTGGACACTATGTAGGGTCACTAAAGAATCGCGTCCTCCTGCAAGATAAATACGAATGCTTTTTTATCATTGCAGACCTTCATATGCTGACAACGAAACCCAGCAAAGAGGACATCTTAAAGTCACGCGATCACATCCATGAAATGCTCTTGGATTACCTCGCATGTGGGATCGACCCAACCAAAGCAACCATCTATTTGCAGTCTGCTATCCCTGCTG
This sequence comes from Parachlamydiaceae bacterium, assembly GCA_013821265.1. GTDB lineage: Bacteria > Chlamydiota > Chlamydiia > Chlamydiales > Parachlamydiaceae > JACDHD01. Next base: position 19,613 of record JACDHD010000044.1, on the reverse strand, counting down.
TTTACGAGATGAATTTGATCTTTGAGATGCTGATTTCTCTCAATCGTTTAACCGGTTTACCTAGCTTAAAAGAGATGGCTCGCAATGCCCACATGGATCCTGAGAGCGTACCTTTTGGATTAATCGGATATCCAGTCCTGCAAACCGCCGATGTCCTGATGCCAAAAGCGCATGTTGTTCCAGTAGGCAAAGATAACGAAGCACACATTGAACTTTCTAGGGATATCGCACGACGTTTTAATCAATCTTATGGCGATATCTTCCCTATGCCTGAAGCCTTGCTTAGTGACATTCCTACTCTCGTGGGAACAGATGGCAAAGGCAAGATGAGTAAATCTGCCAACAACTGCATTTTTCTATCAGACGACTCCGCTACAGTAGAGAAAAAGGTGCGCGGGATGTACACCGACCCACAACGAGTGAGCGCGGATACTCCAGGCACCGTTGAAGGAAATCCGGTTTTCACCTTTCACGATATCTTTAATGACAATCGCAGCGAAGTCGAAGAGCTCAAATCACGCTATCGTCAAGGCACTGTCGGTGATGTTGAAGTCAAACAGTGCTTAACGATGGCGTTAAATCGCTTCTTAGATCCTTTTAGGGAGCGTCGTCGCCATTTTGCGGAAAATAAGGGTCTTGTTGAAGAGATTCTTTACGAAGGAACATTACATATGACCGAAGTGGCCAATCAGACTCTCAAAGAGATCCGCAGTGCAATGGGCCTTGGAGGCACCTGGAATAAAATTTCACGCATTGCGCGAGAAAGAAAGGAAAAACATGTTACTAACTAAAAGTCATCTGCCCCGTATCAGAACAAATTTGCTAGTTAAGACAGAAAAGTAGTACACCATCTCTGTGCTCTCTGTGGGCTCTGTGGTAGTCATTTAGTGTAAGCACTTGAAATGAGAGAATGTTAAATAAATCCTAAATTGTCAAAGTGTTAAATAGATTAGACTTACCACAGAGCCCACAGAGAGCACAGAGAAAGATATTCCTCACAGTAGACACGGGTATTACTTCCCTCGTCTCTGCGGTAAAAATATAACGAAGACTTACATGAATAAATTTCGACTAAACTCTCCTTTCCAGCCCTGCGGGGATCAGCCTCAAGCGATTGAAAAGATTGCAACCGCTATTGAAAAGGGAGAACAGTCACAAGTTCTTTTAGGGATTACAGGTTCTGGCAAAACGTTCACCATGGCTAACGTCATCGAACGCGTTCAGCGTCCCACTCTAGTGATTGCACATAATAAAACGCTCGCCGCTCAGTTGTACCAAGAATTCAAAACCTTCTTTCCTGACAATGCTGTTGAGTACTTCGTTTCCTATTACGATTACTACCAACCAGAAGCGTATATTGCGCGCACAGACACTTTTATTGAAAAGGACATGGCGATTAATGACGCCATCGACAAAATGCGTTTAAGTGCCACCCGCTCATTATTGGAACGCAGCGATGTGATCATCATTGCTTCTGTGTCCTGTATCTACGGCTTGGGTTCTCCGGAATACTACCGTGACATGAATTTAACGTTAACAGTAGGGCAACAGCGACGTCGCGATGACATTTTGTTACATCTTGTAGAAATGCAATACACCCGCAACGATTTCGACTTTTTCCGCACCACTTTTAGAGTGCGTGGCGATGTCTTGGATATCTTTCCAGCTTATGAAGAAGATTTAGCTGTACGCATTGAGTTTTTTGGAGATGACGTCGAACGTATAAGTGAAATTGATCCCTTGACCGGCCGCATTCTCCGACGTAAAGACAGCATTACCATCTATCCTGGATCGCACCACGTCACACCAGAAGAGGTGCGTTTAAGTGCCATCGATTCCATTAAAGCAGAACTGCAGGAGCGCATTGCTTTCTTTGAAAAGCAAAATCGCTATATTGAAATGCAGCGGATTCAAGAACGTACCATGCATGATCTGGAAATGTTACGAGAGGTTGGCACTTGCAAAGGAATTGAAAACTATTCGCGTCACTTTAGTCGGCGCAACCCAGGAGAGCCTCCTTCTTGTTTAATCGATTACTTTCCATCAAATTTTTTGCTGTTCATTGATGAGTCGCATCAGACCATTCCTCAGTTAAATTCGATGTATAATGGAGATCGTGCGCGCAAAGAAGCCCTCATCGATTTCGGCTTTAGACTCCCTTCAGCGTTTGATAACCGCCCCTTAAAATTTGAAGAATCCTATAGACGATTTAAACAGGTGGTCTATGTCTCGGCGACTCCTGCTGCCTGGGAACTGTCTGAAACCAAAGGTGAAATTGTCGAACAGCTCATCCGTCCAACTGGTCTGTTGGATCCTAAGATTGAAATTCGACCAGCCTCAGGACAAGTAGACGACTGTTTAGAAGCAATCCGTGCAGAGATCGCCAAAGGCGGCCGTGTCCTTGTAACAACCCTCACAAAGCGTTTGGCTGAAGACCTTACCAAATACCTTACTGAACTTAATGTTAAAGCCAAGTACCTGCATTCCGATATTGTCACGATCGAACGCATGCAGATCATTGCAGATCTGCGGAAGGGAGCTTTTGATGTTTTAGTGGGGATTAACTTGTTGCGTGAGGGATTAGATATTCCAGAGGTTTCCTTAATTGCCATTTTAGATGCGGATAAAGAGGGATTTTTGCGCAGTGATACTGCTTTGATTCAAACCTGTGGTCGCGCAGCACGCAATGTGAATGGTCATGTGATCATGTATGCGGATAAGATTACAAAATCGATCGAAAAAACAATTTCTGTTACGGAAAGCCGACGCATCTTGCAGCAACAATACAATGAAAAGCATGGCATTATCCCTCACTCAACAAAGCGTAGCATTGTGTCGTTAGTCGAGCTTGAAGAACCACAAGCTGAAGTCAAATATCCGATATCAAAGTCGCAAGGTTTATTGAAGGCTGCTGAGAGCAAGCACGAGTACCTGACTCAAAATGAGGTCATCAAAAAAGTTGCCCTGTATGAGGCTGCGATGAAGAAGGCGGCGCACGAAATGCGGTTTGAAGAGGCGGCATTGCAGCGCGATCTGATGCGCAAGTACCAGCAATTAGAGCTGACCATGGGTGAGGATTTGTAAAGGAAACTTAGTCCTTTTTGCCTTTCCGTGCCCGTGCCCGATTTCTAAATATTAGAACGAGAGAAAGGGAACGCTAAGAACATCTCATCTGTTCGTAACTTTTTAGCAAGTCGGGCACGGGCACGCTCACGGGCATGGGCACGGAAAGGACAGTCGAATTATTTCTTGTTAAAACACTGGCACGCGGGACACTTGGTGACAGCTTTGCTAATATCCCCCAGATAGGGGCTCAGACAGTATTCACAAATACGCAAATTTTGCGATTCCGTTACAACCTTGCGATGACGCGAACGGTAATGGTGTGAAATCCAAATTCCCATCAGCACAGCTATTGTGAGAGCTAGGTAAAGCATCGCTGCTGTCGTGGAAGAAAGACCTATCATGATGCACCTGCAAACGAAAATTCTATTTCACCAGCAGTCATAAACCCCTCTTCACTTGGTGCAAAACGGATCCTTTTCAATGCCTCCTCCGTCCACTTTCTATACACAGAATTTTCCGCAGCTAACACAGGTGCATACCAACAGATACAACCCGTTTTATTTTCAACCTCTACATGATAAACCAATCTGTAGTCCCTTTCTAAAGAGGGAGGGGGCTGGATTACGGTTTCGGTCAAAGGTCGCTCAGCAAGCAAACCCGATACCGCTATGTTTAAGGGGGTCTTTTTAGGGATGGGTTTTTGACTTAAAAAATCCCAATTTTCTTCCAGAGAGAGGAAAGGATTACTTTGCTTAAGGGGTTGCTGGATTACATGATGACGATCCGACAGTAGCATGGGCATCAATGGAATTTCTGGATGAGACTTTGGCGGTGTCAGCGCATGGCGACCAGGCACTTCATCCTTTTTCACTTGGGCCAACGTGCCCTGATCTCCATCCATCAGCAGTTCACTTAGGTCTGCCTCCACCATAATAGGAGGAAGAATGCGATCAGAAGAAATAAAAAAGGGATGGATGTGAAATAGAAGAAGAGCCAGTAGGTGCAACGAAAGAGCTGCTGATAGAGCGATGAGAAAAGGTTTATTAAAAAAAACAGCTTTGTTTTTGAGGCGTATGCTGATCTCGCGATTGCGACTTCTTACTAATTTTAGCATGCCTACATATCCTGTGTCGTCTCTTCTGGTTTATAGACCAAACGCACGCGCGGCGCATTAGACTGGACAATCGATAACAGTTTAAGAAACGCACCATACTCAACACGACGATCGACACTCACAACTACTGTAGGACTATGTTGCGGATGTTGTCGCTTAAAAAGAGCCGTTTGATCCTGGATTGCATTAGGAAGCGAAGCAAAGTCTACGATCACTTTTTTCGATCCCACATAAATCACATGTTGCGCATCCATCACTACTAGAAGTTGTGTGGTTAGTGGAGCAGAATTTTGCTCCAAGGTTGGATTTTCAATATTCAGCGATTTGAGCGGAAGGATGTCAGAAGTAACGATAAAGAAAATCAACATGAGGAATACAACATCCACCAAAGGCGTCATGTCGATCAAACTTGTCGACGGTTTTAAGTTGGTTTTGAATAGCATTATGTACCTAATGAGGTGTTCAAATTTGCTCTGCCCTTCCGTGCCCGTGCCCGATTTGCTAAAAACAACGTACTCATGAGTTATTCTTATACCATTCCTTTTCCACATTCTAATATTTAGGAATCGGGCACGGGCACGCTCACGGGCACGGGAAAAGGATAAACCTTAATACTCTTCTCTATGCACCAGGAGGTCCACAATCTCTGAGGAGGTCGTTTGAATTTCTAATACAAACCCCTCAACGCGACTCACAATGTAATTATAGGCAATGACAGAAGGAATCGCGACAACAAGTCCTGCAGCCGTTGTGATTAACGCATATTCCATTGCTTCCCCGATACGCGTTGCAGAGATATCGACTAATCCACTCAACCGCATTTCAGCAAACGCCTGGATAAATCCCAAAACCGTTCCCAATAGTCCAATTAGCGGTGCTACGTGAGCAATAATCGACAAAATTTTTGCATTTTTCTCCAGCTGCGCAATTTCCACCAATCCCGCAATCTCCATCGCACCTTCAATCTGTGATTGGCTGCGATTGTGCTTCAGCAAACCAGCTTTAACGATATTGGAAATTGTTCCTTGCGTCCGTTCACACAGATGAATGCCTTCCACAATATTGCCCTCTTTGATGATGTCGCGCATATCAATGACAAACTGGTTGGTATCGATCTCCGATTTCCGCAAATTGAGAAAACGTTCGATAAAAATCGTAAAGCTTAATAGGGAACATCCCCCAATGATGATTAAAATAAGATTCCAATTAGAGCTGCTCTGAGAAGCGAGCATCCATGGACTCATGAGTACGTTTAGGGTTTCCATATTCATTATCTAACTTTTCCTTTGCCTTGAGAGACCATTCGCCACCCTTTTTCGAGGCGGCTTCGAGTTGTCGACGCGCTAATTCGTAGCGGCCTTGCAATTCATACACTTCCGCCCGCGCATACATCGCTTTGATGCGCAGATTGGAAATGCTATCATCATTGATAGCTTTTGATAAAATCAAAATCGCTTGATCGTAGTTTTGTAGTGCACGATGGCAATTGCTTTGCTGGATCCAGAGATCGAGCTTTTGATCAGCACTCAGCACTTTCCCTTTAGCTGCATCTTCTGCTAATGCAAAATTTTCTAAGGCTACAGGAAACGACTGGGCCCGTATTGCTAACATTCCCTTTTCACATAGAATGCGAGAAAGTAGATATCCTCGGGTAATTTTAGCAGATTGACATTTTTCAAGTAGATCATTGAATGCCAGTTCCGCTTCTGCGTCATTGCCTTCTTTCGCAAGTGTTTGCGCCAACCAAAAGGCTGCTTCATCTTGCATGCGCTTACTTGTTTCCGTTTGAGGAGTACTCAGGGGTAATTCCACAAGAAGTTGTTGCAATCCTAACTTGGCATATTCTAAATAAATCTCACGTTTCGCCCCCTGCGCCTCGTCAGCAACCGTTAGATTTGTTAAGGCGTTTTCGAATAGCGCTTTAAAGCGGATAGCTGTGTAGTAAACCTGATTAATTTCTGGCAATAACCCTTTTTGATAGAGTGCATCGTAAACAGAGATCGCTTCCTGAAAAGCCTCTATTGCTTCCGTGAGATTCTTTTTGCGAATCCATTTTCCTTCCGCCGTTTTGCGATCGCGTTTACAGTCTAAGCCCACTAAAAACCATGCTGGAATAGCAAAGGGGCTATGTGGGTATTTTTCTAGAAAGGAATGCAAATGCTTAACTGCAGTGCGCTCCCCTTGAAGGTAGTCGTGCAGGGTGTAATAAGTGAAGAATGCTTCTGCTGCAAAGGCTGAGTGAGGATAGTTTTCCCAAACGGCAGTACGAAACTCTTTTCCCTTTTGGAAATCATCCAAAGCCTCTGCACTGCGAGCCGCCCAAAAGAGAGCATCGCCTGCAACATCCGAGTTCGGGAATTTTTCAGCTACTTTAGCAAATTGTGTTTGTGCTTCCGCAAAATGTTCATGCTGAAATAACAATGTGCCCCAAAGATTTAATGCGTTTTCGGCAAAAGCTTCTTCCTGTTGCATCATTAGGGGTTGCAGAGCTTGCTTGGCCTCTTCATACCAAGATTCAGCTTGTGTCATTTTCCACAATCTTGCCGCTGTTAGAGCATACAGATAGGACATCTCTGTTGTATGGTGCGTCCTTTTTAAAAGATCTGAGTGCTCATTTAAACATGTTTTAAGCAAATGCATCGCCTGCTGCAATTGAGGTGTCGTATTTTGATCACAGGCGATTTGAATGCATTGCTTCATCGCTAATAATGCACGATCGGGATCGTCCTTTTTCAATTGTTGGAACGCTTGCTCAAAAGCTATGGAGGCCTGAGCAAAAATTTTCTCCGCTTCCTCTTGCCCCCCTGTAACACTTAGAAGGCGCGCTTGCTCTAAATCATTTACCCCTCTCAGATACCATCCCTCTGCATAATAGGAGCTTGAGCTGAGATCAGGATGTGTTAGGTAACGATAGAGCGCATCTCTTGCCACGTAAGACGAAGCGGCTTCCGAACGCATAAGAAGTGCACGAGCCTTTGCATCTTCAGAAATAAAGAGTCCTGCCTGAGAGAGAAGACTCTCAGCTTTTTGATAAAACGTAGGGTCCTCTAGGCATTTAGCACGGCTAAGATAGCACTGCCCCAAAGCTAAAACGGCATTTTCTTCCTTTTTGTATTGGATCCAACGCTGAAAGGAGTCCTCTGCTTGTTCAAAGAATGAGATGCGTTTCTTCTCATCAGCAAGAGGATTTTCCCCCAATTTTGTGTAACTCCACCCTAATCCTTGTAGAGCTTGTGGGTACCACTTAAGGCGCTCGGCTCCGTTTGCAGGTATAGACCGAAGGAAGGCATCGCGTGCACCCGCGTACTCGTTCAAGGCTAAATAGATGTCACCCAATAAGTATTGAAGTTCGAACTGCAGAAAATCATCTTTGTCTAGCTGCTGCTGTAAGGACAATAATCTCTGAAGAGCTTCTGGGTATGCCTTTTGCAGGAGATCTAAGCGCGCCAAATAGAAGTGCGCAAGGTTTTGAAGGCGGTGAGAACCATTCTTTGTGAGAACGATTTCGAAATGGTGACGCGCATTTTCATATTGATTCCACTCAAAAAGGGCCAAAGCAAGCTCTAAATGCGCTTCTTTCAAAGCTGTTTTATTTTCTGTTATGTGTTGCTGCAATAGGTGAACGGACTGTTCATGGGCTCCGAATTTGCGCAGTGCTATAGCCAGCAATAAATTTATTCCAGAGGACTTCTCAGGGCTTTTATTGATAATATTTATGGTTCCTGCATAGTCCTCGGAAAGGAACAAAGATTGGGCCAGTTGATAGGTTACAAGGGCTTTGAAGTCGTCGGAAAACGCGCCTAAAGTTGTTTCGTCGAGAAGAATTTTCTGGTAAAGAGGTATCGCTTGCGTGTATAATTTCGCTTCAAACAACTCGTCAGCCTGTTTTAGTAAGAAATCTACGGTTGGTTGATTGAGTGTTTGAGTGGTGTTTTCAGCCTCTACATATGGTTGTAGAAGTGAATTAGCCATTAGGAATATGAGTGACTTTAGAATTGTATTTCGCATGCTAGCCTATTGGAGTCTAAGCTGTTAGGATACAGGATTGCGAATTCTGAATAAAGATGACAATTTTGGATCTCTTTTTTAGGGTTTTTGATTTTTTCTGACAGTAAGTAGAAAAAAAAGTTAGTGTAAAAAATATTATTCACAGCAGTGCCAGGACAGTTTTTTATTTTCGATTTCGGGTCGGTGGTACGACAAAAACGGCATTTGTCTGTTAAAAAAGTATTGCACAATATATCCTAAAATTAATACATCATAGTTAAATATCAACAACCCTAAATGGAGGAATCTGATATGGCCCTACAAAACACAATCACACATTTAAAAGACATGATCTCACGCATTGCGCAAGATTTGATGAAAGCCGAAGGCGGAAACAAAGCTGCAGCTCAACGCGTTCGTACAACAACTGTACGTTTTGAGAAATTAGCGAAAGCTTATCGCAAAGAGTCTATCCAATCAGAAAAACAAACGAAAGGCTCACGTCGTAGCACAACAAAAAAATCAGCGACGAAGTCAAAAACAACAACAACAACAACAAAAGCAAAAGCTACAACAGCGAAACTAAAAGCGAAGCCAAAAGCGAAAGCTGCATTGGCAAGACCACGCGCTTTGGCATTCAAAAAGCCAACAGCGAAGTCTCCAGCTCGTAGATCTCGCTAGGACCGTAAGGTTCTTCGCAACGATTTCATCGTTGGATTCTTATAAGGCTCGACGCCCAGCGTCGAGCCTTTTTTTTATCCATTCTAGTGCTCAATTTGCAGTTGTAAGCGTCTTCTTTTTTGTTTTTTACCACCGAGACACAGAGGCACAGAGAAGCACAGAGAGCGAGAATGGGTTTGCAGCCTTGAAGTATTATATGTAAAGCTTTTCTATTTTTCATCTTAATCGTTACGTCAATACCAGTTTCGAGTTTACTCTTTAACTTAACCAATTTCAAATCTGAAATGTTAAACATGTGTTTTCTCGCTCTCTGTGCTTCTCTGTGCCTCTGTGTCTCTGTGGTAAAAACAAAAACGAACACTTGCCTACTTTCCGTACTGACTGACACGTCGCAAAGTACCCACATTCTTCAACATCTCGTAGTCAAAAACACGATCGGCTGGTATCAATCCATTCAGAAGGACCGCCACACGGCGTTTATTTGTGCGTCCCAATAAAGCGTTCGCTTGGTTGAGGAACTCTTCGTATGTCAACTGCTCGAGACCTTGAATGCGCTTGGAGATCCACTCAAAGTCACCATTGTAGTCAAAGGCAAGGCTTTGGAGAGTATCTCCCATGTCTGCCACTCCCTTTTCCGGCTGCTTTAAGGTATCAATAAGGGCGGCTTTAATCAGTTCAAACCGTTCTTTTGAAAACTCTTGAGATATCTCTTGGAGGTACCCTTCGATAAATAGCTCAAAACGCGCTAAAAGGTCCCTTCCTGCGTGTGAATTAGATTGGACGGCAAATAAGCTGAATAGGTGCCTTTCTACTTCCAATCCATCGCTATAAACAATGTAACCTGTTTGCTGCTTAGTACGTAGTTCCGTAAAAAAAGCCTCTTTTACAGCCTGCATGAGCACTTGTTGGGTTGCCCAGAATTTAAAATCAAAGTGATCGCCTTCAATTGCTAAGACAACAGCATTACCTTGCATTTTACTTTCCGTTTCAAGGAAAAAGGGCCCCTGGTCTTCAGGGAGAATGATCACTTCGCGACGCTTCTGTTTATCTTTGGGATAAATCGAACCTTTAAAAGCAGATAGCACTTGGTCGCTGATTTTTTTTGCTTCTTGACGATCGATGTTTCCATAGATTGTTCCTTCTACAAATGTTTGCTCGAAAAGTTGTGCAGCTGCCTCCTTATATTGAGAGAAGCTGATTTTATTAATCGCATTTGCTTTTTGCTTTTCTGTGCCATAGCGTTTGTAGAGAACCGTTTTAAAGGCTTCAAACGCCTGTTCCACCGGAGCATTTTTAGCGAAATTTTGGTACTCGCGTTTTAGAGATTCCTTATACGTATTAAATTCCGATTCTGTTGGTAACGCTTCGCGCATTTGCTTAAGGATCTCGCTCAGGAGGAGATCTGCATGGTCGCTGTAACCGCTCAACGTGATTTTAATGCCGAAGTAGGTACGTGTAATCGTGTATTGTAATCCTGCAATGAGGGCGGGATAGCTAAAACGGCTCAGAGCTTCGGTGACACTTTTGACATAGAGATCGGCCATCGCTAACTCGTAGGCGTTGCCCATGTCGATGTGGGGTGTTTTGATTTCAAACTGTAAGCTTACTTCTGGAACGCGATAACGCGTATCGGTGGCAAAGTAAATAAGCCCTTGGTCGTTATTGACGAGCGCTTCGGGAGTTGGAATCTGTTTTTCGTCTTTTGTCAGATCTTTTATATCCACAAGCGAGAGGTGTTGTGGAATAAAGGGATCTGATTCAGGAAGGTCGATATCCGGATGGGAATGCGTTTGATCCCATTTAGCTATTGCCTCACTGTCAAAAGACTTTACGGTGTAGCCAGTACCCATCCATCGCTCTTGTCGATCCGCTTTTTGTTTTGATAGGGATAAGGGTGCAGTAAGATAAAAGTGTGCATTTTTTGCCACTAGTACATTGAGAAGCTCCTTGACAGCCTCAGGATCGTATCTTTTGACGATCAATGTTTCTTCAGGATAGGTCGCAAGGGATTCATTTGCCAGCCAGTCAGCTTGCTTCATGAGGTTAAAAAAGAGATCCTCGCGCGACTGGTACTGATAGTTAATGGTAGCCATCTGCTGCATTTCATTGAAGCTATACGAAGGCAATCCCTTCTCGCTCAGATTTGTGATCGCTTGAAAGCAACGGGTAATGACTGTATCGAGCTGCTCTATCCCTTGATTCGTGAGGGTAATGTCGAGAACGAATTCGATGTTTTTGTCTCCCATTTTGTACTTTCCACATGAGAGCGATTCTGCTAAATTTTCCTTTTTCAGCTGTGCGAGGAGGCTAGATGTTCCCTCATGACCCAATATGTAGCATACCAGGCTGATCGGTTGTGTTTGCTTCATTTGTGCAAATTGCGGAGGTAGTTCCCAAACAATGGCTAATGTGCGTGAGTTTTTTACCGGTTCGATGTAGACGATTTTGCCTTGTAAGTCCGAGCTCAGAGCACGTTTGTCGATAGCGAATGGTTTTTTTTCGCTATTGGGAATTTCACTAAAATCTGCAACGACCCAATCTTTCAGTTGGTCGAGAGGCAGCGCAGACACAACAATCAACTTCATTAAGTTAGCGCTATAGTGATCATGGTACCATGAGAGCAAAGTTTCTCTCGAAACCTTATTTAGAGTGGAGCTATTGCCAATGTTAAAATTGTGGTAAGGGTGATCTGTACCCCCCAATTCTTTATCGATAAAGATCATACGCCAGTCATCGTTTTCCAGATTTTTAGCATATTCCTGATCGATCGCATTAAGTTCCCGAGAGACCCCCGACGGGTTAAATAGAGGCTCTTTAAAAAATTCCGAAAAGCGATCTAACGCCTCTTCCATAGCTCCGTTGTTCACCGAAAACATGTAGTTAGTAAAGGTATTGGTCGTAAAGGCGTTGGTCATTCCCCCATTTTCAGCGATAAATTTGTTATAACCTGACTCTTGTGGATATTTTTTGGTGCCGAGAAAAAGCATGTGTTCGAGAAAGTGAGCCATCCCAGGATATTCCGCAGGATCTTCCCAACTGCCCGCTTGCACAGTCATAAGGGCACCCGATTTGTCAGTTTTGGGATCGGAAACCAAATACGCTTCTAGGCCATTTTTGAGGCGGATTTTTAGGACTTTGCGTTCTGCGAAATCGGGAGTCAATATAGGCAATTTTGCTTGATCTTCAATAATCGTGTAGAGGGCAGATTCTTCAGCCTGAAGAGATATAACGATCGGAAACAAGGCCAACAACTTGAAAAGCGGGTTTAACAGTCTCATCACACAGTCCTTATGAATTGTTTTTTTAAGATGTTATATCGCTTTTAACAAAAAACATAAAGAGGATAAAGACACAAAAAGCCTCCCTCAGGTATGGTTTTTCTTAAATCTAACTTAGTTTGAGGCAACACAATGGGTATACGGGTAACTTCACAGACGCGTGATGCTATGATGGCATTGTTGTTAAGCGATCCATACGTCACTGAAGGAACATCTAAAGAGAAACCTTCGTTTCAGGAAACTGCTGCGCGCTGTCGCAAGCTTATGGAAGCATTATTTCTTGAAATTGATGAATGGGAAAAAAAAGCAGCTAGAGCACAGTTCTCAGATGCAGATGGGGATTCCGATTCGGAGGTTGAAGTTCCTGAAGCAGAACAAGCCTCAGCGGAAAAACCAAAGGCCCCTTTCATTCCTCCACATCTCCAAACACAACATGTTGCAGATGATCATGAAGGGGAATTTGTTATTGGGTCTCCAGAAAGTGATGGGGGTGTTTTTCCTTGCTCTTTTGAAGATAATTTTGCATCGCCAAAATCCAAATCCAAACCTAAGACTGGCGCTTCGAAAGCAGCAAGCGCTTTTGAGGTAGGAACTCCTCCTAATTCTTTTGGTGCAGAATTTCTTCAGGACCCCTTTTCAGCTATGCTTAAACAACAGTCAGGAACAAAATCTTCCCCAAGCAGAAAAATACAAAAGCCAACCAAAAGGGAAGAAGAAGAAAATGCCAAATTGCGCGATGAAGCCATTCGCTCGTTTGGTGCACGTTCTGGCTCTTCCAGTACTTCAGTTGGGAGTAGTTCAGCCGTTCAAATTTTGGGCCGAAGTGCGGAAAGAAAAGAGGATTTTGGAAAAAGGGACAATACTGGATCCTAACCTCCTTGCGAAGGTTAGGATTGTTTGTTGGTTATTCTGTTTTTGGCTTTTTTGGTTTTGCCGCTTCTGGCGATGGCATTGAAACAAATTTGCGTGGTTGATCGTGGTTCCATACGCAGCAAGATAGGATAGGTACTGCTCTTATGATGTTAAGCAGTGCATATTGTTTGTGTTCCCGTTTTTTGTCATCTAAAGCTCTGAGTTCATCTCGGATACTTTCGGGTGTAAGAAGTTTTCCTAATGCATCCAAAGCCCCATCTCTATTGCGTGCGATCTCTGCTCGTTTAGTCTGAAGAGATCCAATCTCTGTTGCCACAAACCTTAACATCTCTTCTCCGCGATCAGCCGCTAACCCTAAAGTTTCTTGACACTCTTGATCATTAGAAACTAATTCCTTATCATAAGTTAGCACGCGTGCTTTTAAAGCTTCATTTTGCTGTACTGTCGACTTTAAATCGGTACGAATAATTGCATGTGCAACTTTATTGTAAATGAGGCAAGCTCCGTGCCAAAGTAACAGGCTAAATCCAATAACAGTTCCAAGACCTGGAACTGCAGAAAGTTTATTTAAAACATTATCTACTCTCATTTTAAATTCCTTTTTTTAAGTTGTTATAGTAATAATTATAGCACATATATAATTAATTTCAAATAGTTTTTTATACATTTTTATACATTTTTTTATCTGGAGAGTTTTTAAGGGTAAAATGCACTAATTGAAGCAATTGCATAAGTCCAAGTTAAGGATTAAACACATACAAGAAGAATTTACAGGATGGGCAGGATCGCATGCGGCAGGATAGACAGGATATTAACCGTTGCCGAAGAGTTCGTGTTATTTTTCACCACCGAGGCACAGAGGCACAGAGGAGCACAGAGAGCAAGAAGGACATAAATTCAAAAATTAATCATTTTAAATTGATCCTATTCTCGCTCTCTGTGCTCCTCTGTGTCTCTGTGTCTCGGTGGTGAAAAATAAAACGAACACTTTTACTGACGTTAATCCGCTATCTTTTGCATGAGGGTGTCGTAGTCGCGTTTCACACGTTCCCAGATAAATAGCGCACGCTCTTTGCGTTTGCTCTTTTTATCCTTGATATCCGTGCCCAAAAACCCTTCCATGTCCACTTCTGGACCGAAAGCTAGGGCGATAGGGGTTGCGTTTGTGTGACGACGCTCTCCGATATTTTTGCGAATGTTATCGGGAGGAGGAAGCAACGCATAAGTTGCCAATGCAAGAGGGTAAAAGTGCGTTGGCTTATTGGAGCGCTGCGCCATTAACCAAAACAGTTCGATGCTTTGAGGATCAAAAGGGGCCACTTCGATCTCCCCTTTGCTATTAGGACGATCTCTACCGCCGCTTGGGGCCACATAGATGCATTTTCCGCCTTCTGCAAGTAGTTGACTCATCTGCATCATCGTTTTCTGATTGTGCAAAAGACGCTCTTCCTTAAGGCTAGGATCTGTTTCGATGTATTTTTTGGAATAGATGCAAAGAAGGTTAACTCCTTTGCTAAAGGGCACCGCCATCGGATCGCTAACCACACGATGTCCAGCCACAAAAATCATTTCCTGAGCCATCTGTGGATGCGTTTTTTCCAATAACAGGCTGATCGCTTGCGGATCCATTTCTGTCTGATGATTGGCAAGGAGAATCACATTTTCTCCACGCTTAAGTTGCGCTTCCATCTGATCTGCATGGTCTAGGTGCAAGGCGACAGAGCGATCGATTTTGACCAATGGCCGCACAAATTCTAGACTGATTTTGTACAGGTCTAGGGGTTGTGTGAGGCGTTGGTGATAGGGTTCAAATTGGAAGGGATTGTCAATTTGTTCGACAACAAGATCTAAAAACTGCTGCAAAATGGGTTCTACAACTTGTTCAGAGCGTCCATTCTCTTTAGCTGCCGCTGAATAGCTATCATACCATTCGCGCAGTGTGTAGGTAATTTGAGGCTGTAGTTTTCCCGCTTTAGAATAATTTTCGAGTTTGACCAAATACCCCATACATTTAGCCCTCGATCCGCTTATTGTTAATTGTCGAGAGAAAGAAAAAGTCATTCAGATGCAAACTGTCATCGACTCCAAGCTCCAAATGCGCATTTTTCTCTTCTGCCAATTTGATCAAAAAGCGTCTATCTACCGTTTGTAAATACTTAGAAAGTTCTGGATGGGTGATCAGCTGCAACGCGAACTGCTGATGGTACTCGATCGCTTTTTTGAGAGCGCGCTCAATTTCGATAGAGACGCTTTCATGCGACTTCACTAAACCACTGCCTTTACAGTAAGGACAAGGACTGAAAATTGTTTGGATTAATGAGCCGCGATGGCGTTGACGCGTCATTTCAATCAGACCAAATTCGCTCATGCTCAAAATCGTACATTTTGCAGAGTCATCTTTCATGCAGTCTTTCAAACGCTCCATAACGCGGCGCTGATTTTTGCGCAGGCGCATGTCGATAAAGTCGCAGATGATCAAGCCCCCAATATTGCGTAAGCGTAACTGACGAGCAATTTCTTCCGCGGCTTCTAAGTTAATGCGAACGAGAGCTTCTTCTACGTCTCCTTGGTTACCAGAGCTACGCCCTGAGTTGACATCGACGGTGTACATCGCCTCTGTGCGATCGAAGAATAGATAGCCTCCGCTTCCCAACCACACCTTGCGTGCGATCGTTTTTTCGATTTCGCGTTCGACGCCAAAGCGTTCAAACATCGGCACTTTGTCTCGGTAATAATCGATGCGAAGAGGATGCTCGCTGCCGTAGCGTGTGTAGAGAGATTTGCACGTTTGGTACACTTCATAGTCGTCCACTAGAAGGCGATCAAAGCGTTTGTCTACAGCTGTAATGACGGAACGCTTAATGAGATCCGACTCTGCATAAAGCATTGTGGGCTCGCTGCTCTTCTGGAAGTTTTCCATGATGTTATTCCAGCTTTTTAGAAGCTCGTTAGCTTCCTCAATGAGCACTTCTGGGGCTGCGATCGCACTTGCCGTGCGGCAAATGAGACCCATGTCCTGAGGCATCTCAAAGGAACGAATGAGCTTTTTGAGCCGTTCGCGCGCGTTGCGATCTTCGATTTTGCGTGAAACCCCACGATGTGGAGAATTTGGCAGTAACACTAAGTAACGACCAGCAATGGAAACATTGGAGGTTAAGCGTGCGCCTTTGGAGCCAATCGGTTCTTTGACCACTTGGACTAGTACAAATTGATCTGCCTTCAAATGCTGTTCAATATCCTGCTTCTGCTGCTGTTTAGCGACATCGATGGCTTTGCTGTCGTAATCGAGGTCGAAGTCCATGTCGAAGATCTGCTCAAACTTTTTGGTGTTTTCCAAGATGTCGGAGATATGGATAAATCCATTTTCGCCTTCGCTGATGTCGATAAAGGCGGATTGAATGTTGTGTAGGATGTTGGTGACGCGTCCTTTATAGATGTTGCCTGTCAGCTGACGCTCTTGTTTGCGTTCCACGACGAGATCGTAGAGGCGTCCGTTTTTTAGATGCGCATAGCGCATTTCTTTTGATTCGATGTTAAGGAGTATTTCATCCATGGTATTTCCTAAGGTTTGGTGACAAGAAGCAACGCCGGTAGGCTCAAAAATTCAAGAGCGTTAAAAACGCAAGTGGGTATTGGAATGCTCAATACCAGCGGCTCAAGTCAGACATTTGTCATATTTTTTTATTTGCAGCTCAAGAGAGCAGTGCAATCCCCTAATTGGGGCACAGGTTAATCATAAAGAAAGGTCGAGATCTTTTTCCAGTAAAAAACCAGTAAGGGAGGCAAAGGCACAGCCAAAGGCAAGGGATAAATTAGGGGCAGGGATAATCTTGCTCATAATTGATCGATTGCGTATAATTTACCATCATTGAATTTAATCTGATTTATAGAACTGGCGTTTTTGTGGACAAATCTAGCTTTAATGTTTATCTCGAGCAGCTGCGTGAAGGGCACACTCTCTCCGTTAATGAGAAAGTCCCAGCAGATTTTCTCGACGTAGCCGAAAGGGACTTATCGTTTACCGATTCCGTCTCCATCAATGGAGAAGTCTACTTGGCTGGAGATAACTTAATTTTGCACTTTGTCCTTATAGCTCAGGGCATTATCCCCTGTTCTATTTGCAATGAACCGGTTCACACAGAAATTCACCTTGATAATTTTTATCACGCTGAACCTGTGAGTGAAATTAGAGGCGGCATCTATAATTTTCGCGATGTTGTCCGTGAAGCGATTTTGCTAGAAGCACCTCCCTTTACAGAATGTAATAATGGGAAGTGTGCCAAGCGCAAAGAAATTAAAAAGTATTTAACAGCCCCTGAAGAAGGGAAAAACCGTGAAGAGGGCTTCCGCCCTTTTGCTGATTTATAAGGAGTTATTACCATGGCAGTGCCACGTAACCGTCATTCAAATGCACGCAAAAATTCAAAACGCGCGCACCACGCAAAAAAACCAAAAACTTGCGTTAGCTGCAACAACTGCGGCGAATCCAAGTTATCGCACGTGATCTGCACAAAATGCGGTTTCTACGCCGATCGCGCTGTAGTGACTCAAGAACAAAGCTAGGTCATTGATTGCGCATCGGGGTAGATCTGATGGGGAGCGACAGCTCCCCCCGAGTTCTTTTTGCTGGTGCTCAGCTTGCTGCCGAACAGTTAGACCCTTCCTGTACGTTAGTTGTGATTGGCACCCATTCCGTCATTCGCGAATTGCGTCAACACTCCCACATTGCTTCAAATCACGCCCAAATTGAATTTCACGCTGTCGCTGACGCCATCGTCATGGCTGACGATCCTCTAGCAGCTGCTTCGCGCAAAAAAAGCTCTTCGCTCGTTGTGGGAGTTCGCTTACTCAAAAAACGCTACCTCGACGCCTTTATTTCCGCAGGCAATACTGGAGCTCTCATCACCAGCGCCACGTTGCAGCTACCGCGCCTTCCAGGCATTAAGAGGCCAGCACTTTTAGCCGTTCTCCCTACCGTGACAGGCTCTGTAGCTGTTCTAGACGTAGGTGGAAGCGTGATGTTTAAGCCGCATCATCTGGTGCAGTTTGCACAAATGGGTGCAGCCTATCAACGCTGCATGGAGGGCATTGAATCGCCTAATGTGGCATTACTAAATATCGGCGTGGAACCCAAAAAGGGAAACTCCGTTGTCCGTCAAGCGTATCAGCAGTTAGAACAGATGTGCCAAAAAGACTCCAGCATGCACTTTGTGGGTAATGTGGAAGGGCGAGAACTGTTTCAAGGTGGAGTCGACGTACTAGTCACTGACGGATTTACAGGTAATGTTCTGTTAAAAACAAGCGAAGGCGTATCGTCCTTTATTTTTGGCTACTTAAATGAAGCATTGCAAGGTGCACCTTCAGATAAGTTATTACCTGCTTTTCAGGAACTGAAGCGTTACTTCACCTATACAGAGTATCCTGGAGCCTTTGTATGTGGTGTAGAAGGGATTTTGATTAAAAATCACGGAAATGCATCCGCACAGTCAATTGTTAGCAGTATTAAGGGGGCTAAAAAGCTCATCGATACGCAAATTATCAGCAATTTATATCATTCTTTAAACAAGATCGATAATAATTGCGTTTAATTTAGATACACATTAAACTATCACTTTTTTAATTTGATTATTACTTAATGGAGACAATTCAATGTGTTTTGAAGCCGCTATTTCATTTAACCAAGTCATGTGGGAGCGCACATTACCGGTTGCAAAAAATCGTTTTTTCACAGGCAGAATATGCGTTATAGGAGCGCTGGTCGGTAGTCAAGTATCGATGGGAATTGCTCTTCCATTAAGTATTATTGAATCAGCTGGAAAAGTAATTATTGCTGTAGGAAGCTGTTTTGTTAATATTCGTGATGCCGCTAAAAGGAAAGAGGCCTTTGAAGATGTGACAATGAACTTTAAAGACGTGTTCCTCTTTAGCGTTCAAACACTAGCTACATACACTCTTGGAGTACTTGTTACCGTAGTTATGATCGGTGTTTTTTCGTGGACAGCTCCATCCCAACTTTCACAAGTAAAAGAAGGTGTGTTCGCCTACATTACGTTTATACTCAAGCATGAGCTAACGGATTTCCAGGAAAAACTCTTAGACCTTCGATTGAAAGATTTTAAAATCAATAAAGAACGGATGTTTCCAAAAGGGATCGACGCAGAATATCAAGATTTAGTAGCCCGTGAAGAGTATTACGATCGTTTTCCATTAAGGCTAGATCAAGGTATCAAAGAACAATTATTAGCCTCTCTAAAGGATAGAAAGAAAAATCTTCAAAACATTCATGATAGATTTGGTCATCATATGACTACCATTATCGGATTTCCTTCTCACCTAGAAAGCAAAGAGGAAAAAAGGGGCTAAATCCTAATCTCTGAGAGCCTCCAAGCGGCCTTGCAAGGTCAGGCTTGACGACCCCATTTACTGTTCGTTGTGACATCGGCAAGCCGATGTTTGTGAAAGCGGTGGCAAGCCACCGCACTCCAAAGGTCCGACCCAGACACATCGCGTACATTTTAACCAAGAGACATCGCGAACACTTTATGATATACTATCTCTTTTAAATTGAGGTGGTTATGACATGGAGAGTGATGAAAATGGAAGAACAAAAACGT
>JACDHD010000099.1 GCA_013821265.1 Parachlamydiaceae bacterium | reverse complement strand
CCCGTGCCCGTGAGCGTGCCCGTGCCCGACTTGCTAAGAGCTACGTAAATTGTAATATTTTACGGTTTACGTCATTTTTTTTTAGCGAATCGGGCACGGGCACGCTCACGGGCACGGAAAAGGACGTCTTGAGGATTAAACCTTCGGAAAAAAGGCTTTTAAATCACTCGGAATTGGAGCGGTAAGCTCAACAGGAGTGTTATGAATAGGATGCATAAACTGCAAACGATGGGCATGTAGCAGTTGCCTGTGAATCCCATATTCGCGATTCGCTGACTCACTACCATAGACAGCGTCCCCTAAGATGGGAGTCCCTCTATGCTTAAAGTGCACTCTAATTTGATGGGTACGTCCAGTCTCCAAGATAACGCGGACGAGACTGATTTTTTCCTTTACCTCTAACGCTTTTAGATGGCTAATGGCGGGCTTTCCCGTTTCAACCACGCTCATCAGCTTGCGGTGGACAGGATGACGCCCTATAGGGGCGGAAATGGTCAAATTTCCTGGATTTCCAAGGCATACAGCCAAATATTCTTTGTGAATTTTACGCTCTGAAAACATCGCAACTAATCGCTGGTGAGCCAAGGGGGTTTTAGCTGCTAAGAGCAATCCGGATGTGTCTTTATCTAAGCGATGTACGATACCGGGGCGCAGTGGAGAAGACTCAGGGAGACTCAGGCCTAACTGCTGGCAATGGTAGAGTAACGCATTGACAAAGGTTCCTGTCCAATTTCCTACAGCAGGATGTACAACCATTCCTACCGGTTTATTGATAGCTATAATGTGCTCATCTTCAAAGATAATATCGAGGGGGATCGCTTCGGGAGAAAGGCCAATTTCGGGAGTTAAAACGAAGTTAACCTGAATTTCATCGCCAGCGGTAGGTTTAATCCGTTTCTTTGCAGACAAACCATTAAGAAGGACATGTCCCTCTTCAATGAGCATTTGAAAATAGGTGCGAGATTTAATGCCGTCGAAACGACGGGCTAAGATTTTATCTAACCGTTCACCAGCTTCTTCGTCCTGGACAACTAATAGTTCTCCCTCTTCCATTATCCCTGACGACCTCGACGCATCGCTTCTTTCAAGCGTCTAGTGTGGTCTTGGCTGTCTCTGCAAATGGCTGTCGCAATCCCTACCATCATTTGATTGTACAGTTTTGGAGCTTTTAGTTTTAATTCTTCCATGGAATTGACTTGAGTGGCCGACGTGTAGCCCACGCCCGAATTTGTAGCGGCATTATTGCCAGCCGTCGTCGCATTTGCTGAAGTTGGATCTGGGGTAATCCCAGATGTGCTGGTATTTTCTACATTCTCCGTAGCCATAACGACTCCTTTGAGGAACTAAATTGGTAAGATCCCTTACATTTATAATACCATACAGCCTAATTGTTATCAATAAATCCTTAAGAGCAAAAATTAAACTCTAGATGAATTTTAGTGCTTTAAATAAATTGATTTGATATGATGATGCTTATTTTAATTTAAATTGTTAGGTAAATAATGAGAACATGTTTAGATTTTGTTTCAACTCATTGGTCGCGAGCTTACTATGGTAAGGATTTGTCCGGCTTCGGTTATACACGCAGAGAACGAGTCATAAGCGCCATTGTCCTAATATTTCCTGGATCAGTTTGTTTTTTGTTGGGCTTAGTAGCTAGCGTAGGACAAAAATGCTTGTCAAATCGTTCGGTAAAAAAGATTCCGGTAAAACCACCTGTTACAGAAATAAAGATCATTTTTCCGGGTGAAGAGGTCTCTGGATATGGGTTAGGAGGGGACCTTCCTTCGTTAACGAGGGATATCGCTCCAGTAGCTGCACAATCTTTTGGAAATGCACAGCCGGAGGGGAAGAGAAAGCAAGCTATTCCTCCAGTTTCAGCAACTCCTAAGGGCCCTCAAGAGCCTCAAAGGCAAATCCCAACAGCTTTTACTTCAACTTCAAATACAGCTAGTCGTACGCATACAGTAGCAGCACAACCCTTTGGAACGGCACAGACAGAAAGGAAACGGGGACAAGCAAGTTCCATAGGATCAGAAACTTCTACGACTACTCAGAAGTTTGATGGACAATCCTCAGCAGCTTTTTCTTTAACCTCAAGTGCGGCACGTCGTATGCATGCAGTAGCTGCAAAACCTTTTGGAGCGGCACAAACAGAAAGTAAAAGAGGGCAAGCTCTCTCCACTCCTTTATTGGCTCCTAGTAGTACTCAAGGGTTAAATGGACACTCTTTTTCAACAGATTCTTCTACAACAGGCGATAGCTCACTTATTTCAGATGAAAGTACAAATGATGTTCCTGAAACTTGGGAAGGGGAAGGCGATGAAGATCCTGATTGGGATACAGGGGACCTGATTACTCAAGAACCCGAAACACCCTCTGCTAGTTTGTCACTTACTCCAACAAGACAAGAAAACACACGTAGAGAGGGAACTCAGAGCCAAAAAGACACGATCGCATTGGGTCGTAAATTATTGGAAAATATGTTATTTGATTCCAGCGGTCTCCTTGCAGACGGGAATCGTACAATTACGGCAAAGATAACCAAAAGCGATGGAAAATCTCACAAGCAACAATGTTTATTGTGGAGAGCAGTCCTGAGTACTCTTTGCGATGCCCTTGGCAAACAGGAACTATCAGTTGCTTTAAATAAGGGAGAGAGCAGGGCTGCTCAATTAGAAGAAAGTTTAGAGCGTCGCGTAAGTTCACGAAACGCATTAGCTACTTTCGGAAAAATGAAAGAGATACTGCTTCTAACTTTAGATACACTCCCAACGCCACTATTTCTCCTAGTAGTGAAAGACCTTGAAGCATTCTTTAAAGAATACGGAAAGGATTTTACTGTATTGGATTTAACAGATGCAGGTTTATCCCAAGTGCCTTTTGATACATTAAGCAAATATTTCCCGAATGTAAAATCATTACTCCTTCAGAATAACCCTATACAGCCTAAAGATACTGCAGAATTATTAAAATTTAAGCATTTAGAGCACTTGGAAGTAAGCGGTACTGGTTGTGATGAGAGTATATTAGATACAGTTATTGCAGTCAGTAGTGCAGAGGGAAGAACATTAATCGTTTCTTCAAAAAAGCCTGAACAACAGGCTGAGTTTAAAGAGACAAAATTGCAATAAGCATTAGAGTAACCGTTCACGTAGTGAGCCTAATCAGTGCGTCTTCAAGAAGTCATGGCAATAAAGTAGCCAGGTCGTCCCGACCTGGTTGTCAAGGCCGGGAGAGCTTGTGAAAAAATTAACAAAATTGCGACAAGTAAAAATTTAACACGGCTGACAATATAGTCTAGACCTATCAATTTTTTATTTTTCTGCGTTTTTGCCTATTTTTTCACAGCCTCGGACGGCCTTGCTACCTTATAGTCGCTCCATAACTTTTTAAGGACGAACTGATTACTTGATCAACGAAGACTCTGTTACTAGAGCTTGAGCGCAGCGAAAGCGACTCTCATTATAGCCCACAGTGACCGAAGGGAACTGTGGGAAAGATCAAAGAAAAGAAAA
The DNA here is from genome assembly GCA_013821265.1 of Parachlamydiaceae bacterium. Taxonomy (GTDB): domain Bacteria; phylum Chlamydiota; class Chlamydiia; order Chlamydiales; family Parachlamydiaceae; genus JACDHD01. The sequence goes on along the minus strand of JACDHD010000099.1, from coordinate 1,927 downwards.
GAGCTCTTTAGAGCGATTCAAAACCATAAAAACTAGAAGGGGTTCGCCAAGGCGAACCCTATCAAAGAAGACAGAGGGGCTTCTACCCTTCCGATCTTACTACAAGATATACAGAAGCGTCGTCTTGAGTGAAGTGCATATCTAAACGATCTTTAGATTGAAATTGTTTCCCCGCGTATATTAGTCTTAGATTTGCATATGAGCACTCATACTCACAATGAGTTGCCAAAAGAGCCTGCAAGTGGCCTGCTAAGCAGTCTTTAGCATAATGAATCGTAAACTTTTTATCGGTGAGGGTTTTAATTGTTAAGGTTTGGTGCATTGTGAAATCCGCAGATGCTGGAACTCTTGCTGGACAACTAACAAATCTTGCAAAGGTTGCGTATTCCTCAGGTAATTGAGAAACTGGTTTTGGAACAGCTTTGCTGGAGGATTCCACACTTGCAGCTTTTGGTTGTGATTCAACGCCTGCATCTTTGGCTGCGGTACTTATGCGCTCCTGTGGATAGGTAGCTGTTTTTTGTGATTTGCAGCGACCTTGTAAACATGCAGCACCATATAATAGGGCACAGAACACAGGAATCACTAGAGTAAACCAGCTCAGAATCAAAGCTGCTGAAATGGCCTTAGTTGTACAATCACCTTTACTTTTCTTACATGAAAACACGTCCTGAGTGGCCTGAAAGTATTGACCGCCTATTTTTGAACAATCTGTCATAAGTTTCCCTTTTTTATTTTTTGGATATTTGCAGAAGCCGATTATAACATAACTTGAATTAGGCTAACACGAACATTGTCGCTTTGGATATATTGATCAATACGGTCAAGATCATTGGAGAAAATTTCTACTTTTTTGTATACGATTCTGATTTTATATTTTTCAAATTCGTCAAATGTAGAAACGAGAGCTTTTAAATGACCTACCAACGCCTCTTTAGAATATTGAACTTGAAATTCTTTGCCTGAAAACATTGCAAGCGTGAGCTTTCGATACGGTGCAACATCTGAAGAAGTTGTTTCAGCGGAAAGACAAATAAATTTTTCGAAGTTTGCAAATTGCTGAAATTCAGGTTTTACAGCTTTTTTTACTGCAGCAGGTTTAACGCTTACAGCGCTGGGAAGTGGTTCCTTGCTTTCGGATTTGGCTGCGGTACTTGTGCTTGAATCAACAGGTTTAACGCGTCCAGTACTACTTGTTGTAGGTTGTGGTTGGATGGCTGCAGCTTTGGCTACGGCACTTGTTCGACCTGTTGTACCAGTTGCTGATGTGTCAGTACCTGGATTTTGCGATTTGCAGCGGCCTTGTAGACATGCAGCGCCATACAATAAGGCACAGAAAACAGGCACAACAACGGTAAACCAGCTAGCAATTAGCGACGCAGAAATAGCCGTTGTCTTGAAATCATATTTATTGCGTTTTTTACACGAAAACATATTTTGGGAGGCCTTAAAGTAGAGACCACCAATCTTTAAACAATCTAACATATGCAACCATTAGTTAATTTTCTTGAATGACAAATTGTAATTAAATAAAGATTAAAAAGCAAGAGTATAGAAAAGGCAGCAAAGGACGAAAGTAGCAAATCTTTAAGTCAGTTTTTCAAAAAAAGTGTCCTTTGGAGGCAATTGCATAAGTGACAGGAAATTATTTTAAGCTTTTTTGACGATATTTTTTAACGGACCGCGAAGCGGTAGCTAAGCCACGCGAGTGGCGTCAGTAGGTAGCCATGGGTGACCGAGCGAAGCGAGGAAACCCATGGAATATACCCCTCACGTAGGAGCCACAACATGGCGACAGAAATTATTCGTTGTGAGCAATGTGTCGCCACGTTGTGGCTCCCGGATCTAGGATGTCTGTTCCACGGGTTCCCTCGCTTTGCTCGATCACCCGTGGCTAACTACTGTCGCCACTGCGTGGCTTAGCTAC
>JACDHD010000098.1 GCA_013821265.1 Parachlamydiaceae bacterium | reverse complement strand
GAAAGGGAGGCTACTTGAGCAATAGAAGCAAAATCCTTTTCTAGAGTACCTGCAATGGGGAGAAATGCTGTAGCCATGCGATTTCCCATTGTGATAGTGCCTGTTTTGTCTAGAAGAAGGAGGTCTATATCACCCGCAGCCTCAACTGAACGACCACTTTTGGCAATCACATTGCATCGCACAAGGCGGTCCATTCCAGCGATCCCAACAGCGCTAAGTAGGGCGCTAATTGTGGTGGGCACTAGACAGACAAGAAGAGCTACTAAAACAGGAACTGTGACTAGGTGGGAAAGATCTTGGTTAGCGGCGTGAGCGCTGTAGTCGGCAAATAGTTTTAGCGAGACAGTCACTAGGATAAAAACGATCGTCAGACCGGACAAAACGATATGGAGTGCGATTTCGTTGGGAGTGCGTTGACGTTTTGCGCCTTCGATGAGCTCGATCATGCGATCTAGGAAGCTATTTCCGATCTCTGAGGTGACGCGGACTGTGATGCGATCGCTTAGCACCTTAGTACCTGCAGTGACCGCGCTGCGATCTCCACCACTTTCGCGAATAACGGGAGCTGATTCGCCAGTAATGGCCGATTCATCGACAGTAGCAACGCCTTCAATGACTTCGCCATCGACAGGAATAATGTCTCCAGCTTCGCAGATAATGGTATCATTCTTTTTCAGATCGCTGGGAGGGGTGTGGACTTCGACACCATGGCGGATTTGCCTTGCATGCGCTTCTATCTTTGTTTTGCGTAAGCTAGCAGCATGGGCTCTTCCGCGGCTTTCTGCGATTGATTCAGCAAAGTTGGCAAAAAGAACAGTAAACCATAACCAAATGGCAATTTGGATATCAAACCACGAAATATCACCCACAACAATGTCATAAATAACATAAATTGTTGTGATGATTGCTCCGATATATGTGACAAACATGACAGGATTTTTTACTAGTACCCAGGGCGTGAGCATTTTAAAAGCACCCCTAAGGGCGCTAAAAAACAATTGTTGCGAAAAAAGTGAGTCAGTGGAAGGTGTTTTCATAAATTAAAATCCACGTCCTTTTAGCATGAGAAGATGTTCTGTAATTGGTCCTAAGGTTACTGCGGGAAAAAAGCTAAGAGCTCCGACAATTAAGATCACACACACCAAAAGAAAAACAAAAAGCCAACTACTTGTTGAGAAGGTCCCTAGGGACTTTGGAATACTTTTCTTTTGTGCAAGGGATCCGGCAATGGCTAAGGCGGGGAGAATAACTGCTGTACGTCCTAGGAGTATTGTGAGGCCTAAGGCTAAGTTATAGAAAGGAGTATTTGCATCTAAACCAGCGAATGAACTTCCATTGTTGCTTGCGGCAGAAGTAAAGGCGTAGAGAAGTTCTGTAAGGCCATGAGGACCTTTATGTGATAGACTATTAAGCGCGTTGGGTATTAATAGAGCGATAGAAGATCCAATTAAAACTAGGGTACAAGGCATAAGAACTGAAAAGATGACCCATTGAACTTCGCGTTTTTCTATTTTTTTCCCCATGTATTCTGGAGTGCGCCCCACCATAAGTCCCGATAGGAATACAGTTAATAAGATGTAGATAATCATACTCGCAAGACCTACTCCGATACCACCAAAGAAGTGTTCTCCTAGCATCATGTTAAACAGCGCAACTCCTCCTGCTAAAGGCGACAGGCTAGAAAGCATTGAATTAACCGAACCATTGGCTGTTGCGGTAGTAGAAGTACTCCAAAGAACGCTGTTGGTTATACCAAAGCGCGTTTCTTTGCCTTCAAGTATAGGAAAGGCGTCTAGGAGTGGTGATTGAATGTGTTCGGAATAAATTGAGATGGCCAGACCTAATGCCCAGAAGAACGCCATCACAGCGACCAAAAGGTGTCCATGTCGCTTTGAGTGCGCCATATATCCATACATAAAGACTAGTGCGACAGGAAGTAGCATGATGGAAACGACTTCGATGAGATTGCTGATACCGTTTGGGTTTTCAAAGGGGTGTGCTGAATTCGTGTTAAAAAAGCCTCCACCGTTAGTTCCAAGCTGCTTAATCGCTACTTGAGAAGCAACGGGTCCCATAGGAATTGTTTGGGAAGCATTTTCAAGAGTTGTAACAGTAACATAGGAGGAAAAGTTTTGAATAACGCCTTGACTTACAAGTAGGAGCGCGATCACCAGTGAGAAAGGAATTAAAACGTACACAATCGTGCGTGTAATGTCTACCCAGAAGTTTCCGAGGTCACACGTTTCTTTGCAAACGATGCCGCGAATGAGTGCAAGCAACACCGCCATCCCCGTTGCAGCACTAAGGAAGTTTTGGACTGTCAGGCCTAATAGTTGTGTGTGATAGCTGAGAGTTGTCTCGCCTGCGTAGGATTGCCAGTTGGTATTAGTAACAAAACTAAGCGCTGTATTAAAAGCCAAGGTCCAGGGGACGTCTGGTAGTTGCTGTGGGTTTAATGGGAGTGAATATTGAAAGAGTTGCAAGGCAAATAAGACGACAAGTCCAATGAAGTTAAACGCTAAGAGTGCCTTGAGGTATTCTTTCCAATTCATTTCACGAGAAGAGTCAATGCCTGCTAGGGGATAGGTAAGTTTTTCTAGCCAACCTAGAATCGAGTGCATGAAAGTGCGGTGTCCTTGGAAAATGGCATTGAGGTAACGGCCAAGTAGGGGAGTGCACCCGAGAAGAATGAGAAAGAGTAGGGGTTGAATCCAGTACAAATTGTGTGAATTGTGTGATGACATTAAAATCTCTCAGGATAAAGCAAGGTGTATACGAGATAAATTAGGAGAGCGAATACAGTCATTCCGACTAGGATAAATTGGAGTTGCATAATAGGGTTTACCTCTATTTTTTTACCCTAACTGAGCAGTCGTTTTCTTGCAACAAAGGACGAAAAGGCATTTTATCCCCTGTTTAAATAAAATTGTTTGTTTTGTAAATTATAAAAGATTTATAATTAAATAATGAATACATAGGAGATTACTATGGATGTGATCGAGAACTATGAAATAAAGTTAGATGAACTAAAAAAACACTTTGATTCAAATGATTGGGAAACCTTGAGCAAAGAACCTAATGGTATCCAACAGATGCTGGGAATTTCCGATGCCGCCCTCGAGCGATTTTATACCATCGGATGCAAGCTTCTGGAAGAGAGACGTTGGGAGGACGCAAGAGATGTGTTCCGCTTCCTTACGCTGTTAAATCCATTTGTTCATAATTTTTGGATGGGATTGGGAATTGGCGAACAAACATCAGGCAATTATGAGCAGGCGGGAATCGCCTATGTAATGGGGGAAGCAACCGATCCTGATGATCCAGTTGTTCATGCCAATGCCTACCAATGTTACCTTGCACTAGGCGATACCGTGTTAGCAGAGCGATCATTTAAAAGAGCTTTAAAATCCTGTGAACGCTGCGGTAACGAAGAATTGCGCGAAAATCTAATCAATTACAAAGCCAATATGGCAAAATAGTTGGAGGATTTATGAGGTATACTGCAGAACTCGATAAAACGTTCGATCAGCTGTTGGAATCTGAACGCGACGCATATCACAGCCCCTTGGAAACATTTGAAGCACGTGCAGAGAGAACCAAGGCGCAATATCATGAGCACGCCGACAAATACATTTCAAGTGTGCAGCATGGATATGAAGTGTTAATAGAAGAGTTAAAAAAAGAGCTAAGTAAATAGTCCTTTAAATGGAGGGCTGAATTATGGCTGGTATGGATGGTATTCAAGGACAGGGTGACGTAGGACGCCTATATGACGTATCACTGGATATGCCTCAAACCCAGGCTGCTCCACCGAAAGGTGCCGTAGGAGGTTTTAATGAACCTATGGGAGGCACGACTCAACCACTGAATTATTCGACAACATCAGCGGCGGATTTGTCAAAGAATCTAGATAAAATGGCTCGTCGGGAAGCAAAGGCAGAGGGCAAAATGGGCTTGACGCTTGCAGGAGGAGCTCTTGCTGCCGTTGGAATAGGAGTCGCTGTTGCACTGACTGCGGCTAATCCACTATGGTTGCTAATGATGATGTTGCCTTTAGGGGGTGCTATAGGGTTGGCAAAGGGGATGAATCAAGAGCGCAAAGCGGCTAGCAATGAAGTCGCAACGTTACAGAATGCTGTTGGAGAAGCAAATGCCAGAGAATCAGTTCAGGGAACAAAACAGGGACAAGTAAGCACTTTGCAGAAAGAGATCGATGCTTTGGATGAAATGATTAGCCAATTGCGATCCCAAGGAGGATCTATTGGAGTAAAAGGATACGTGCAACAACAGCTCACAAATTTAACAGCACAGAGAAATGATCTCGATCGGTCAAGGCAAGGGATAGCTGCAGAGCAAACGCAGTATACAGATGCAGTAGCTGTGAAGCCTCAAGGAACCAAGGTAGAGGAGTACCAAGCAAAAGTAGATGCTTGCAATGATGAAATTGCAAAATTGAGATACCAGATAGATACCGGCAGAGGGGATCCAAGAGAATTGAACCCACGAATCACTAATTTAATTTCTGACAGGGCGCATTTTAGTGCTGTGAGAGATGGGTTTGCTAATGAACAAGTAGAGTATACAGATGCTGTGATGGAAGGTTCTGCAGATGATATAAGAGGGAAAGCGGCTGTAGCAGAGACATTAGCAAAAATTGCTAGATTAAAGGGAAGAGAAACAAGACCAATGGGTTGATTGGAAACATAACCCACCTTGACACCCTAGTCCATTTCACCTATGCTGCTCCTTTGGTTTTAACAAAGGAATGAATGATGAAACTAAGTCATGCAGTATTGGTATTGATTTCAGGATTGGTGTGGTTTGCAGTAGGTCTAGGATTGCTTACATTAGGTTTAAAGCTATTAGTTGATCCTTCAAGGCTCGCTGAGGGCAGTTATCCCTTGTACAGTTTGGTGGCGCCTTATTTAGGAAGAGCGGAGCAGATTGGATTGTTCTTTATCGTGATTAGCTTGCTCGTGGGCTATGCTAAAAGCAAGTTTGTGTTGTCGAAGTCCGTACAGCGCAGTGTGAAGCGCATTCAAGGGTTTTCAAATCCAACTAGTATCGCCAATATTTACAGTCGTGGATATTACATTTTGCTGGGATCGATGGTTTTACTAGGTTGGTCTATAAAGTTCTTTGGCGTTCCAAATGACATTCGTGGAATTGTTGACGTGGCAGTTGGTGCCGCGCTGTTGAACGGTGCAATCTTGTATTTCCGTTTAGCTTGGGAATTGAAGGGTCAAGCAGCGAAAGCTTAAAAACTTTTCCTATATGGAGTGCGGTGGCTTGCCACCGCTTTCATAGGGTTCGGCTTGCCGAACCCATCTACGTAGATTCACAAACTACTTGCAACACATATTCTAAGTAACATCGGCAAGCCGATGTTTATGAAAGCGGTGGCAAGCCACCGCACTCCAAACTAAGGGGACGCTGTCCCCTTAGAACCCCTGCCAAAGGGTATGAAC
>JACDHD010000097.1 GCA_013821265.1 Parachlamydiaceae bacterium | reverse complement strand
CTTTACAACTGTCACTAAAAAGAAATCAGTTTCAGGAAACAAGGCTGCTGCGTTACAAGCTACTCTCATTAAGTACGTCTACGCAGTATTGGAGATGGCACAGCAACGCCTTCCTCAGTAAGTGGCAACGCCCCTTATTTGGAGTGCGGTGGCTTGCCACCGCTTTCATAAACATCGGCTTGCCGATGTTACCACGAACTGTAAATGGGGCCGGCAAGCCGACCCCTATGAAAGCGGTGGCAAGCCACCGCACTCCAAAAAGGAAACTGCAACGCGCTCTTTGTTTTTTATGCCACGACACCATCCGCGTATACCCAACGACCAGCTTTCTTGAAAAAACAACTGCGCTCCGAAAAGGACGCATCGCGACCAGCTTGCTTCAAAATAGCTCTAAATGTCACATATGCCTCCGTAACACCATACTGAAACTCTAAAATTTCCAAACCTACAAACTGCGTATTTTTTGAAAAAGCCAGAATATCGCTTACCCATATCTCCCGGTCCTTTTTATATGCAGAATGGTCTGGATTTGTCGTCTCAATAATATAATCCGACAAACCCAAAGCATACGCACAGTAGCGCGAACGCATCAACTGCAACGCATTTTCTGGCAATATGCCCTTGTGATACACACTACAGCAGATTTTATACAATTGACCGCTATGACAGGCACACAGTTGTTCCTTTTCCATATCATCTCTTTTTAAAAATTATAGAATTAGAATAAGTGAAAAGTGAGCTCAAAAACTATCTTATTCATCAAAGGGTGATGGTTCTCTTAACTTAAAAGGCTCAACCTGCTCCTGATACCACTCTTTGTGGTATAAGTGAGGAATTGCCTTGGGACTTTTGACAAATGCATACGTAAAACATCTCTCACGCATCCATTTATTTAAGTCCTTCATAGGCTCATGAGCAAAAGCAACTTCAGGCACAACCATAAAAATTCGAGGATGCCCCTTTTTGTCTTTTGTCTTGAGCTTCTCAAGCACTTCCAACGCTCTTGCAAACTCTACCTGGACTTTTTTCTTAAGAGTTTGTTCATCGATCAACGACTTTTCTACTTGTTCTATTTTTCTCATACAAAGCCTAATATTTTCCAGATGCAGCAATTTTTGCATTTCCTCATGCATTTTCATCTTCAAGTATAGAACATCAAACACTCTGATGTCCTTTACCGCAGCTTCGTGTGCAGCCTCAAATTGTATGTAAGCCTTATCCGCTGCCACCTGACATTCCACAAATTGACGCTTTTTGAAAATTTTTGCGACAGCAATCACTGCTGAAAATGTCAAGGGAAGCTTGTGATGAAATAACTTCAAACTATTGCGCAACTGACTTCCAAGATCTCTAATTCTCTGTACAATGTCCAAGTGCTTCTTGATATTGACACTGGGCTTATACGTCACAACTCTCTTCCCAAAGGCTTTTCTTACTTCTGAGTCAGTTTCAGGAACGATGATATAATCTTTTGATCCAACAGCACCCTGTAAGGCAGCCACAGTATCTCTACTCACTAAAACGACCGAACTATTTGGCTTTCCACCTGTCTGAAACCCCAGTTTTCTTGCTTGCTGGACCCAAAGGGGTTTAGCCGCTTCCTCTCTTTCTTCTGCTAACTTATTCGTTGCTTGATGATACTTGCGCCACTCTTCAGTAACCCTCAATAGCGCCCTCACCTCTTCCTTGCGTTTGTGAACAGTTTTGATTTGCTCATTAATTTGTTCCTCATCCGCATGAAGCACTTTCTGCTGAGACTCCATCTCCTTTTGCAGCATCCTTAACGCCACGCTATCTTGGTATATTTTTTCTAAAGCAAGATTGCGACACAGATCGACCTGTTGCCGTACACGATACAAGGGAGTTCCTGGAAAAAGGGTGGAAATTTTTACGCTCGCATACTCTCGATAGACAGCTTCTTGGATATGGCTTGTCTTATTTGAAAGGTCTCTGTTTATTTGTCCTTGTAGGGTCTTGAGAGATAATTCACAGCAGCGAACTGAAATGGATTCTAAAAAAGGAAGCCACCAAAAAAAAGAACGTACAAAGCGCTCGCCGACGCTCAATGTAATCACACCCGTAGATGCCACATAACAATGTTTGGAGGCATATGTGGTGATATCATTTAAAGAGAAATGTAACATCACCCACTCTCAACATGGTTCACATTTTTGGAGTACTCAGCTTACGCTGCACTCCCACTAATTTCTCGGTTCCGCCACTCTGCTGAATATAAAACGGGTCTTGCTGTCGGATCATTAACCTGCACATAATTTCCTGTATTTCTTGTCAGCAGCTTCATCAAATGCCCCTTAATAGCTTGGCGTTGATCCATGAGCATCGCCTCCGACACCACAATAAAAATAGTTTCGGGCGCAGGGCTTCTTTTCATAACGGTTTCGGACTCAGCCATTGCTCTTGTTAATTCTGTGACTAATTTTTCATGGACACTCGATTCTAATTCGACCAGCTCTTTTTGCAGTGCCTCAACTTGCGCAAACGTTAAGCGAATGTGCTCCAGCTTTTCTAATTTCATCAATGCCGCTTTTCCCTGCGTGTCATTCTTTGCTCCTTCACATGCACTCACCGCTGCATCTTTATTTGTCACAAATTCATTACTCATAAACTCCCTAGTTGTTTCCAAAAGATCTGAAAAAACGGAAGGCGTATTTTGAACGAAGAGATCTAAATCTGCTCGCAGTACTCTGCAACAAGACATAAGTTCAGCTATCTTTTCTTGACGTTTGCTAATATTCTTGCTGGGCTTATAGGTCACTGTCTTTACCTTATTTCCAAACAATTTTGCTTGTCCTTCATCTGCTTTAGATAGAATGACGCAGTCTTTAGGACCTACAGCATTTCTCAAAACGTCAAGGGCTCCTCGTCCCACTAAAACCACAGAGCACCCGAGGTCCCCTTTTAACGTAAACTCTCTCGCTCTTGCATTCTTGATCCAGGCGGGTCGCAAAGCATCTTCTTGCGCTGTGCGAATACCTACCTCTCTAGAAGCCCCTTGAGCTAATAAGTGTGCTCGCGATTCTGTTGCTGCCTTTAATTTCGTTTCTGCCGAGGATAATTGTGCTCTCATTTGAATGAGCTGCTCACTTGCTTGTTGGACTGATGCTTGTCTCTCAGCGTTTTCCGCTTCTAATTGACGACAACTGTTTCCTAAGGTCTCCAAGTCGTGCATATTTTTTTCTAATGCATAAGCTCGACAGATTTCAATTTCACTCCTAATATTATATAAAGGAGAACTTGATTGAATGGTGCCAATCTGCAACGATCTGAGCTCCTCATAAACAGCCTCAGGAACCTTATTGGTCTTCTCTGAAAGGTCTTTTTGCAATTGATCCGTCAAGACTCTAATCGATAATTCACAGCATCGTTGCGCGCTTGAAGCTAATCCAGGAACCAAAAAAAAGATTGTTCGGATTAAACGCTCCATTAAACCCAAACGAACGATGGTTGTATCAGATTTAACATACTGATGAGACAAGGCATATGCTGAAATTTGGCTTAATGAGAGGTGTGACATATCCTTCTTCTCCTAAAATAAAGATAGGGATCTGGTAGGCTAAAAAAATGCAGCACTCACTAGGAATGCTGCATTCGTATTCACTAGAAGAGCAGATGCTCTCCCATCACTTATTATCAAACACTAGCTGTATCTAGGGATACTTCTGTGCTTACAACAGGAGAACCAATTCTGGATCCACTCCATTGATCCCTAAATAGAACTGGAGCAACTGTAGACCTCACCAAAGCGATTTGTGCTGGTATACCTGGTTTTGCAGCAAAAGCACCACGTGCAGTTAATTCATGGTTTCCAACCAATTCAGTATCTAGAACAACATAAGTTACACCCATAGGAGCTCTTGGAGCTACAGGTGATGTTGTGCCTTCTGGAGCTGATGCGCCCTTTTTAGCTTTAACAACTTTAGGTTTAAAGAAGGCAACTACAGAAGCAGTAGCTCTATCAAATTGAGCTGTCAACTTTTTCTGAATAACGCCTTCTTTTTTTACTAAAGCAGCTTCTAATTTAGAGGCAGCAGCTGTCAAATCTTTAATTTGCCTTAACGCTTGCAATTTTAAATTTGCTGCAGCTTTTTCTGTAGCTCTTACTGCTTTATCTTTAGTTTGTTTTGCAGCGGCCAAGGCTTTATTAGCGGCTTCCAGAGCTCCTTTATGTTGACTTGACATAAAGGTTTTAGCAGCAACTAAAATGGCTTCAACGCTTGAGCCAGGAGCTGGAGCTGGAGCCTCAGCTGTATTGAATACAGCTAGATTTGTTGTTAAGAGCTCTAGTTTACCATTCAATTCTCTAATAGTTGTTTTCTGTGTTGCCACAGTTTTACTTGGAGAATATGTTGTCACCTTGGCTTTGTTGCCTAATGACTTTACAAGTGCTTTATCACCTTTAGGTAACACAACACGGTCGCTAGCTCCAACACCACTTAGGATGTCAGCAGCACGGTCGCGAGGAACAAACACAATGCCTGACTCCATAACACCTTCACGCTCTGTTTCAGGAACATTTCTCATCCATACTGGCTTTGCTGCTTCTTCAAGCGCTGCTCGACGATCCATTTCAACTTGAGCTAATGGAGAAAGATTGCCTAATTGTTGTTGAACACTGCTCAAACTTGCAACTGTTTCACTTAATTGTTGCGCTACAGAGTTTCTTGCAGTATTAGCTTCAACTAATGCTTGAGCAAGGCGGTCTCTCTCTGCTACTAATCCAGCAGCTTGTGGGCTACCAGTTGCTAGCTCATTATGTCCATATTGGAATGCTAAGGCACGTACAGCTGCTAGCTGATGGCGTATAGGATAAAGATCATCACCAGGACGGATAGTTGGGATATTCAACCCTCTTAATGCAGCATATGTGTCAGCAGGAACAGAGTGTCCTTTGCTTGTGATATCAGAAACGATTTGTTTTTGTAATGTCTCTACAGAAACTCTTTGGCATTTTTTAGCTGAAGACTCAACAAGGGGAACGAACCAAAGAAAAGCACGAACGAGACGCTCAACAAAACCCAAAGTAACAGTTGTTGTTGAGTTTGTAAAATAACTATTACTAGCAGCACATTTGTTAATTGAATCAAGTGATAAATTAGTAGGCATTATTCCTCCAATTATTTTTTATTATTTAACTTTGTAGATTCTGTAGAAGCACCTAAAACTTCACATCTCCCTACAAACGTGACCGTAATAAAATTGCGAATTATAGTAAAGTTTATTTTTAGAATATAAAACAAAATATAATTTCAGGAGAGCGTTTTAGTTTACTTGTTAACATATTAGTAACTAGATAAACAAAAAGATAAATAAAAAAGAGGAAAAGAACGAAAAGGACGCAAACGACGAAAAGGACATGGACAAAATGGACTATTTGAGGCAATTGCATAAGTCCGAGGCATAGAAAAACACAGACGACGAATGTGCTATATGTAGTGCGGGACCTTGGTCC
>JACDHD010000043.1 GCA_013821265.1 Parachlamydiaceae bacterium | reverse complement strand
GGGGTGAAGGGGGCAGAGCCCCCTTCAAAGCTTCGGTTAATGTAGAGTGGAGGACGCCGTTAGTGGCGAGAATTTTGCCGGAGTAGAGGTCGAAGGGGCCTTGGGGGTAGTTGGTGATTAGACCACCAGCTTCGGAAATGAGGAGGATACCAGCTGCCATATCCCAAGGCTGAAGACCTCGTTCCCAAAAGCCGTCGAGACGGCCACAGGCCACATAGGCGAGGTCTAGGGCTGCTGAGCCGCTGCGGCGGACCCCTTGGCAGAGGTTTGTGAGATGACAGAATTCTGCGTAATTATTTTCTACCGTGTGCCGGCGGTTATAGGCGAAGCCAGTGCCGAGGAGACTGCGTTCTAGGGAGTCTACATTGGAGACGTGGAGAAGTTGATTGTTGAGGGTGGCGCCATTTTTTAGGGAGGCGGAGAACATTTCGTTGGTGAAGGGATTGAAGACAACGCCGACAGAGGGGATGTCGTTGATGAGGAGGCCGATGGAGACAGCCACCATAGGGTACTGATGCGTATAATTCGTTGTGCCGTCGATGGGATCGATGATCCAGAGGAATTCGGCGTTGTGGATTTCTTTTAAACCCTCTTCTTCAGATAAAGTAAGGTGTGTGGGGTATTTTTCTTTGATCAGTTTTAGGATTGTGTGTTCTGCTTCTGTATCGGCTTCGGTAACGAGATCCCAAAAGTAGGTTTTGGAGCGTATGGAGGACAGGTTACCCCAATATTTTTTCAGGATTACGCCTGCAGCTTCTGCAAATGATTCTGCTGCTTTTTGATAAGAAATCAGATCATTCATTTTTTATCCTCAGGGGAGGCGATTAAGAAAATGGCAGGTTTTTTCTCAAGATTTGGCAAAGGGCTTTTCTTCCAAACTTCTATCGGTTGTGAGAGGACTCCTTGAGTCGGTAGAGTGAGATCCCACGCTACACATAAAAGTGTTTCAGGCGATAGCGTTTCCATGATTGCTTCTAGGGCGTGTTGATTACGGTAGGGCGCTTCGATAAAAATCTGCGTGTAGTAATCTTGTTTGGAAGCTTGTTCGAGGCGTTTTAGTTGCTGTTTGCGTTGAGTTGGCTCTTTTGGCAAGTAGCCATGAAATACAAAACGTTGTCCTGACAAGCCCGATAGCATCAATGATAACATGATTGAAGAAGGACCTACAAATGCTTGTACATTAATTCCTGTTTGGCGCGCGCGTTGCACTAACTTGGCTCCTGGATCAGCCACGCAGGGAACACCTCCATCCGATACTAAGCCCCAGCGTTCCCCTTTGCGAATAGGTTCCAGAAGGAAATCCATGTCGCTGTCTGGAGTATGCTCATTGAGAAGTGCGATCGGAATGAGGGTTGCTGGTTTTGCTGTTTTAAATCGGCTTAGGAAGCGACGACCACCCTGTTCACTTTCGGCGATTAGGCCATCGAGAGTCTCTACAGCGCGGTCTACGCTAGCAGGAAGGAACACTTCATGGTGACGATGTTCTCCGAGAAGGTTTGGAAGAAGAAGTAGCGCTGGTTTTGACATGGGGTTACCTTACTAATTTGGTGATAATAATTTCGGCTAATAGATTGTGTTCGATACCACTGTTTTTAACCATCAGTTCCATCGCATCGATCTCCTGCATCGCTCGTTTGAAGCGAACCATTCCGTAGTCAGAAGCGGTGCGCACGTGGCGTTCTAGGATAAATCCTCGCATATAGGGAAATTGGCGCGATATATCATCTTGAGTGCCCCCATTCGTTAAAATGGAGCAAACCGTGTAGTCCGTTTGCACCTGATGGCGAATCTGTCGCAATAATGCAAGAAATGGCGTTCCCTCTTGAAGAAGGGCTGTAGTGATTCTTAGAGCCGTTTTTCCGTCGCGTCGAAAAATTGCCTCGCCGAGCTGCCAGCTATTTTCAATGTTTACCTGAGCACAGATAGCGCTCACATCTTGAAGGGAGATGCGATTGCGATCACCAACGTAGGTGATCAATTTTTCCGTTTCGTTGTAAAGAAGAGCTCCATCGGTCCCGAATTGCTTAGCAAGGTATAGGGAGGCATCTGGATCGATGATTTTTCCCGCAGCAGCCACTTGCTTGGCAACGAATGTCACTAGATTTTTTTCTTTTTCCCATGCCTTTTCTTCAGGAAATTCTAAGACCACTCCCACTTTTTCTATTTGCTTATAGAATGTCGTTGCATGGTTGATAGCGCTTGCTGAGATGATGACGAAGACTCCAGGGGTCGACTTTAAGCATTCGAGAAGTTCTTTTAAAGCAGATGTCGAAGGCTTTTCTGGCAAATCTAGTCTGATGATTTTGCAATCTGCAAAGAGTGTCAACGTTTGCATTTCTTCTGAAATGGCCGACGCATTTAGTTGATGTTCATCAAAAACTTTTAGGCTTAGATCGGGATTTCTTTGATTACCCAAAAGAGCTTTCGCTGTTGCATCTGCAGCGGCTTTACGCATGAAGCGATCTTTAATAATAATTGTATAGATCGGTGAAAAATGCTTTGGAGCGGCACTTTCTAGATGTTTTTCAAAAGCTTGCAGATTGGCGTATTTCATAACATCCGTTAGCTCAAGCGAACTGTAAGGACATGGTTGCCCTCTTTGCGTACACGTAGGGAAGGAGATTTTTTAAGTACTTTTTCAATCAACCCTTCAGGAAAGCCTACCCATGCACATGCAAATTCGCGTTCGATTAATAAAATTAAATGGGACAACGGATAGTGTACACTGGGATGATAAAAATAGGAGAGCGCTTTTTCTTCTATAGAGCGGTAATCACAACTGGTATGGTGATCCGAACTGTAGAGGTTAGGAGCTACTTCATGCAATAAATGTTTTAAAGGAAATTGATGGTCAAAGTAGGTAGCACTGAGAAAACGCATCGCTTCAGTTGCATGCTGAGGATCAAGGCTCATGCATTGTACAGCTTCCGTCAATTCGTGAATCGTTGCCAAACCTAGACGTGAACGCATCCACGGTTTAATAAAGGCGTTGCATACCGCTTCAAGGCCATTCATGCATATTTGCTTGCGCGCTGACGTCTGCAGCTGAGATCCAATATCGCGAATCCATTCCTGTTTTTTTTCGAAGGACAAGCGACCTACTTCTGCCATTTCCATAGTAGAGAGATGAATTAAATCGCCTAACCCGTGATGCTGTAATAAAACAAATGCCTTTTTGCGTTCCAATCCTGCTAATAGTGTGCGCATCCAAGATGCAAAGTCAATCTCTTCACAACGTTCTGTGGAACGTCCTGCGACATAAGTATGTAGCTTTTGACGCATCTCATCAAGCAGCCCTTGTCCCATTCCTTTCAGTGTCAAAAAACTCTGAAAATTCGTTTGCAGTAGGTCTTGAAGGATTGTTTTTCCATGCGCCATTAGACAGCGCTCTGCTAAGGGAGACAATTCTAGAACTTGAATAGGTTCTTTATTTAAAAAAGAGGGAATCCACGTTTTAAATTCAGCGCCGAGGTCAAATTCCAGCTGTTGCTGTACGGTAGATGGTGTTATTGCTTTCTTATTTGTTGTAACAGATTGAGTCGTGGGGGATGCGACTTCGATGCGACGAATTGACTTAAGATCGACATTCTCCAAGGCATAAATAGCCTCTAAACCATGGCTGTAGGAGGTTTTGTAGGTTTCTTCAAAGGAAGAACCTGCCTCATCTACTAATCTGTTTGCCCGATTTAAAAGCGCCATATTCCCTCATTTCCTCCTTATTTTTAACGAGATAGGAGTAAATGTCAAAGAAGAATATTGACTCAATTGAATCATTGTGAAAGTCTGACTACTGCAGTTTGAGTCGCTCGGAAGAGACAATTGCAAAATTCAAACGAGGCATAGAGAAGCGCAGAGGGCGAATGTGCTATTTGGAGTGCGGTGGCTTACCACCGCTTTCACAGGGGTCGGCTTGCCGGCCCCATTCACAGTTCGTTGAAACATCGGCAAGCCGATGTTTATGAAAGCGGGCCTTAGAACAGCTTCTTGGTCACTGTAGGCTATTATTGGGTGCACAATGTTAAAAGCTATAAATAAATGGGGTTTTACTGCTTTAGAGTGGGCGCGCTTATTAGGCAATGAAGAAAGCCCTCACACAAGCAAAGTTGTATTGCCTCGATACAAGCGAACAGTAGATTTAAATCCTAAGCAGTTCCAAACGACATTTGGAGCACGGTATTTAAGGCATTCCCATTTTGAAAGTGAGGCGCGTTTAGAAGAGGTGCTGCGCAACTGCCCTCTGCTAATAAAGTGGTTAGGGACAGCAAATCGCGAGTATGCGCGACAATATAAAAAAGAGATCGCAACTGGGCATGTTGCTGAGGTGATCATACGCTGGATTGACGATGAGATTGGATATGGACTTTTTGCTGACGCTGATCTTCCCGAAGGCGCTTTTGTTGGAGAATACACAGGAGTCATTAGGCGCATTTATCGCAAGGCGCCTGACTCGAATCCCTACTGCATGCATTATCCCACTAAGTGGTGGTCATTAAAGTACTTTGCCATTGATTCTTCAACTGAGGGCAATGAGTTGCGCTTTGTGAATCACAGTCGTTCACAGGCCAATTTGCAGCCGTTGTGTGCGATGGAACGCAATCTGTTGCATTGGATATTTGTGACGACGTGCGAGGTAAATAAGGGAGAGCAGTTGTTCTTTGATTACGGGGATGCGTTTCGTTTCGTCAATCGCTACAATTAGTGACTTGGCTATTCTTCGCTTTTGGAGTGCGGTGGCTTGCCCTTGCAGTTGGACACATCTTTTTATTTAAAAATATTGAAAAATATATTTTAGAATACGATTATTTCTCTGTTTAAAATCAGGTAGAAAGTCAAATGAGCAATACTTTAATTCAAAATTTATCCGAACATGAAACAAAGTTTGAGTTTGGTAATAAAAGACTAAGTCGTAGAGGGGAACGCATGGTTAAAGCGCTGGCAAAGAATTCCGGGAAATCGCTTCCCCAGGTTTTTTGCAAGGAGAGTGATCTCCGTGGTGCGTATCGTTTCTTGGGTAATTCTCTGATCACTCCTAAAAGTATTCTAAAACCTCATAGTGCTGAAACCGTTCAAAGATGCAAAACTCAAGATGTCGTACTTGTTATCTAGGATTCTTCAGATCTAGATTTTGATTATATGAAATGCTTGGAAGGTTTTAATGCTCTCCACACCAACGTTGAGAAGGGATATCGAATTCATCCTTGTCTCGCAACTACTGAAAAAGGAACTCCGTTAGGCATCTTAGCTAGTTTCGACTATAACAGAGTGCAAAAATCGGAAAACCATAGAAACAGCCTTACAATAGAGCAGAAGGAAAGTTATCGTTGGCTACAGGGGTATCGAGAAGCATGTAAACTTCAAGCAAAAATACCCAATACGCAAGTAATAAGCATGGGAGATAGGGAAGCTGATATTTACGAATGTTTCTGTAAGGCTACAGAGGAAATGACAGTAAAAGCAGATATATTAATTCGGGCTAACCATAACCGTTCTTGGCGGATGAAGGGAAAGATACTAATAAAATTAAGAAAAAACTGATTCGAATGGAGACACTAGCGACAAGCACACTTGTATTAGGTAAGTATCAAAGCACAGAAAGGACAGCTACGGTAGCAATTAGGGCCACGACAGTAAAATTAAAGGCCCCAATCACATGTAAGAAAAAATCATGGAAGTCCGTAACAATCAATGCAATACTTGTATCCGAAATAGATCCTCCGAAAGGTATAACACCACTAGAGTGGCTGCTTTTAACCACATTGCCAATAGAGAGTACAGAAAATGTGTTACGTGCAATAAGGTTATATGCTCAATGGAATGGAATAATATGCCTTCTAAACATGGTGTACGGTTATGAACTGGCTCAAGAAGTTGCCTTGAGCACGAAAAAGGCTTGAAAAGATGTGTCCAACTGTAAGGGCAAGCCACCGCACTCCAAATAGGAAAATGATAAACTCTCTGACTTTTGCAATTGTCTCAATCAGTCCATGTCCAACCGTCCTCAGTCCATTGTCCATTCGTCGATTTATCAAACTCTTGCTAATATCCTGTCGCCGAAGGCGACCTTGCTCATCCTGTTTTTTTCTCTTACTTACCTACATCCTTCAGTATCTGTGCTGCATGCTGTTGGCATTCTTGTAAAACCTTAGGCAATTGTCCATTAAGAACATGCACAACACCGCAATAGATTTTGATTTTGGGTTCGGTTCCAGAAGGGCGAACGATGACTTTGCTGCCATCTTCAAGCCAATAGATGAGGATATTGGATTTAGGCATATTGATTTTTGCTGTTTTTCCAGAGGAAAGTTCCGTTTTGGTTAGTGTTTCGTAGTCGTCGAGAACCCTTACAGGGCTGCCTGCAAGCTGTTTTGGGGGTGATTTGCGTAGGCGATCCATTGTGGATACCATTTGTTCTTTACCGCTTTTGCTTTCTTCAAAATTTAGGGATTGCACCTCTTCGAAGTAGACTCCATATTTTTTATAAAGATCTTCCATGCAGTCGATGAGGGTTTTGCCTTTTAGCTTTGCTTGGAGGGCCATTTCGCAGATGAGGACTCCGGCGAGGATAGCGTCTTTATCGCGCGCTTGGGTACCTAAAAGGTAGCCGTAGGACTCTTCGGCACCAAAAATGAATATATTTCCTTGTGGATCTTTTTCCCATTCGCGTATTTTTTCAGCGATGTACTTGAAACCTGGAAGGACATCGACGCATTCGCAGTGATAGGAAGCAGCAATGACTTTATACATTTCCGTTGTGACAATAGACTTGATGCATGTGGCTTTTTTTGGAAGAGCTTGTCGATCATTTAATGCCTTGCAGATATGTTCTAGACATAAACAGGCGACCTGATTGCCATTGAGCAGCTGAACATCGCCCTTGTGGCTGACGGCAACGGCGACGCGGTCAGCGTCGGGATCTGTAGCAACAAGTAGATCACCGTGAGATTTTTTAAGAACTTCGATTCCCATTGTGAGCGCTTGAGGGTCTTCTGGATTAGGCTTTTTGACAGTAGGAAAGGCGCCGTCAGGAATAATTTGAGGAGCAACATATTCTAAATTTGTAAAACCCCATTCTGCCATTGCACGTGGCATCAACGTGATTCCAGTCCCGTGTAGACTTGTGTAAACAACTTTTAGCTTTTCACCGTGCGTTAGATTATCTTCTGGATAGCTTTGAAGCACTTCGATCGCCTTCAGATACGCTTCATCGATCTCTTGAGTAACCATTTCAATCAAAGGATGGATCAATGTATCGAGTTTTTTTACCGCTTTTACGTCGGTAATTGCATCAAATGCATCCATAATATTTTTATCATGCGGAGGCAAGATTTGTCCCCCATCATTCCAGTAGACCTTGTAGCCATTATACTCTGCCGGATTGTGTGAAGCCGTAATCATAATTGCTGAACTGCAGTGCTTGTAGCGGCATCCAAAAGAAACAAAAGGGGTAGGTCGCAATTCTGGGCATAAATACGTTTTAATTCCATTTGCCGCTAAAACTTTTGCAGCTTCTTCTGCAAAAAATTCGGAATTATGCCTAGAATCGTATCCAATAAACACAGCATGTCCATTCTTAGGTGCTGGCACTTGATTGAGATAGCTTGCCAATGCTTGCGTTGCCGCACGTATGGTGTATTGATTCATCCGATTGGTGCCAACGCCCATAATACCACGCATTCCGGCAGTGCCGAAAGACAAATGCGTGTAGAAAGCATCCACAATCTCTTTTGGATTATCCTTAAGCAAACGTTGAATAGTTGCTTTGGTTTCGGCATCGTAGTGTCCGTTCAACCACTGGTCGACGTTTTTTTGTGTGGCGCCATCCAAAGCGATAGATTTTTCTCCTAACGTCATACTAGCTCCTATTGTATTGCATTCCAAAAAGGTATTCTGTACCGCTTTCCTTGCGAAAAATCAAGTCAATAACTGGGACACTTTACTTGAAAGGTCGCGGAAATGACGTCCTACATCGTTGTCACCTTGGTGAAACGCAGCTGGATACCCTTCATCAGATCCTCGTCGAATCGCAGGAATTAACGGGATGCTCCCTAATAATGGCACCTGAAATCGAGTAGCTAACTCTTGCGCTTTGCCCTGACCAAAAATGTGGTACACTTCACCGGTGTCCGGTGCAGTAAATCCGGCCATATTCTCAATTACTCCCAAAAGCGGAATGTTCAGTTGATCAAACGCATTAATCGCCTTTATAGCATCGAGCATTGCAACCTCCTGTGGAGTACACACAACTATCGCTCCATCGATGCGCATCAATTTTGCTAAAGAGATTGGAATGTCGCCCGTTCCTGGTGGCAAGTCCACCAGCATGAGATCCAACTCCCCCCACTCTACCTCTACAAGCATCTTTTGTAATGCTCCGTGCAGCATCGGTCCTCGCCACACAAGCGATTGTGACTCCTCCAAAAAAAAGCCGATGGAAATGGATTTAACGCCAAATTTTGTAAACGGTTGCACTCGGGTTTGCCCTTGTGCATCGCTGTACACACGAGGACTCACTCGTCTCAACCCTAACATAATAGGAATCGAGGGTCCGTACACATCCGCATCGAGAAGTCCTACACGTAAACCAGTTTTAGCAAGCGCCACAGCAAGGTTCACGGCAACAGTAGATTTCCCCACTCCCCCTTTACCCGAACCAATAACAACTGTTTTGTGACTACTCTGTCCCTTCATTCACATGCTCTCTTTGAATTTTCTGTATCAATTCACTACTTACTAGAGCATCAGGTTGATTAATGCCTTCACAAAACTGCGCTGCCTGTTCCCAATCTTCTTTAGATCGCAGATTCTTTGGCCACCAAGGAAAGGTGCGACATTGCTTGGGACGTACAGGATAAACCTGACACTTGCGCTCTTTCAAAAAAACACAATCGTAATTTTGTGCACTCTCTTTTAACGAAAATTTGTTGTTGATTTTTCTTAAATATCGCTTTGCAAAATCTTCTATTGAGATCTGTAAATACTCTGCAATAGCGATAATCTCTTGCTCACTAATCCACGTATAACCAGGCGCGCCTGTACAGCAACGCCCACATTCTGTGCATTTAAAAGATAATCCTTTGCCGTACCAAGGTTCTTCTTCTTTGATCACTTCTAATTTCAAAATAAATCCTATTCCCGATCTTGATCTTTAACAATCTGTCTAATCCCCGCGACGACAAAGAGAACTAGAAATACGACACAGACAATTCCGACAACGAAAGCTTCTTCAAATAATCCGGCTATAACAAATGACATATACACTCCAAATTTTCCTCCTAGGTTAGGTCAAGAAAAAGGGATTGTCAAGGAAACAAACGGTATGTTACCTTTTTACCTCGATATCATAAAAATAGGAAAAATGATGCAAAGTCAAACTCACAGAGAACATTGGAGCTCCCAAATCGGATTTATCCTCGCTGCGGCAGGATCAGCCATCGGATTAGGAACGCTCTGGAAATTTCCCTATGTCACTGGAGAAAATGGCGGTGGCCTCTTCGTCTTCATCTACATCCTATGCACCTTCTTTATCGGTATCCCCATCTTCGTAGCCGAACTGATTTTAGGACGCAAAGCTCAACGTGGCGCCGTTGGCATCTTCGCTAGTCTTACGCACAATGCAACCGTTTGGAAAGGTGTGGGTTGGCTCGGTGTCGCCTCTTCTTTCCTAATCATGTCCTACTATAGCGTTTTAGCAGGCTGGGGTCTTAACTACGTATTTATGTCTCTAAATCAATTTTATCTCAATCGCTCTGCTCAAGAAATCAGCGGTATCTTTGACACCCTTGCTGCATCAGGCGATATCACTATATTCTGGCACTTTATATTCACTGCAATCACCATAGCGGTCGTGTATCCCGGAGTCCGGCAAGGGATCGAGTACTGGAGTCGTTTCATGACCTCCTCTCTTCTCATTATGTTAGTGGCTCTTTGCGCTTATACGATTACGTTGGATGGATTTGGTCAGGCTGTCGACTTTTTGTTTAAGCCAGACTTCAGTAATTTCAAACCCTCTTCTGCTCTTGAAGCATTAGGTCTCTCTTTCTTTACACTCAGCTTAGGTCAAGGAATTATGCTTACCTACGGTAGTTACATGAGTCGTACTGAAGATATTCCTAAAACAAGCGCAATCATTGGTTCGATGATCATCCTGATCTCTCTCCTTGCTGGTTTGATGATATTCCCTGTCATTTTCTCTTTCGGATTTACTCCTCAAGAAGGACGCGGTTTAGTGTTTAAAACACTGCCCCTTCTATTTGGAAAACTACCCGGAGCCTTGCTCATTTCCACCACCTTCTTCATCCTATTTGTGTTCACAGCCCTAACCTCCTCAATTGCATTAGTCGAAGTAGTGGTGGCAAACTTTATTGACCTCATGGGTTGGTCTCGACGCAAAGCTGTTCTCGTAACAGGTATCAGCTGCTTCATCTTCGGAATTCCAAGCGCTCTTTCTGGATCCAATACTCTGTTTGCTAACTGGCCTGTCATCTACGGCAAAACCTTTTTGGCTACTGTCGATGATATCGTGTCCATTTGGCTTCTCCCTATCGGAGGCCTCATGATTTCCATTTACACAGGCTGGTTCCTTAGCACAGCCATTAGCAAAGAGGAATTTTCCTCTGGAACGAAATGGAAATTCCTCTGGAGACCTTGGCTTTTCTTCATGCGCTGGGTTGCCCCTATTGCCATTATATCTATTATGCTGCAAAAAAGCGGCCTCATCAATGTCGACGCATGGGTCAAGTAAACCCTAGCAGCTGCCCTTACGTGCCCGTGAGCGTGCCCATGCCCGATTCCTAAACCAGGCCGTCCTCGGCCTGAAAGTAACCAGGCCGTCCTCGGCCTGGTTTTGCAGGAAGATTTTCTCGCTTTTTAGCACATCGGATAAGGGGAAGGGACAACTTGACTTTTCAATCGTCGTGAAAAAAGCTCTTGAAACAGATCTGTTTCAAGAGCCATAAGTTTAATCTTCTAAACGCATTTTAAACATTTCCATCATAAGCGCCACTTCGCGCAAATCCATGAGGCGTTTTTGCAATGCTTCTATTTTTTTGCTTTGTGCTTCACTATCAAAATCATCCTCGTCTACATCAGCTTTCGCAGCGGCAAGGCGTGCTTTCACTTTTTCTAAACGAGATTCGACACGTTTGATTTTCTGAACGATGCATCCTTCAATGTATTGAACATTTGCCTTGATGACAGCGTTTTTTAATTCAGACTTATCACTTTTGGAATCGTTTTGATTGGCTTCCATCTCCGACTGCAACATACGAATTTGCTTTGCAATATCAGATACGTCCTTTTCTTTTTCCTTTGCACTCACTTGCAAACAAAAAACGGATAATACTATAAACAACAAACACACAAATTTATTTTTCATTTTCTCACCTGTTGTGAAGTTTTTTTATAAACAACAAATGAAGTATATAACCCCGCAGCATTTAATGACAATAATTTGGTCTAAGCCCACAAAATGCCAACTTTCTCAACGGTAATATCGCTTTTTCTAGGACGAATAATAACCTCTTCTAATCCAACGGTTGAAGGATCCAGTGACATCCCTAATTTTGCTACTTCCGCGTTCATCTGTGCCGTTAAATCATCTAATTGCTCTTGGTACGCTTTGCTATCTTCCTCAGCTTGCGTGACTTCTTGTCCCCCACGAGTAATTCTCCCTGCACGACGCACGGTTGTACCCGCTTGATTGATCGTTCCTTTTGTAACACCACGTCCAAAAAGAGCCCCAATCAATGTAGTGAAAAACGAAATCGCTGTTTCTATTTTTTGCCATCCCGCCTTTTCTTGGCGCACAACAACCTTATCCTGAGCTCGTCTCAGCTTAATTTTTACATTTTCAATCTTGTCAGCATACTTGTTTTGCACTTTCTTTAAGGCTTCATCGCGATTTTCACGAAGAGTTATAGCAATGCGTGATCGAAAATCGCCCTCCGTTTCACCTACTTTAGAAAGCAAATTCATCTCCGCAGCATGGTAAAGAACCAACGTTTCACTTTGATATAAATACGCAGCCAAACTCTTCTCAAATCCTGAATAATTTTTAACGTTCATAAATTCAGCAGACAACTCTTCAAATGTGCTATTTTGCCCTACATCACTTAACAATTGATTAGGCAAGTCGGGTTTGCTAACACTCCTTTCCCAAGGTAGTCCTGCAGCCTCTTGACAAGCCACTACGCGACAAATCGTTTCCCACTCATCCACGCGCTTCTTGGCATCGACAAAATGCAATTTTGCCATCCCTAACAAAAAGGGTTTATACGCATTAGTATCACCTGGGTGTTGGCGTACAAAAAATTCTTCAATTCCTTCAGATAAAATGGGTTTACTCGATGTTGCCAAACCTGTAGACCCACTTATATTCTCTTTAGCAACTTCCTGAGCCCCCTCATCTTGTTTGAAAGAGGCCGTTAACACACTAATTTGTGCCAAGGTCAAGGGTCCCTTCAGATACGACATCGTCCAACGTGTCTGAAAAAGTATAGGAGCTGGCTCATGCACACTTTGCATGATAAACATACGCTTACCTGTAGCTGAGAGAAGCTTTTTTAAAGAACCCGAATCCATTTCTCCATTAGATGCAATATTTAAACCTTCTAGAACACGCCCACGATCACGCTCAGTCTGTAATTTTCCAATAAACCACGTTCCACAATTTGACAGTCCCTTATAATCAAGGTCCACAGGATTCTGAGTCGCCAACATAATCCCAACACCATAAGCACGCGCCTGCTTCAATAAGGTCAACATAGGAATTTTTGATGGTGGCACGGCTATGGGAGGAAAAAATCCAAAAATTTCATCCATATATAACAATGCCCGTAAACTAGATGTTCCTGGCTGACGTCTCATCCAGGACAAAAATTCGTTTAGTAGCAATGTCACAAAAAACATGCGTTCTGCATTTGACAAATGAGCAATTGAAATGATGGCGAGCTTCGGTTTGCCTTCCTGAGTATACAGCAAGCGCTGTATATCTAAGGGTTCTCCCTCCATCCACGTTTGAAAGCCCGGAGACGCTAACAAATTGTTTAAACTAACAGATAATGCCACCCTCTCTTTAGCGGGGAAAAACGTTTCCACATCCAATGCACCGATTTTATTAAAAGGGGGTTTCTGTACCTGCTGAATCAAACTGACTAAATCAAGATTTAGTCCCTTCCGCCATGCCTGATCAAGAATCGTCGAAATCAAAATGTGCTCCCGACTCTTTATGGGATCTGCATTAATGCCGATTAAACCCAGCAAACTCGACGTTGTCGACATCAAACGATCTCGCACTGCCTCCGCATCCAACATAAACTCTTTCGAAGGCGCAGCAAATGAACTCAATATGGATAACGGAACCCCTGCACGGCTTCCCGGAGTATAAATCACCATCTCTGTTGCCTGACGAAACTCCTGAATGCGCTCAACACCCTCTCCCCATGACTCCAAACCCTCACGCCAGGTTGTGGCAACACTCTCTGCATAGTCAGGAACACTCATTCCATTGCGTTCAGCCTCTGCAGCATCCACCCAAGGCAAAAATTCTTCTTTCGATAAATGCGGAAATGTTAATAGTAAATCCCCCAGGTCGCCTTTAGGATCGATGATTATAGCTGGAATGCGGTCTAAGGCGGCTTCTTCAAGCATCGCAATTCCTAAACCCGTCTTGCCACTACCTGTCATCCCAACACATACGGCGTGGGTTGTCAAATCCTTCGATTCATACAATAAAGCCTCCTGCGTTTCCGCAGTGCGCCCTAAATAAAAGGTCCCCAACTTTTCCACAACTTTCATAGCGACTCCTTATAAAATCCCGTGCTTGTGCCTGCAATCAAGTTAAACTATCCATGGAAACGTATCAGTAAATTTAATTTTTATCAAAGCCGATCAGGAAATGATAGACAACGAATTTATATTGCTTAATTTAAAGTAATTTTTTACTGTGCGATAAAAGGAGACATATGCAATTCACCACTCCCCACCCAGACCATGATGATTCTACCTTTATTAACAGTAAAGGACGCAAAGTACCGGTACATTCCTGGCAAGATGCCGTATTTGGCAATAGCTCACTAATGATGATCCGAAATCCCATCGGAATTCCTTGCCACTCCTCCCCTTGGTGTTGCCGCCAATTCAAATCCAAATTAAAATAAGTTCAATTTCCTACCTACAAAATCCCTTGTTACCGTATAAAATATAATTTCATAACAAGGAGCTCTCAATGAAACACACCCTAAGAAAACTTATATTTTCAATCGCAACAACTTTAACAGCTTTAACATCCACTCAAGGATTTTGTAATGACGGTGCCCTATACTGGGGACCTCAAAACCCTTGTCCCGCTTTTCTAGACGAATCTTGCCCTGTAAGCGAATACATGATTTTTAGCACCGATTTTCTCTATCTCCGCGCACTGCAAACCGGGTTCGATGAAGTAATCAATAATAATAAGTGGGACTACGGTTACCGAATTGCTTTAGACTACACATTCTATGATAGTCCTTGGGACATGGGTGTGGATTGGATGCATTTTAATACCCACACATCTGGAAGCCACGGAAGCGGTATTACCAAAACAACAGCAAGATGGAAAATACGTCTCGACGTTGTAAATCTACGGGTAGGATACGACTACTTTGTCTTAAACTCTCTCGCAGTAAAGCCATATTTTGGACTGCGCGCGGCACGTATTAAACACGACCTATCAGGTCATTTTGTCTCTCCTTTTAGATGCATTTCAGGAACGATTGCAGCTCTTGATCGCGATGACAGCTGGAAATTTGGAGGAGCAGGCCCTTTACTTGGTGTGGAAGTGGGAACAGGCTTTGCAGAGGGATTCAGCGCCTATGGTGGCCTTTCATTCTCTCTCCTTTACGGATGGATCAATACTGATATCAATGAAACTCAAACAATCATTGCCCCCACCCAGGTGTGTGATCTAGACGACAGCTTTCAACGTCAAAGTTGCCAAACTGTCTTTGATGCCTCCCTCGGTATCCAATGGGAAACACAAATCCTGTGTAACCTACAACTCATCCTACAATTAGGCTTAGAACACCACCAATACTTCAATCTCAATCGCCTAGGCAACTACGGCGATCTTTGCGTAGATGGCGGTAACTTCTCCGTAGGCTTCCGCTTCTAGAGGTTTTATCCCTCTACTTTCCCGTGCCCGTGCCCGTGAGCGTGCCCGTGCCCGATTCGCTAAAAAATGACGTAAACAGTAAAATATTCCAACTGTACGTAACACTTAGCAAGTCGGGCACAGGCACGGAAGAACAATCGCTAAGACCTGTAGCGCTCTCAAACAAATCGATAATTGCCGCCCCTCTCACTAATAAAAACTTCACTTTTAATTAAAGATCCGCTAAAATTATTTTAAATAATTTACATTTAAGGAGTTATATGACGTCCGTTGGAACTACAAGAATCACAGATCAACAAATAACCCTACTCTCTCGAGAACAAACCTCCCAACTTCTCAGCGATATCGAAAAACGTGTAAGCGATACCGACGCCACAGCCAAAGAGAATTTTGATTCCCTTAAACACGACGACAAAGAAGGAATCAAAAAGTCTATTCAAACCGCTTACGTTTCTCTTATTGCCTTAAAATCTTCCTCTTCAGATGGCACCCATGAACTAGCTGCCCGTATTTTTTATCTCTATGCTCGCTGCGTTTATGGAAGCAAATTTGAACGAACACGTTCCCTTTGCGAATTATCGCTTGGATGCCAATTGGTTGCACTCAAAGCGATTAAAGCAACAGACCTTCCCGATTTCACACAATGCGCCAAATTAGAAGATCTACCTGAATGGGTTGCCAAGCAAAAAGAAAGTGCCGCCGATAACTTTTTAATGAACAACACAGAAGAATTAACGAAGCTTGCTGTTTTCCAAAAGCCAGAACAAGCCTTTCTCACTGCAATGACTCTTCGTTGGCTCGGTGCTGCTTACCATAATATCTCAACGTATAAAAAAGCTGAATACTCCAAGCGGTTTGAAAATATTTACGGAACGGCTGAAAAAATCTTCCATGCCATCTATACTGACAAGTCACTCGCAGGCTCAAAAATAGCTGACGCAGCCCTTTGGAATGGGATCATAGAATTGGTCTATAACACAAACCGCTTTAGATACTATTTAGCTAACGATGCCCTCAGCAAACCTTCTAAGGAACATATTCAAGGAGCCCTAAAAACATTAGAGCCCCTACAAACCTATCTTACAGAAGACTCAGAGAGAGCTGTTCAAAAAAGAGCGCAAATCCAAAACATCACACGCATCGAATGGAGTCAATTATACCCTTCTGACTTAGCTGCAAGAGAAAAATTTCTCCAAGAAAATCCACAAATCCCTCAAGAGCAATATAAAGCGATGTGCGAGGCATGTGCTCTCATGGATTCCCTAAGTGGACGCATCTTCCTAAAAACAATGTTTAAAAATAATAAAGCCGCAGTTGCCATGAGTTGCCTCCAAGCTGGTACTCAAGTTATGAAGTTGGAGGACCTTAAAAAATTGATGGCGTCAGTTTTAGAGGACATTACAAAAGAAAAATTTGATCATGATTACCACGTGATCTTTTTACGAAATGCTGCTCGCTTAGAGTTCTTGTGTGGAAACCCAAAAGGTACTTTCACTCATCTGCAGAAGGCAAAAGAGATCGCAACAGATGATGAGGATATCGCAGCAGTAAACACCGACAGACGCTATTACAAAGCTAAGTTGCAAAGAAAATATGTTAGACCTGTCATTACATTAGCTGGTTTAGCTGGCCTCGTAGGCCTTCTCTTTCACGCTAAGAAAACCTAAAACAATCTCCTTTTTGGAGTGCGGTGGCTTGCCACCGCTTTCATAACATCGGCCTGACCCCATGCCCTCAGTAGCTTGTGGACCTATCTTTGCGCCTTTGCGCCTTTGCGTTGAAAAAAAATTTCAGAACGCTAAAACCTACTCAAACCACCATTAAAAACAATATTTTCAACGCAAAGATCGCAAAGGCGCAAAGGCGCAAAGAAAAGAAGATTGTTTTTTTGCAGAATTTTCCTATCTCAACCATCTAAAAACTATATAAATATCTTGCTTATCCTGTCGCCGAAGGCGATCCTGCCTATCCTGTTATTCTTGTTTAAATGTTTATCCTGAGGCTAGACTTATGCAATTGCCTAATTTCCTCCAATCATCCTTTTTGGCTCCTCTCACTAATACTCTCCCGTTAAATTTTTTTTTGTTGCATTGCGTCTATTCCATCGATCTTCTATGCTCATCTAAGAAATAAACTTAAAAGAGCTAACGATTTATGGTTAGCGGTCCATCTCCTCCCTTCACCCCCTCCTATCAAGCGCTTCAATTATCCTTAATCCTTGACCCTCCCTTTCAATTTCCTACCCAACCCCTTACCCCTATTGACGAGACCTTATTTGACGTAATCCCTTCCATTCATAAAGCTATCCGCAATCGTAATTTCAACGAACTGGAACAGGTATACTCTCACAGGTCTGAAACGGGTGAATACCACCCTTTCATAGATCACCTGATCCATCCTTCCAACGAAAATCAAACTAATCTTATTCTGCTTTTTGAAAATATCGATAGAACTCACGTAAAGCTTTTATTCGATGAATGCTTAGCCTACATTCGTTATTTAGCTATAGAAGAATTACAGCAACCTCGACTGTTATGCGTTCTCAATTCAGTTAGAAAACGACTCCTTCAAAATTCTCATACGCATATAAACATCACTTACCGACGATTTGTACTTCAACTAAAACTAGCATCTGATTTCTGTTTTAATATCCTAATTTCTTCTGAGTGGCTCAAGATTGTTGCAGCTGAAGGTTGGCCTACACTATTGTTTGAGCTTGGTGAATGGCATTTATTGAAACAAGAAACAACTGCTGTCATGACCACCATAGGGCAATATCTTGAAAACCCCTATCGTACAAGTTTGGTTGTTGAAATCATGCACCGCTGGTTAGATACACAACAATTTCATCACTTAAATCAGTTCATTTACATATTTTATAAATTACTCTCGCCCCCATCCATGTTAAGCCGTGGATTCGTTATTACACAAATCCCTGAGATTTTTCCTGAAAGCATTCTTAGTCATCCCAATTTTCCTGGCATGATTGAAGATCCAAAATACATTAAAAAAATTCTAAAGCTGTATCCCTACTCTGTTGCCCTTCCCTTGGCCCATCTGGATCCAAATAGTGAAAAAGGTGTCTTTGCATCCATCACGTATTTTGACCCCATCGACACATGGACTTTAGCCTTTGCAGAAAATTTTTCTTGGTTTTCTCTTGCCAAACTTTCCACAGATGTTCGTGCTCAATTTCTTAAGGCGCTTTTAGCACACCCAAAAGGTGAATATCTTCTTAGCCCAATTTTTCTCACATGCTCAAATGAACAATTTAAGGATATTTACGATCACATCAATCGTGACACCATAAAAGCACTGACTCGCTTATGGATGGAGCAATTAGCAAGTGATCCCGAAGCGATCCTTGAATTTCTAAGAAAAAGATTGCTGCCCCACTTAAACGAGGAATGTCCTCCAAAAATCACCTTCGACCACGCTGACATCTTACTGACAACGGCTTGGAGCATTTGCTGTCATCAAAATGCTGATCGCGTCGACAGAATGATTCAACACCATCGCCTGCAAGTTGTCGCATTATTAATGTCCCATGTTAAACATCAGGACTGGACTAAGTATGTGCAAGGTTCAGAAATCCATTCACATCTTCTCAAGACACATTTGTGGCTTGTCATGTGTCAGAGTGATAAGGAACGCATGCTGTTTTTGTCAGACGTGCTTTCTCATCCAGAAGGTCCTAGCATGTTGCAAAACACGGTAAGACACTGGATTAACACCCCTGTCTCGAAAAAAGTTCCTTATTTAAAAAGAATCACGCTGTCACATAAACTACAACAAGCTCAACCAAGGCTAACGCGCCACGATCGCGATCTAACTACCTTTTTTCATGTCTGTCATAATATGTTTAGAAAGCACACAACG
This sequence comes from Parachlamydiaceae bacterium, assembly GCA_013821265.1. Lineage (GTDB taxonomy): Bacteria > Chlamydiota > Chlamydiia > Chlamydiales > Parachlamydiaceae > JACDHD01. The sequence goes on along the minus strand of JACDHD010000043.1, from coordinate 1,891 downwards.
CTTATTGAGCCCGCATTTTTGACGTGCGAAGACTCCATTTCTCTTCCTCTGAGCCGTATACTGAAACTGAGTACTGCCATTTTTTCATTTTCCATGGAACTCTTCCAAAACTCAGAATTCTTTGCACAAGCACGTACCGTCGGCAAACCAATTCTTGGAATATTAAGACCCTACTATGCAGAACATGTATCCCAACCAAAGCAAAAAAATCCTATTACAGCACTATTACAGCGCGTTTCTCCTGTTAGCCCATTGGATGCATGGCACTTTACTTTAAGTAGCCCTGAAGAGGCTGTTGCGACTCATTACTTCAACCTCACAAGCCAACAAAAAGCAAGGATGCTACATGCATTGCAAAAGGAAAAGGAATGGCAGACTGTTGCTTATCCGATATCTACAGCTGCAGAATGCGATGCTAAAGAGTTCGAATGCCTGTTTGAAAATCTCTCCTTGCAACAGCAATCTTCGTTAATTGCATGGCAAACTCAAGGCATTCCCGAGGCAAGCATTGATTTTAGATCTAGAGAAGAAGAACCCTGGGACTATCTAAGAGCCAGTCACTTTTTTTCAAGGCAAGCAGTTTTTATCCAAAATCCAAAAATCACTGCCTTAATTATTAAACAATTAATGAGCTACCAACTTGATGCTGTTTTTCATTTCTTTAAGCGCATATGCATCTACCCATCTACCTTAACATCACATTTTTATTTGCAAGAGTTTGTAAGGGAATTGATGCAAGTGCGTTTTCGTGAAAAAACTTACTCATATCTTAGAGATGAAGTTTTACGTACACGTGGTTTATCTAATAGAGGTTTGAGCTTTCCCGAATACCTTTTAATTACACCAAGTTTAAATAAATTAATTTTGAATCTTATAGCAACAAACGATCCTGTTTTTTTAAGCAAATATTTTGATCATTTGACCTGCAGACTGTTAGAGACAAGATTGTCTCAAAAAAACAGATCTTCCATCTTAAAATTTATTCAGGATAACTTCATCAATAACTTGTCAAATGAGGAACAACGCAAACATTTTTCTCACGAGTTGCTTAAATTTACAGATGTCGTCACATTCTATCTAACTAGCAATGTCGTGCAACGAAGGATGTTTGTTGTAAATAGTACCGATGTAGACCAAATCTTCCAGCCTCTATTTTACCGTTTAATTCGTCAACTTGAAGAAAGTCGAAAGGAATCTGAAGAAGAAGAAAAGTCAATCCTACATGACTTTTTGATAACCATTTTAAGGGATGATCTCCACACGTTGTTACAGCGACTCTTTAATTTCGATAACTCCTTACAAGAATGTCATCTTTCACAGATTTTCATTAACCATGTTCTTTTGGAACCTATTTACACACATGCTCAACCAATGATTTTTGATAAAGTTCTCACTTGTTTTTTTTACGAAGACCCAACGTATTTGAAGCTTCGCTATTTTTTTCATCACCTTCCAGAATCATTGCAAACGGTTTTGAAAGCAAATTCTCCTTTAGTCACAGACCCAAAGGCTTTTTTTCCATTATTAATGCGCAGAATCGCAGAACGTCAAGATGACATACACCTGTTCAGAAACATGTTTCAGGCCAATTCAACCTCTGATCATGTGCTAAGAGTCATTTTAGAGGCTAATCCTCATTATGCATACCTGTTCGAAGTAGAGACAAAAAGAAAGCACGAAGCAAAAAAAGCCTAGCAACTGTCATCTTTGCCCAATAGTGTCCGTTTTATTTTTTTACCACCGAGACACAGAGGCACAGAGAAGCACAGACCCAAGTTCACCCATCAAATCATAAAATCATAATATTGATAATTTTATTTTCAAAACACCTACGAGACAAAAGAAGGTCCGCCTTTGCGAAAATGAATTTGTAGTGTCAGAATTCATAAAA
>JACDHD010000042.1 GCA_013821265.1 Parachlamydiaceae bacterium | reverse complement strand
GGGGTGAAGGGGGCAGAGCCCCCTTCCCTTGCATTGAATTGAGGGTTTAAGATATAGAAAAAATTTATGGATATAGTGTCGGCGAATCTTAAATTGATTGTAGTGATTTTGACCATGGGGTTTGCGTATGCGACTATTTTGGGGTATTTGGCGCATCGATTGAAGTTGTCGCCGATTTTGGGGTATTTGTTGGCGGGATTTTTGATAGGACCTTTTTCGCCGGGATTTGTTGCTGATTTGAAGATGTCTGAGCAGTTGGCGGAAATTGGTGTTATTTTGATGATGTTTGGGGTGGGATTACATTTTAAGTGGCAAGATTTGATAAGTACTAGGTACATCGCCATTCCTGGGGCGTTGGTGCAGACTGCGATAGCGACATTGGCGGCGACACTTATGATGTTGCAGATGGGGTGGTCAATTGAGGCGGGAATTTTGCTGGGGTTTGCTGTTGGGGTAGCAAGTACCGTGGTGTTGGTGAGAGTGCTTGCGGACAATCATTTGCTGCACACCAAAGATGGGCATATTTGTGTAGGGTGGCTTGTTGTTGAAGATATCATTACCGTCATTGTTCTTTTGATGATACCCGTTTTTGCGACTTTTGTTGATGGGGGAAATATTTCCAATGAAATGATAGCTTGGACCATTTTGTGGCAGATTGGAAAGTTTGTGGCACTAGTGATCTTAATGTTTACTTTTGGTAAACAATTTGTATCGTATGCCCTGTCAAAGATTAAAGCTACTCAGTCACAGGAGCTATTTACGTTGGCAATTTTAGCGTTGACGTTTGTGATAGCTGCTGGCGCTTCCATTGTCTTTGGAGTCTCGATCACGCTTGGGGCCTTTATTGCAGGGATGGCAATGGGGCAGTCGCATTTGCATCAGCAGGTGGCGATCAATGCGAAACCGTTGCGAGATGCATTTGTTGCGCTGTTTTTCCTATCCATTGGGATGTTGTTTAATCCATCAGCGATTACAGAGCATTGGCAGATGTTCCTCTTGATTTTGAGCATTATTCTTATTGTTAAACCACTTGCGGCATTTTTAATCGCCATTGTGTTGAGACAGTCTATCAAAACGGGATTAGTGATTGCATTGGCCTTGGCCCAAATAGGGGAGTTTTCTTTTATTCTAGCTGAGGAAGCTGTGAGAATCGATTTGATTCCAGATGAAGGATATGACATAGTGGTAGCGTGTGCGATTGTTTCGATTGCGTTGAATCCAATCTTGTTTAAATTTTTGCCTAAAGGGCAGCGTCAACAGCATGAGGCGCCAGAACTCTAAAGAGTGCAGAACAGTCTGCCAAATGTGGCAGCAGCTTCTGGCATGAAAGTAATTACCATAAAAGGCACATAGAGAAGGGCAAAGAGTGTTCCAAGCATCACTGTGACCGCTGCTTTTTCTGGTTGTGCATGTAAGACAGAAGCTAATACAACTGTATTGACAGCTAGAGGAACGATAGATAGGAGGATTAATGCATCGTAGATATCTCTAGAGAAGAGGTGCAAGAAGTGCATATCCAATGCGATGACTCCAAGGATAATTGTCGGCCATACAACAAACTTTGCTAAAAAGGTTAATCCTACAAATTTGAAATCTAACTTGAAACTGGTAAGCCCCGCCAACCCGACTCCGATGATCATCATCCCCAGCACAACAAAAGTCCCTTTTATGTGGCAGATGAAATCCTGAAAAACAACGGGAATAGGAGTCCCTATCACGTTCAATGTTAAAGCCACTAGGAAAGCATAAACCGTTGGAAGTTTAAATAGCTTCAACGCGCATTCTCGAGGCGTATGAGTCCCTTTTGCACAGATGTAGAAGCCTAACGAGTTCTCATATAACGAAATGCCCATCATGGCCATCATGTAAACGCCTTCTCCCTGCTTATCCAACAGCATTAGCACTAGTGGTAGCCCAAAGTATCCTGTATTTCCTGAACCTGCACTGAAGGCTGCTAGATTACGTGTGGAGTCCTTCCAGATGTAACTTGCCAAAAAGTAAAACAGAAGACATAAACTGCAACTCACTACAAAGATAAGCACAGGCAACGATAAGACTCCTGCATCGATCTTTGTGTAGAGAATGCCGTTAAACATGATAATAGGATTAATCATGTAAAACATAAGACGCCCCAAAACATCACGTGGAGTGCCCAATAGCTTTCCAGCAGCAAACCCCAAAAGGATGTTCATATAAAGCGGAGCAATCTTCAGTAGCAATGTATAAAAAAGAACGATCATTTGGAATTCACCATCCAAAGAGAAAACCTATCCAAAAAGCCCCAAAAGCTATCAAAGTACTCCATAGGGAACTGATACTTTTTATCGGCTTCTTCCAAAGTCTTCCGAAAACACCCCAACCACACCTGTCGCGCATTTTCATCAATGACAAACGCTAAATGCCTCTTACGCATCATAGGAGCCCCATGCTTCTGCTGATAAAGCGGCGGTCCCCCAAGCAAAAAAACAAAAAATGCTGCCGACTTATGCGACGCCTCACGCATATCCCCAGGGAATAAATGACGAATCGATGATCGCTCCAACTCACCATAAAAATCCTCAAGCATCCGATAAATGTTCTCTTCACCCATCTTCGCATAAATCTCCGCATTGCGCGGATCCGCCGGTGGAGGCCCCCCAGGTGGCACATAAAACTCTCTTGACGGCATAGACCCCTCATTTTCTGGCGCTTTTAAGGGGGGCTCTGCCCCCCTGGAACCCCTGATTGCGATTTCTAACGGGGCAGATTCGAGTTCTTTTCCTCTAGGAGCTCGCAAAAATAAGGAGGTAATATTGACTAATATTATCTCCTTATTTTCAGCGCGGAGTGCGAGCTCCTAGAGAGAAAATAATCTCGAATATGCCCCATTATAAATTGCAATCAGGGGTTTTCCCCCCGCAAAAGGGCCGTGGGCCCTCTTGACACCCTTTTTAGTTTTTAAAACAGCTCGTAGGTATCTTCAGTCAAGTTTAAAAAAAAGACGATTGCTGCAGCGCAGCAAGCGTCTTTTTCACATTTGATTGCACATAGCTAAAGTTTTTAAATCTAAGAAGTGGGCAAAAGAGTCCTCGCTCTTGCAGGGTGTAAGAGGACATAATTGCATAAATGCAGAAATCTGACAAGGTGGAGAAAGGAGAAAAAGGATGGATAAATGTTAATTTAGTTAACAGAAATGTTTGGTTAAACTAATATATGTTGTATATTTTATTGATTTTGTTAGATTTGTGTAGATATAGAGTTTTTTATGACAGATTGTTCAAGAGTTAGAGATCCTTCATTGCCTGCATCAGCGGTAGCACTTGCTAGTCCAATTGGATTTAAATACATTGGTTCTGTTCTTCAGACCGAATCGAATCAAGTTTATTCCATAGAAGTAGGTGGTGAATACGAGTTTGTGGACATACAAGATAACATGATTTCTCTTTATACCTCCCAAATAAACTTAAATGGATGGATGACTGGTTTCATACCTTTATTAAAAAGATTTACTGTGGCGCTCTCACTACCGATGGCTGGCAGGAATGGAACAATAAGCAAAACCATACGACTTATGACAGTTGTCGTATTGAACAAAGAGTCTAATAAGACTCAAAAAATAGATGAGGACTCTCTTGAGATTATTCCTGGATTAAAAAAGGGAATAATGGAAGTTCCTGCTTTAGCTGAAATGATGAAAAAAAGAATGGCTGCTCACGAACATCAAGAGACAGAGACATCTTCTGCATCCAATTCCTTTTCTGCAAAATGTGCAACGCCTGAAATCATTGATCGCGCATTAGCAGTTTGTCTCTTTCGCAGACCAGATAATGATAGGGTAATTGTTCCTTCTGATGAAGAGGGGTACATCGCAACTGTTACATGGGTTGAAAGGGAATTTTTTCCAGAAAAAGAGTATGAATATGTGCCTTCACACGGAGGTATTTCTAAGGCAATTTTTGATAATTTACAGCGATTCAAAGCATTGCGCATACGCTGTATGGATGTTGACGAAAGATCCTTTTTTGGCGTTTTTGGATTAAAGTTTCCAGCAGAAGGGAAAGAGGCTAAAAGCTAGATATACAGTATTCACTGGTTTATATATAATGGCCGTTTTTTCAATCAATTGAGGTTTTTATGACAGAGTGTTCACAAATCAGAGATCTATCATTGCCTGCATCAGCTATAGCGTTATCTTCTCCGCTTCCATTTACATACATTGAAGAACAGCCAAAAAAGCTTGTTAGGATAATACTAGAAGATCAGTACGAGTATGTAGCCTTAGCCGATCGAACAATTGCTCTCTATACGGGATTAATAAAAAAAGAAGATTCGACTCAATTTTTCAATGATGAACATCATTTAGTAAAATTTACCATACTGAATTCTTCATCCTCGGCATACGTGCGTCTTGTTACATGTGTTGTGTTGGATGCATGGACCTATGGAAATATAAGAGATGAAGGTGTGCCGAAGGAGCTCGATGAGCAGGCCTTAGAAACCCACCGCATTATTCCTGGATTAGAAAAGAGAGTCATGGAAGTCCCAATGTTGGCTGACATGGTAAAAAAAAGGATGGCCGCCAGAAGAATTGTACCTATAAAAGATGCTGTTCTATTGTGTTCAGTTCCAGAAAAATTGACTCCTCATCTAGAAATGGCGTTTGGATATTTTTTTGATCAGCCGGCAGATAAGTTATGCGTTTTAAGTGAGCTAGGTATTCTCGTATCCCTTTCTAAAGAAGATTTCTCTTCAACACGCTACCAAGAGATACCCATAATAGGAAGTATTTACCAAGCAATAATTGGGAATATTGCACGGCATAAAATGTTATGCATACATCGTGTGCAAGTAGAAGCTGATTCTAGCAGCTATAATGGAGTTTTTCGGCTAAGATCTTTTAAAGAAGAGTCTAAGGCAACTTAAGACATTTAGTGCCATTTTCTAACACATTTTCTAAGTAACATCGGCAAGCCGATGTTTATGAAAGCTGTGCCAAGGCACAGCACTCCAAAAGCGAAGAACATCGGCAAGCCGATGTTTATGAAAGCTGTGCCAAGGCACAGCACTCCAAAAGCGAAGAACATCGGCAAGCCGATGTTTATGAAAGCTGTGCCAAGGCACAGCACTCCAAAAGCGAAGAACATCGGCAAGCCGATGTTTATGAAAGCTGTGCCAAGGCACAGCACTCCAAAAAGGCAATCAAAAGAAAGAAAAGGGAATATGTTCCTGTAAGCTCTGCAAAGGTTTTGGAGTCTTTTGGCCCACTTCTTAGATTTAAAAACTGTAGATAATTTTAATCAAATTTGAAAAGGACGCTTGCTGGGCAGCAGCAATCGTCTATTTTTAAAATCTTGACTGAAGATACCTACGAGCTGTTTTAAAAACTAAAAAGGGTGTCAAGAGGGCCCACGGCCCTTTTGCAGGGGTTTTAAGGGGACAGCGTCCCCTTAATTCTAGTTTTCTATTTCTTTTCGATCACGATTACGAGGGCTTTGTTGCCTTCGAAGTAGGAGCAGTTGTCTGGGACGGAGACGGAGATGGGGTTTTCGTTGTAGGAGATGTCTTTGCGTGAGAGGATACGTTTTTGGAATTCGGGGTGTTTGAGTTTAGATTCTGGCGAGCCCATGTAGGCTGACAGTTTGGCGTGAGGTTTCATGTGTTTGTCTAGGCATGCTTCGGCGAAGATGACGAAGCGGTCGCCAATTTGTTTGGATTGTTGCCAGGATTGTGTTGGAGAGGTTTTTAGTTTTTTGGCTTGGGAATTTAGTTGGGTGATGAAGGCTTCTTTTTGTTTTGAGTCGATATTGCCCCAGGTTTCGAGGTCGTCGATGAAGCTGTGGACGTAGTCGACAGTGACCCCTTGTTTCAGGAGTACTTGTTTGGAGAAATCTTGGAGATCTTCGTCGGAGAATTTGACGCCACGGAATTGTTTGAGGGCGGCAGCAAGGGAGTCTTTGGCTTTGTTTGCTTCGGCCGCGAGTTTTTTGCCTTCGGCGGAATCTGTTTGAAGTTCTTTGATATCAGCGTTGGAGAGGGGGGAGTAGTCATCGAAGAAGATTGTGTCAAATTTTCCTAGGGAGTCTAATTTTTCTTGCCAGGTGCCTTCGACGATTTTGACTCCGGGATGAGTTTTGGCCCATGCTTTTGCTTTTTCCAGTACTACCGGATCGCATTCGACAATTGTGTGACTTTTTGGTTTGAATTTTTGGATGCAGTTAGCGGAGTAGCCTAATCCAAAACCGATTTCAAGCACATCTCCGGCAGGTTTTAGCGCGTTGATGCAAGCTTCCATGTAGGGTTTTTCCCATTCCATCATCACTTGGAGGGATCCATTTTTTAGCAAAACTTCTTTGCCGTGTTCATCTTTTTCGTATTGCATGCTTTTTTTGGACATGATGTGACCTCTTAATAGGTTGAGCTATAAATTTCAGATTGCGATTAAAGAGATTTTTTGGCAACCAGAATAGTCGCAATACCGCCGATTAGGGAGATTGATTTAACCTCATGAAATCCTTTATTCAGCAGTAAGCCTTTGAGATCTGCAGGTTGTATGAAGGATTGGATGCTATTGCATAGATACTGGTAGGCCGCTTGGTTTGACGTGAAGCAGCGTCCGAGGAGAGGCACCATGGTGTTTAAGTAAAGACGATGGCTAAAGCGCCATAAGGGATTGCTTGGTTGTGTGAGCTCAAGGATACCGAAGGTGCCGCCTGGTCTTAGGACGCGCAGAACTTCCTGTAGACATAATCCCGGTTCCTTGACATTGCGAATACCGTAGGCGATCGTAGCGCAGTCGATGCTGCTATCGGGCAGTGGGATTTTCTGGGCATCGGCTTGAATGTAGTGAAGTTGGTGAGTAACGGGGAAATGGAGGCGAGAGGCTTTATCTTTTGCACAAGCCAGCATCCCTTCAGAAAAATCGAGCAAGTAGGTTTGGCAGGGTGTGTGGGCTTGCTTCAGGTAGGTAAACGCGATTTCGCCCGTACCGCTGCATAGATCTAAAAAGTCTTTGGGAGATGCAGGTGTAACGACACTTCGTATTAGGGAACGGTTCCAGTATTTGTGAAGTTGGAGAGATAAGATTGCGTTGGTGCGGTCGTAGTTGTTAGCAATGCTGGTAAACATTGATTGGATGCTAGCGGGGTCATTTTTGTTGTATTTGTCCATGTGAGCCTATGTGAACAGATCCGAAAACAGTCACGTTACTGACTATCTTTCTTTTTGTCATCAGGTTTTTCACATAGGGAACAGGAGGCATTGGAACCGCAATCTTTATTGCGTTTTTTGGATGGCGCGCGTCCGCAGGCACCTGCGTGTATATTAGATTTGCCGGTGATGAGCCAGCTGATGGCTAGGGCGGCAACGCCGATTAGGACAAAGACGAAGGCTATAGAAATCGTGATAAGAAGCGTGGACATAGTGACTCCAGTTTTCCTTCATTATAGCATACTTTTGCTTTATTTTTGTAAGAATCGATAGTGGGAATTTTTTCCGTGCCCGTGCCCGTGAGCGTGCCCGTGAGCGTGCCCGTGCCCGATTCCTAAAATGTTGAAATGAGAAATTAGAAGATAAGGATCAAAGAACAACTCTGGTTTGCTCTTTTTTTAGCAAATCGGGCACGGGCACGCTCACGGGCACGGGAAAACTCAACTTGTTCTATAGCGTTCTATCGGTGACACACTTCGATGACGCACTTTTTCTGGGAGAGCTGATCGATCAGAGCTGATAGCTTTTCTCTGTTTTCAGAGTCCAGGTTGGCATCCCACTCATCTAACAGCAACACATCGACATCCACCTTATCGAGAATTTCGACTAGGCGATTGCGCAGAGATTCGCCCGTTGAGTATTTATTGGTCTCAGAGCTAAAACTGAGCTGAGTATGGGTCGGCAAGAAAAAGGCGCGATGCGACAATGCATTTTTGACCAACATCAGAGCAGTTGATTTACCGCTACCGTTTTCTCCGCGTAGTGTGAGACGTCCTGCACGCGACGTGTGACTGATTAAATCCTCGTGCGACACAATCGGACGCGTAGAGGTTAAAGAGACATGTTCGCCTGTACCACCCTTGGAATAGGTAGCAGTGATTTTTGGCCACTTGATTTTCTTTTCCATGCGCAAAGGATTTTCAGTGGATGGTTCAATGGTGCGATAGATCGTCATGAGTTTACTGCGGTGCATGCCCCAACGAAAGGCTAGTGAAAGCGTTTGGTAGGTGTATGAGAGAATCTGGAAGAGCAGCGGCAAAATCACCACAAACGAGGCTAAACGCACGGTGTCCCCATGATACTTCATCATGGAGAAGACGACGACGATCAAAGAGGGAATGGAGGTGATCAAAGCGGCGCTGATGGCAAGGACTTGGTCGAAGCGTTCTAGGTCGACGTTGCGCTGTAGGCAGCGCTTGAGTCGTTGTGATGTTTTTTCATTCCACAGCTTAAAGTTGTATTCATTGCCAAGCAGAACGTTATCCCAAGCAGCCAATAGGGACTGCACGAGGTCGACACGAGCAATTAAGGCTTTCTGAGTGAGCTGACGTTGTACACGTCGACGCATTTTCATGATGATCATGACGCAGGCAACGCTGACACCATAGGAGATAGCGAAAAGTGGTTCTACCACTAGCGACAGGGCCAAAATATTGAATATCACACTCAACACATAGGTGTAGAGGTCCCAGGCGTAGTCGATAAAGGTGTGAAGTGTGTTGGGGCCCTCTGCAGTTAGAATGGAGAGCTTCTCTTCTTTAAGTCCTTTGTTGCCCCATTCCCCAATGTTGTTGCGGTTGACGTTGACAAAGGAGTTGACGAAGGAGCGTTGCGCTTCCTGCTTCCAGCTTGTTTTGAGAATTTGTCCGATGCAGCTTGGAATGTAGGGTAAAATCAGAGAACAGAGATAGATAATAAGGAATGGAAGGTAGTCGCCCCCTGTTGTTACGGAAATCGTCAACTGTACCAGCCAGAAGGTAGCGGATGCCTCGATGAGCTGTTGAAAACCCATAACGACAAAGCAACCAAGCGCCCAACGATTGGTTAAAAGTCCAAGAACTAGCTTGCGGACTCTAGGAGACATGTAAAAAGGCATAAGGACTTATTCTTACCTTAGTAAAGGATTAATCTTGTTCAAACAAGTCTCTTTTACAAAATCGGTTTCCGCCTAATTGTGGGGCTTGAAACAGACAATTAACCATGTTCGATGTAACAATGGTATCAATATAGGAATATATTTCCAATAAGTATCTGTGAAAATGTGCGAAGAATTGAAAATAATCGCAACTTATTGTTAATTAATAGGTTGCGATTAGAAAAACAAGGGCCTTAATTCGCTTTTCGTGTGAAAAAAAGGATCAGAAAAACAGCCAGACTAAGGAAGGTCATCAGCCCTGATGGCATAAAGTTATAAGATAATGAAAATCGGTAGGCGAAGAACAAAGTTAAGAAGGCAGAGAGTCCCATGGCGATATAGTACCCCACAGTGCTTTCCTTGTGGATTGCCACCGCGCTAGCCATGGTCAAAACGGCAAAAACAGTACCAGCAATGAGCGAAGCCATGCTGTTTGCCTTGAGATGGCCGATGATTCCGCCAATTAGTAGTAGGACTCCATAAACAAAAACGATTAGTGCAGGATAATTCATACGATAGTCTCCTTAGGGTTTGAAAAAGAGTGACTGTACGTTTTTACTGACTTTTTTTCAACTAAGGGGACTCTGTCCCCTTAGAACCCCTGCCAAAGGGTATGAACCCTCTGGACTCCCATTGTGGTGAGGTTTCTGAAGAACAGCCTCTCAGATACCTCAAGCTTTAGAAACGATAAAACTTTTCCCCCTATGAAAACGGTGGCAAGCCACCGCACTCCAAATTTAAGGGGACTCTGTCCCCTTAAAACTCCCTCAACTAAAAAAGCAGGCCAACGCCTCAATTTGATAGAAATGGCGAAATACAGTTATAAAGTTGGGTTCTTTTACAAAGTGAGGACAAAATGACAGTGAAGGGATCAGATGGCAAAGTACGCTGCTTTGGAGGCCAAGAAGGGAAAGAGTTTTATGCGGAATATCACGATAAAGAGTGGGGAATCGCTCTACATGATGATCAGCGCCTGTTTGAAATGTTGATTCTAGAGGGTGCTCAAGCAGGATTAAGCTGGGAAACTATTCTAAAGCGTCGTGAGGCATACAGAAAGGCATTTCATCGCTTTGATCCCACTAAAGTGGCGCGCATGAGTGATCAAGAATTAGAAGCGTTAAGAGAAGATGAAACCATCATTCGCAATCGACTAAAAATTTATGCGACGCGACAAAATGCACAGGTATTTTTGCAAATTCAGAAAGAGTTTGGCTCTTTTGACAAGTACCTGTGGCCCTTTGTAAAAGGCAAACCGATTGTTAGTAACTGTAAGCATCTGAAAGAATTGCCTGTGGCTACACCAGAAAGCACAGCGCTTTCGAAAGATTTAAAAAAACGCGGCATGACATTTGTTGGACCGACCATTATGTATGCGTATATGCAGGCAGTGGGTTTAGTGAATGACCATTTGCAGAGCTGCTGGTTAAGGGGACTCTGTCCTGCCCGTGCCCCAGTGGACTGATTGAACTAATTGGACGAATTGAGACAATTGCATAAGTCAAAAAAAAGCTGTCGTATTCCTAGCTGCTGCCCTTCCGTGCCCGTGCCCGTGAGCGTGCCCGTGCCCGGCTTGCTAAAGAGCTACGTAAAATTGTAGTATTTATACGTTTTAGGTCATTTTTTTTAGCGAATCGGGCACGGGCACGCTCACGGGCACGGGCACGGAAAAGGACGATGGGACTTAGGCAATTGTCTCAATCAGTCTACAAGGGGCAGGGAAAAGGAGTGCGCAAAAAAAATTGGAAGATGTATGCTATAAAAAAATTGGGAGCGTTTTCTATGGATTGTTGTTCAGATATTGTGTCAAAAGGTTTTACGGTAGCCTTCAATGAGAGGTTAAATCACACCCTTAGCAAAGGCTCCTCAAAATTTTTATTTGATCACCTAACCAATGAAAAAAGGAACAAGGAAGGCTCAACCATATATGCAGAACAATTCTGCAACTGGTTTCGAGACGTAAAAACCCATAAGATTGATTGTGCCGAAAACTATGTTTTGGCAAGGACAATTCATCTCGTTGTGATCCCAATTTTCCTGGTAATTACTGCTGTGGATATCGTTGTTGGAGTTGGAATAAGTTTTATCGCTCTAGCAACTTTAAGACAGTTCGAGCATTTGAACAAGATGGCTGATAACCGTATTGGTTCTAGTTCAAAGCTGATCGCCTATCCTTTTGTGCATTTGCTTTTGGCGTTAAATCCAGATTCACAAATAAAAATGGACAGAACGTCATGTATCTCTAGTCATAACCACGGTATCTTTAGCCAATTTGCTTTTAAGATGGAAGAATCGGCTAGGGAGAAGGGTGAAGCTGTTCATTGGTTTACGCGCCATGTAATTTCGCGGCCTATGTTTGTTTTGGCTGCACTCATTACTGTGGTTACACAGGTGGCCGATGGCATCATTGGTGTAGCATTTGCAGGTTTATCGTTAATTTCCTTCGGCTCTGTACAGACAATCAACACCATTGCATTAAATGCTCTGTATGCTTTCTGTAATTTGAGCAGATTTAATGAAGCGGCCATTCGGTTACTGGATCCATCTAAGGGTGTAGAGTTTGAAGCGATGAGTCTAACATCAACTGTTGAGCAAGGCATTAATTCGTTTCTCAGTGACATCCCAAGCAACGTTAGAAATTCGGCAAGAGAAGAGTCCTTGATGCGTCCTCGTCGCACCAAAATGATTGAGGGCGAGTACATTTCTGGTTGGTTTGTAGGTGATTTTGATCCAGAGTCTTCGTGTAGTCATCTTTTCAAACATCATGTTGTGGCGCGCGTCATCCATTTAGCTGTCATTCCTATCTTTATGGTGACAACAGCCTGGGACATGGCGATTGGAGCGTTAACGACAGTAGCATCATTAGCAACGTTAGGGATGTACGAAAGTTTAAATGATCGAAGCATCAAACATCTAGAGGCAAGTCAGTCAATTTTAGCTCATCCTTATTTGCATTTATTATGGACAGTGAATCCTAGTGCAAAAATGATTCACAGGGACGGAAGGCTTTTTTCTTTTAAGAATGAGTTCAGCGGTATCTTTAGCGCATTTGTCCTTCTGGCTGCAGAGGATGCTTTAGAAAAAAGGTGTGAGTCGGAAAATGTTTTTGTCCGCCATGTGATCTCTCGGCCCCTGGTTGTGCTGGCCGCGGCAATTACAGTGGTTGCACAGGTTGCTGATGGCATTCTGGGTGTTGCGTGCGCAGGGTTATCTCTATTCTCTTTTGGAATGATTCCAAAAGTCAATACCATTGCATTTACTGCTTTGAAGGGCTTTTTAGATTTAAGAGAACTGTATAAATTGGGTGTTCGTCTTTTACAACCTTCAGATCGAGATTTTGATAACGCAATGAGCCTCACATCGACTGTAGAGGGGAAAATAAACCTAGCTCTTAGTGTGCAGCAGACTAAACCCAATAAATATAATCGAAAAGAGTTGAGACTGGAGGCGAAAAAGACATTTAAAAGCCCAGCTTATGTTTCTCCGCTGGAACGGCATGAACGCGTATTTGGTTGGTTTAGAAATAACAACGATGAAACTCCTTTTCTAAAGCACCATCTTGTGGCGCGCTTAATGCATATCGTTGTCATTCCTATCTTTGCGCTGACACTCATGTGGGATGTGGGAGTAGGTGTTGTAGCAACTGCAGTATCAGTGGCCACATTAGGACTGGTTCCAAGTTTAGTTGAGCGCAGCTTTATCCATTTAAAATCGAGTCAATCACTTTTAGCGATGCCCTTCCTACATCTGTTAGGAGCTATTAATCCTAGTGCGAAATTTTACGAAGACACAGATTTTATATTTTCTTTATCAAGAAAGGGGATATTCAGTAGTTATGCGAACAAGCTACAGGTTAGTGCTTTAAAGAAGACAGATTCAGATTATTTTGTTGTACGTCACTTAATCTCGCGTCCACTAGTAGCATTGGCAGGAATCATTACTCTGATTGCTCACGTAGCGGATGGAGCGTTAGGCACCGTCGCAGCGTGTTTTGCTTTTATCACCTTTGGATACTTTCCAGTGATCAACACCCTGGCATTTATCGCTTTGAGGGAGTCGTGTGGGCTTGACATTATACCTGAGACACTATTACCGCTTGTGAATCCTTCCGTTGAGTTAGATATCAAGTTTGAAGAACATGTACTCAGAATACGTAAAGACGATAGAACAAGATCAGCTACGATGGAACGAAAGGCAAAAGGGTACGAGGTAGAAGAAAGCGATGATGATCAGGATGTTGAAGAGGAAAGAGAAGAGCCTCTAACTTCAAACAGGCAAGCTTCAAGAAGCGAGATGGCAACTTTAATAGATGTTTAGGCAAGAGGGAGCGTTTTTTTATGAATTTTTGTTCTGATGTTGTTTCAAGAGGGTTGTCACTACCTATTGAAGAACGACTCGATCGTTTTCTTACATATCTACCTCCTGAAGGTGAGTACCTAGAGATGTTAAGTCCACCAGCTGTAAAGTGGGAAACATTAACTTGTACTTGGTTTCGTTCTGAAGAAACAGATTATGTTCCTTTTTTTAAGTACTATGTTGTAGGAAGACTTATCCATCTAGTTGCAATTCCCATTTTCATGGTGACATATACTTTGGACACTGTTGTGGGAGTTGGAATCAGTTTGCTGGATTTAGCGACTTTAAGAACGTTTTCCGTTTTGAGTACAACCAGCAATAGATATTTACATGGTAATAAAATTTTGTCCGTACCCTATCTACATTTATTATGGGCTTTCAATCCCAGTGCACAACTAAATGTTGAAGAGAATGCCTTGATTACGTATGGCAACGGTGAGGGATTTTTTAGTAACCGGGCCTGGGAAGAGTTTAAAGTTGCAAAACAGCTGTGCCAATCAGACCAGTGGTTTGTGCGCCATGTTGTTTCTCGTTCACACATTGTATTGACTGCAACGATTACGTTGATTACATCCGTAGCAGATGGCATCCTAGGGATTACGTGCGCAGGGTTGTCTCTAGTAGCATGTGGCAAAATATCTACGCTAAACACCACGGCATTAGTTGCTCTCAGGGGATTTTGCAATTCGTTCAAATTACTTAGTAAGATGGCAATCCTTTTTGTGACTCCTTCAAATGATGTGTTTGATGCGGAGAGTCTAACTTCGATCACTGAGAGGCAAATTAATCGACCTCTTTACGGAAAGGATAAACCAGCTGTAGGTGACAATCTTTTCACACTAACAGATAGAGCGATATTTGATCTGAGAGCAAACGCCACATTTATACGTCCTAATTACTCTAGTGTTCAGGAGTATGAACGCATCTCAGGGTGGTTTACAGATGAGAATAACGATAAGTCTTTCTTTAAGCATTATGTTGTTGCGCGTGTAATCCATCTCATTGTGATTCCTATTTTTCTTCTCACGATCGTTTGGGATGTGGGGGTAGGGGCGGTGTCAACTGTAGCGTCACTGGCCACACTAGGACTGAGTGTGAATTTTGCCAAGCGCAGCTTAACACATTTACGCGCGAGCAAATCACTTTTAGCTATTCCTTATTTGCACTTGTTATGGGCGCTTAATCCGAGTGCAAAATTTCACAGTGATGGAAAGTTTGTCTGTTCCATTTCGGAGGGAAGAGGATTCCTTAGCAGTCATGCAATTGATCTACAGATTAAAGCTCTTAGGAGAACTCACAGTCCTGATTTATTGGTACGCCATCTGATTTCTCGTCCACTCGTGGCATTGGCTGGAATTATTGTGGTGATAGCCCAAGTAGCGGATGGAATTATTGGAGTGGCTGCAGCAGGTCTGTCATTACTGTTTTTAGGAAAAATCCCGACAATCAACACGCTGGCATTTATCGCTTTGAAGCAATCTTGTGATTTGGCCATATTCAGCGAGACCGTTTTAACACTTCTAAATCCTACCATTATGCTAAGCGTTCAAAATGATGTGAGCACTAAAAAGCGTCTTGCGGAAATAGCAGAAGCCAAGGCAAAACTCGAACAAGCCAAAAAGGCTCTTGCAGATGGAGTACAGGCAGAGTACGCACGAGGGCAGGCAGTACTAGCAAGCATGAGGTTTAACACGAGGCTTCTCTAGTACTGATGGTAAGGGGCAAGGCAATCCTCAAGTCGTTCAGGGTTGATTGCAAAAGTCCTTCCGTGTCCGTGTCCAATAGTGTTCGTTTTGTTTTTTACCACAGAGACACAGAGGCGCGAATTCCCGTGCCCGTGCCCGTGAGCGTGCCCGTGCCCGATTTGCTAAAAAATAGAGCAAACCAGAGTTGTTCTTTGATCCTTATCTCCTATTTCTCATTTCAACTTTTTAGGAATCGGGCACGGGCACGGGAAATTCGTGCCTCTGTGTCTCTGTGGTAAAGGTCTCTCTTTTCTGTGCCTACTTCAGTTCGGCACGGGCGGTATGCACCTCAATCAAATCTAGCTCGTTTTCAAGGTGAATCAGTAACTTATCATCAATTTCCTGTACTTCCCACATCTCAATAAGTCTTTTGCGCTGTGCGTGGAGGATCTTTAATCGTGCGCGTTCAGAACCGGGTAACTTGTGCTCATGTGAATGCGCCATCACCAAAATGCTGTGCTGCGATGAAAAATATTTCCTAAGAAAATCAAATTCGGGATGCGTGATGCTTTTTGCATACAGCAAGTGACGCAGCTTTTCGTCGGCTACCTTTGCAAGTTCAACTCGAATGCTTGTTTCGTCATAACCCTGTACAGTATTTTGAATTTTTAACCATTTGACCAGTGCTGGGAGGGTGAGTCCAGGGATCACTAGGGTCAACAAAATAACCACAAATGTCATAAAAATCACTTCATTGCGTCCTGCCACAAGTGTTCCATCCGGCATCGTTATTGGCAGAGCCAGAGCGATCGCTAAGGAAACAATGCCTCGCATCCCAGACCATGCAATTAACACACCGTTGCGTAGATGCTGAGCAAGGGAAATAAGAGGCTTTCCTTTTTGCCGTGTGGTTAAGCGCGAAAGAGCGATTTGTGAGTACACCCAAATGACACGTACTGCAAGCATCACCAACGCAACAAGCAGCGCGTAGCCAGAATACGTGATCATTTGTGCTAACGTCATGGTTTGAGCGATCGTCCTAAGCTGCAGGCCTATCAAAATGAAGACAAAAGCGTTCAATAGAATGATAAAGATATCCCATGTGGCATAGCCTATCACGCGTCTGAGAGAGGAGTGGTGCGTCAATAAAATGCGAGATCCGATTAAGCCGTTTACGACGACGGCGAGGACTCCGGAGACTCCCAAGAAGGTAGCTACAATATAGGTAACGTAGGGGATGACGAAGGAAAAAACGACCCCAAGAACAGGCTCAAGGTGATTTTTAGAAAATGTTTGAAACGCGAAACCTAATACACCTCCTACCAAAATGCCTCCTAGTGCAACCTGGAGGAATTCAATGCTTCCATGCACTAAGGAAAAATGGCCTGAAATTAGTGCTGTAATGGCAATGTTGTATAAAACGATAGCTGTGGCATCATTGACAAGGCTTTCGCCTTCAAGGAGGGTTACGAGGCGTGATCGAATGGAGAAGCGTTTGAATAGGGTTGTCACAGTAATAGCGTCTGGAGGGGATACGATGGCTCCAAATACGAAGGCAAGGGCCCACGGAAACTGTGGAAACATCCAATGGAAGAGGCAGGCAACGACGACTGTGGTTAGGAGGACAAGTCCTAGGGCGAGCGAGAAGATGTTTTTCCAATTTTGTTGAAACTCGCGAAAGGCGATATCGAAGGCAGCATAGTATAGGATTGGGGGTAGTACCATGAAAAGAAGGAGGTTAAAATTGAGCGTAATGAGGGGTAGTCCTGGAATAAATCCGATTGAGGCGCCTCCAAATACTAGAGCTACAGGGTAGGGAATACGAATTTTTTGAGCCAATCCGACTAGGAGGATGGCAACAAAGATTAAAATGAAGATGATTTGTATTTCAGGCATAATATCTTTGTATTACCTGAGACTACCAAGTGAAAACAAGAATATTCACAATCCATTGTAACACATTTTCGAAGAGACATCGGCAAGCCGATGTTTATGAAAGCTGTGGCAAGGCTTTACAGTTGGACACATCTACAGGCCTCGACAATAAGGTAGCCAGACCGTCCCGGTCTGGTCGTCCTTTTTTTTACCAGGCCGGGAGAGGCTGTGAAAAAATTGGCGATTCGAACTGGAACAATAGCAAAAACAACTAAATCAATGAATTTTAAGTAGCCAGACCGTCTCGGTCTGGCTGTCTTTTTTTTTACCAGACCGGGACGGTCTGGCTACTTTCTTTGATCTAATCTCTAATTTTTTCACAACCTCGGACGGCCTGGCTACCTTATCGACAAAGACTCCTGTTGTAACACATTTTCGAAGAGACATCGGCAAGCCGATGTTTATGAAAGCTGTGGCAAGCCACAGCACTCCAAAAAGAACATAAAAAGGTTTAAGCTTTTCTTAGTCTTGAGTTTAAGGAGACGATGGTCTTAAGAAACCCACACAATAAAGGGAGTTCTAAGGAAACAGAGTTCTCTTAGTCCAATAGTTTGCCATCTTGGGAGACAAGTACTTGGTTATGGAGACGCGGTCTACAGTCCTATTGGTATATTCTGTATCGATAAAAGCAAATTTGCCACTTTTGGTGTAGGCGACGTTATCGATGCGATAGCTGGAGCCTCCGGCGCTGCTAATAATCTTATAAAATTCATCTAGGTGTTCTTTCGTGATGACTGTTTTCCAAGCGTGGGCATTCTCCTCTTTGGAAACGAGATTCATGTCCTCGACAACTAAGATTTCACCTTTCGGAGTGTAATTAGGATCATTTAGAGGAGGTAAAGGATAAGTAGGGAGCTGGTAAATCCACTTCTTTGCTACGACAAAGTGTTTAATTTTTTTTCTTGTGATAATGCTTTGAATGATTGTTGCGTTTTTTGCTCGATTGACCAGCCATTGCCATCCGGGTGTATTTTTCTTGATGCGTGTTTCAGAATCGAGGTAGAGTTTAAAGAGGTATCCAGGTGTGGCGGGGTGACTGACGACGCGGATAAAGCTGCGCGGCTGTGTAAAGCGATTGTTAAACCCTGCAGAAGCTAAGGTCTCGGAATTCAATGTTGCGCGTTGGACTGTAAAAATGCTCTGGAGTGTGTTGTAGATCGGGTGTTTTGTAGGAAGTAGGTAGGGTTTAATTTTTGTTTGTTCTACATTGGACATGTAGGGATGCTTTTCTTGCATAGTTTTCTTTTTTTTATCTGTTTTATACGTAGCATCCTGCAGTGCAGTAAGAGATGGATGCAGGGCAACAGATAAAGATAAAACAATGAAAATAATTACTTTAGATGTCATGATTCGCTTTAGAGGGTTAATGTGTTTTTATAGTGATTTGTTCAAAATCACATAATAGAGATCCTGCACGAATTGTAAAAGGTTTTCGTTAGATGACAGTACCTTTAGCTGAACAGCTACGACCTAAAGCATTAAGTGAAGTTGTGGGACAGGATCATTTATTGGGTCCAGAAGGTTTTATTACATCTGTCATCAGAACGGGAAAACCGCTTTCCATCATTTTGTGGGGGCCTCCAGGCAGTGGAAAGACATCGATTGCACGCTTGTATGCAAAAGCCTTTTCCATGCGGTTTGAAACCATTAGCGCCATCTTTAGTGGGATTGCAGATCTTAAGAAAATTCTCAAAGAACCTGAAGAGCAACCTATTTTTGGGACATCAATTCTTTTGTTTGTGGATGAGATCCATCGTTTCAACAAGGCACAGCAGGATGCCTTTTTGCCCTTTTTAGAAAGTGGTCGTTTGGTCTTGGTTGGTTCTACAGTAGAAAATCCCTCTTTTTATTTAAACGATGCATTGCTTTCCCGAGTTCGCGTTTTGAAGCTAAATGCATTAGATAATTTGGCCTTAGAACAGCTTTTAGAGCGTTTTGAAAAGAAAAAGGGCTCTTTAAATCTATCTGAAGAGGCTCGTCATTATATCATTGCCCTTGCACATGGAGATGGGCGCTACATGTTTAATCTCGTCGAAAATATTCAAGGAGTCCCTGCAGGACACGAACTTTCTTTAGCCGAACTTGAAAAGGTTCTGCAAGCTAGGGCTCCGCTGTTTGACAAAGGTAATGATCAACACTATAACATGATATCCGCTCTACACAAGTCTGTGCGTGGGTCTGATCCCGATGCAAGTTTGTATTGGCTGGCTCGAATTCTAGGAGGTGGCGAAGAGCCACTTTTTGTGGCGCGACGTTTAATCCGAATGGCTGCGGAGGATATTGGATTGGCGGATCCGCAGGCATTGCCGCTGGCCGTTGCAGCGCGGGATACGTATGAGATGTTGGGATCTCCGGAAGGGGAGTTAGCGTTGGCGGAGGTTGTGGTGTATTTGGCATTGGCTCCAAAGAGCAATGCGATCTACACAGCATTTAAGGCAGCTCAGGGAGCAGCTTCGGAGACGAATCACTTGAATCCACCTTCGATTATTTTAAATGCACCAACGCGGTTGATGCGCAGCATGGGGTATGGAAAAGGCTATATGTATGATCACGATACCCCTGAGGGGTTTTCGGGGCAAAATTACTTTCCAGATGAGATGTCGCGTCAGACGTTCTATGAGCCAGTTGAGCGTGGTTTTGAGCGTGAATTGAAGAAGCGCAAGGAGTACTTCGAAAGGCTACGTAAACAGAAGAGCAAGGACGAATCCTAATTAAATAAATGGACGAGATGGACAGAATGGACAGTTTGGACATGGACTGATTGAGACAATTGCATAAGTCTTCGATCTATTTTTACCACCGAGACACAGAGGCACAGAGCAGCACAGAGAGCGAATTGTAGATGTTTCTGAAACAAAACATCTTTTTTGCGCAGCAATGTAAATGCGAAATTGTCGTCAGACAATTTCGCCTTGGCTGTTTTTTTAAAAAGCCTCAGCTTTTTTAAAAGAGATCGAAAAGTCAATCCTCAAATAAGCCCAAAGCCATAAAATAGCCTCTCGCTCTCTGTGCTGCTCTGTGCCTCTGTGTCTCGGTGGTAAAAAATGAAAAGAAAGTTAATACAATCAATTGACTTATGCAATCCTCTCATTTCGTCCATTTCCAATTCCTAAGAGATCTCTACGATTGCGTATTTTTGGTAAAAGCTATCGTAGGCAACCATTGAGACATCGGCCGAAAAAGGTGGGGCTGCGCCATCAACAGCTTGCAAGACATTCTTTTGTAGAGTAGTGCCATAACGCAATGCACGATCTGTCTCCATTCCATATTGATTACGAGTAATATTCCAATAACGATTCCAATGACTCTTGTCTAAGAGTTTGCTCATGTAATCCTGAATCGATGACAACATCGGCTGTAATTTAGCGGGTTGTGCAGCAATAGTAGAATTAACCATAAACTCTGAATCAATATATAGCCGCTCCATGCTATTGGTATCTAGAAATATGGTATGGGAACCGCCACTTTTCACAATGTCATTTAGAGGGGATTGTAGGGTTTGAGAAAATCCAATCCAACGCAAGCTAGAGATGTTAGCAAATCCCAAGATCTGTGCCACTGCACTGACAAGATTGGTTCGACGATTTTTTGAAAAACACGCCAAGGCAACACTGACAATGATGCGACTTAGGAATAGTGTTTGGATCATCTGGAAAGAGGAAGGAGTTGTCCAATCAACTGAGACACCTTTTAAGGATTCAGCAGGAATCGGCAATTTTTGTAAGAGGTCTTTAAGGATCACAGCAGACTTTAGGTAGGCGTTTAATTGTAGTATCACAAAATAGGACAAGGCTGATGTGGCTACGATACCGATGATGACTGCTAAAACGAAAAGGCATTTTTTCGATCTTGACGAGTCAGCAGGACAAAATTTCTCAACACAGCGTTGAATGAGGAGTCCTGCTGACCAGACCAATCCAATAGCATCAGTCACTAGCATTAGTTTTTGGATTTTATAGATTCCTGCGGCTAATTCTGGATATTTTTGGAGATAGGTTAAACTAGCTTGAAAGACGTTGTAGGCGGCGTAAAAGGATTCAAATTTGCTAGGATGACCCCTGTTGATAGAAGCTTTAGTATAATAGGTTTTCATGTGTTCCCAGTCAAATACTTCAACGGAACAACCGTTTTGCTGAGGAATTGCTCTACAAGTTGGACACGCTGGCAAATTATTGCCTTCAAGAGTGACGTCGTAATGATATGAAACTGACCGTGACCCATTATTATTGGTCTCAGTTCGCACTCTTGTAAAACGAGCATTGTTAAGGAGTTTATGGGAGTTTGCTTCAACATTCATTCCGATGCAGTTTGTGTGGAACAAATGGCTTGTACAAAAAGCCATTTCCAGTTGAGGTTCATTGCTCAGACAGATCGCACAGTCATCCGTAGAAGGATCTGATGGAGAAAGTTTTAGCATATGATATGTCACTTTAGCATCTCTTACTGTGCCATTATTAATGTCCCACGTACGTGAAAAATTTATCCATTTAATGTTTTCATTCTTGAAGAATGAATAACCCGATCCAATAAGTCCTAACACTAGTCCGAAGCGGTTTTTTGCAAAAAAGAGCATGGTGAATGTTACAACACTTTTTGTGATGTGTAGGTATCTTGAGAATGTTTGCTTTCCATGGATTCCTTCCGTAATAGTGACTTGTCCATTGGTTCTTTCTTCGGCAGGGGGAAGACTTTTTTTGTATCTGTGATTGATGTAACCCCCAATACCAAAAGCAAGTCCTGCAACGATAATGACAGGAAAAGTTTCAAAAAATGTGGTCGACAACCAGACTACAGCAGTAAAGTTGTACTTTTGGATCTCTTCAGTTAATTTATAGGCGAGATAGCAGATTGCACTGAAGTTTATTAGGTTAAAGAGGGTCTGGATGGTATTGATGTGTGCAACAGCTGTTTCGCGAATCCATTTAACTACCTTATCAGCTCTAAAAAAGCTTTTTTCATCTAAGGCATTTGCTTTGACGTTGGAGTAGTAGAAACTTTCAGTTCCTGCTGCAGCCAGTAATGCGTTATCAGGGGTTACTTTTGATCCAAGATAAAAAATAGCTTGAGGAATTACTGAACCTGTAGACATAAGACCTGAGGGGTTATTTGTTATTAATGGGTGAGAGTATAATTAAATGTGAAAAAGAAGTAAACACAATTAAATAGAATGTAGGCGCAAAATAGAAATGTCGTAATGTTCTGCAACTTAGAAATGTCGTATTTATTATAACATGTACCTCTTTTGTTTTAAAAGCAGGGGGTAGGGG
>JACDHD010000041.1 GCA_013821265.1 Parachlamydiaceae bacterium | reverse complement strand
TGAAAACGTATTTGGAAGATAGGATAGTGCAATAAAATTATCTGAAAATTGATTCGAAAAAATTTTTCGAATCAATTTTCAAAAGAAAAACTTCTTTTGTTTTTCATTTTTTCACAGCCTCGGACGGTCTGGCTACCTTCTTTTTTTTGCAGGACAAGACAGCCTTGCTACCTATGCTCGCAGCCATTACATTTTTTGAACTCGGTTTGTTCATAGATTTGCCTAATTATTTTCCCTAAGTCTTGTCTATCGGGAATCAAATAACTTTTATTTGCCGTTGCCGGATCTGCCATCAGATTGTCATACAATAGCTTGTTATTCGTAACAATGGCTGTCAATCCCCCTTTGACCATTGCATCACGCAACCAATCATCTTTACTTTCTGCATATGCAATTGCAACTCGATCTTGACCACAAAACCATCCAATTTCCCAAGCACAATCTCTACCATACGGAGGAAGCACAAGTAACAAATCTGATCCTTGCATTCCTTTTAAATCGGCTTGATAGGCAACCCAATCTAATTGATGATCTGTTACCCCTTTTAAATTAATGTCTTGAGGGCGAAAAATTTGAAAATAGTCTTTTATTTCTTCTGTGATGACATTATTCCAGAGTCTAGCACCTTCTGTAAGTCGTGAACAAAGGTAGATACATGGGTCAATTCTATCATCAGGATTAGACTTTGCTGCAAAAAGAAATAAAGATTGAAAAAGACAAAAATAAATTAACTTTTTTTTCATATTTTCCTCTTTTGCTAAATATTGGCTATCTTAAAAAGTACGATCTCGAACCTTTTCCTCACAAGAAAAATATCGTAGACGTAATCAATGCAATGCGCGATAATCCTCTTTCGACTTTGAGATTTTTTTGCTGATGAACTGATATTCTATTAATAATATTAACAACGTTTTAAAAACGTAGTGATTTAAATATGCAAGATCAGTCAACACATTTAATTAAATCTACAAGGAGTGCGTTTCTTTGGGCGCGCTTACTCAGCGTTCCTTGCTGGAGTCTGATGGCTATGCTAGCCGTTATCCTCTATAAAGAAATGCATATTACCCCTTTCCAAATCACTGTTATCATCGCTCTTAAACCGATTTCAGCCCTGTTTGCTCCTTACTGGAGCCTTCGCATCTACCGCCAAAAAGATCGACTGATTTCCAACATCATCTATGCAGCGGTTTTACAATACACCCCTCTCCTGTTTTTTCCTTGGATTACCTCCTCATGGCTAATCATTCTAGCATTCGGAATTTACATGATGCTAAATAGAGGTGTCATGCCCACCTGGATGGAACTGTTTAAACGCAATATGCCTCCCGTCACACGCGAAAACACCTTTTCTTATGGAAGCATTGTCGAGTACCTAGGCAGTGTCATCGTTCCCGTTTGCTTAGGTGTGTTGTTGGACACGTATGGCTTCGCATGGAACTGGCTCTTTCCGTTTGCCGCTCTGTTGGGATTGTGTTCTATCTACTTTCTGGCTCAAATCCCACTATCTGCAGACACCACGACGACAGGGGAAGACCTAAAACCTCTTAAATTTCAACTCACTCAACCGATGCGCTTTTCTTGGGATTTATTGGTACAGAGACCTGACTTTACTCGATTCCAAATAGGCTTCATGTTGGGTGGAGGAGGCTTAATGGTGATGCAACCAGCGTTACCACCATTTTTTGTGGATGTTCTTCAGCTCTCTTTTACTCAAATGGGAATTGCTGTTGCTGCTTTTAAGGGAGTCGGATTTGTCCTCACAGCACCTTTTTGGGCTAAGTTATTTCGTCGCTTAAACATTTACTATTTTAGCGGCATTGTCACTGCTTTGGCAGCCCTTTTTCCGCTGCTGTTAATTTCTTCACAGTATTACTTAAACTTATTATGCGTTGCCTATCTCATTTACGGAGTGATGCAAGCGGGTAGCGAACTGAGCTGGCATATGTCTGGAGTTGTTTTTGCTAAAGATTCCGATAGCACAGTTTTCAGCAGTACAAATGTGCTTGCAGTGGGTATAAGGGGATGCTTTTTCCCTTTCTTAGGAAGTTTTCTTTATTCCATGACCAATGCAACGACTGTGATGGCTGCAGGAGCTATTTTGTGTGTATTGGCGACTCATAGTTTGCTGACGAGTAGCAGATCATTCGAACGTGTGAAGAGTACCTAGTGCAAAAGTCCGATCGTCCTTTTCCGTGCCCGTGCCCGATTCCTAAATCAAAGAATGATGTAAGGGAGACGGAAAAATTAAGAGCATCACATTTTTACGTTGTTCTTTAGCAAATCGGGCACGGGCACGCTCACGGGCACGGGCACGGAATGAATTCGCTCTCTGTGCTTCTCACTAGGAAGCGAGTTCGGCACCGTCGGTAGTGGGTGGTTTCTTTGCATTCATTGACTCTTTAGTCACGCCCCACAATGGTACCAGGAACAGCACAGACAGCGCGCAGCAAGCAATCATCGCGAAAAAGAAGCCGTACCACCCCATTTTATCGATAATAAGACCTAGAGGATATCCTGCCATCGCAGCACCCATATAGGCAACAAAACCTGTTAATCCAGTCGCTGTAGCAGCAGCTTTTTTATGAGACAACTCTGCAGCGGCAACGCCGATAAGCATTTGTGGTCCAAAAATTGCAAAACCGATACAGAAAATAGAAGTTGAGTCTAGCCACGGATACCCCGCAGGGACAAGCCAGAAGGCTGTCATAGCAATAAGCAGAGCAACAGCAAAGATTAAATTAACTGGCCCGCGACGCGCATGGAACATACGATCAGATACCCAACCGGCACACAAGCTACCAAAAAAGCCACCAGCTTCAAATAAGGACACAACCCCACTGGCACCTAGGCGACCATATCCTTTGCTCTCAATAAGAAACAATGCTGTCCAGTCGTTGATGCCAGTGCGTACGATGTACACAAAAAAGTAAGCCACTGCTAGCATCCAAATGTATTTGTTTTTTATTACACCCATCACCAGTTCGCGAGCGGTAAGTTCTCTTTCATCTAGTTCAGCAGCAGTTTGACCTGCGTAGTCATTTCGATACTTTTCGATCGGGGGCAACCCCAGAGATTGAGGTGTGTCACGCAAGCGATTGATTAAAAAGAATCCTCCAAGAATACATAACACGCCCGGTACGTACATCGCTGCGCGCCATCCAAAGTAATGGAGGCAAAGTCCTACGATCCATGGAATGATAAAGGCACCGATATTGTGTGAGACATTCCACGTTGCCCACCATGAGCCCCGTTCAGAATGAGAATACCAATGTGTGAGAAAGCGTGCACATGGGGGCCATCCAAATCCTTGAAACCATCCATTTAATCCCCAAAAAAGCGCAAACATCATCAGAGAAGAAGAAAATCCAAATAGGATGTTAAACACTCCAGTTAGCATTAGACCCAGCGCCATAAAATAGCGTGGATTGGATTGGTCTGAAATGATACCACTTGCAAATTTGCTGATGCCATACGTAATGGCAAAAATGCTTCCAAGCAAACCTAATTGGCTTTTGTCGTAATTTAGATCCTGAATAAGTCCAGGCATCGCAAAGGTAAAGCTTTTTCGGGTAAAGTAATAGAACGCGTAACCGATAAACATCGAGTACATAATGCGGAGACGCCAATAGGTATACTCTTTCTTAACCTCTTCAGGGTTGGGAATTTCCGGAATGTGCGGAGCATGTTTCAGAAATGCAAATAGTGACAACAGACCCTCCCCTAAAGTTTAAGTCCTTCATTACTATCATGTCTGTCTCGCGATTTTTCGAAAAGCAGATTATTTTGACTAATTGCTTTTGCGAGCTTTTCCTTTTATCTGAAAACCTATATACTTCAGCTTTCTTCGAATTAATCAAAAAATGAGTGAATATCTAAGATAATAGTATGCTGAAACTGACAGTAAATCCAGAGACACAGCCCCGCTCTCTCATTTTTGATCAGCCGTCTATTACCATAGGCAAAGGGTTTCCCCCTGCCGTTGATTTCCCTCTTACGGACGAAGGAATCGAAGAAACCCACGTCACAATTACTCAAAGCGAAGAACGCTTTACGATTGTCAATGTAGCCAATGATCCTTTTGTCTCTTTAAATGGTCTCCCTTTCCGCAAAAAAACGTTGAAGCAAGGCGATGTGCTCCAAATCCGAGAAACGATCATTCGTTTTGACGGATTATTGCAAAAGGTACAACTTCCAATCGTTCAGGAAGAAGTTGAAATTGAAGAACCCCCAACCTCATCGACAGTAACTCCACAAGTTGTGGAACCAGAACCTGAAAAAATCGCGATTCCTCCTGCTGCAGTCGAATTCCAGCCTGTTCCTCCTCCAGCTGCCGTTATACCGACTCCAAAAAAAGAACATTCTGTGCGACATCGTCCAGAACCACGACAACATAAGTCTAAGACTCCTGCTCAAGAAGAAGAGTTAATCAACACAAACATCCGCGATAGTGCGGAGCCTCTCAAACCACGCTTTAAGTACTTTAAACAGCTTTTTGCAGTACTAGGAATCTGTTTTGTAGTTGGATGCATCGGTTTGTTCATTACCTACAACAAAATTTCCGCAAATAGCAATCAAGAGCGTCTCATCGCTGCTGAAGGGGTTGCAGATGTAGCAATGGCCCTAGCATATGCTCAGGTGCATCATATTAAGCCTCAAAAGCAAAACTGGATGGACCCGGAATTTTTAACGAATAATTTAGCCTCCATACTATCCTCTGAGTATTCTTCCTTTGCCAACATAGACCATCAAGGGCAGTTTCGCAATTGCCCCTATATTTTACGTGTTTACACGAATCCAGATCTGTCACATTTCGTCGTGATTGCACAACCAAACCCAAGTCTGCTTCAGTGGATCATTCCTCATTCAGCAATTGTGATGGATTCGCAAGCGATGGAAATTCGAGATGTATACGATATTAAAGCACTGAATCGTCTGCTTGTGAACTACAGCACCTTAGACGGCTCAAGTGCACAAGATATTTTCCAGACTGTAAAACAAGGCGAAATCATCCCTTTAATTAGTTTTGGAACTAAAAAAGGATTTGTTCCACCTAAAACGCTTGCCCTCATTCGTCCTGGAGCTGAAAATCGCGTTTACAACGCTCCGCGCTACTACCAATTTGGCGAAGCGATGCTTAAAAAGACGCTGACATTGCTGCAAAATAATAGTAATGGATTAGAAATTACCCGTCTTCAGCAACAGCTGCAGGAGTTGGCTAAATTTCCAGATTTAGTGATGTTTTCTTCCTTAGGAATTCAAAAGGCGATGCAATTTCAAAAAGCGTTGATTGCTTTGTCGCCACGTCAAACTTTCCTGTCCGGCTATCTTACTTTCGATTCTGAAGGCTTAATTTCCAGCAGCCACTTACTTTTTGACAGCGACATCCCCTCGATATCTAACTTTCCATTGAAGGATATTTCATTACAATCATCTGATGTGGCACTTGAACCTTCTATACGCGTTGAAAACACGACTCCACATCCTTTACAGCTCCAACTAATGACGCTTGCAAAAAAACGCCAACAGTCATTAGCTATTGTGACAGAATCCATCATTGCGTTGCTCAATCGCCACAAACAGGAAGCTGTCGCCGATTTTTCCAAAGAATTTCAACAGCTTGTGACTAGCTATAACGAGATCGATGCTGAATACAACAACAAAGTGGTTGTTCAACTGGCAGAATTGTATCAGGAACATGCGGCGATGCCTTTAAGCGAGTTCACCAGCTTTATTAAAGCTGCAGGACTAGAAAAAATCTCGAAAGCTGATCTCAAGCAGAAATCTAGAGAACTCGAAAAAGGTGAACTGCAACAAAACTCCGATATCATTGGAGCAAAAATCGAGCAAATTTCACAAGTGTCTTCATTTGACCAACTCAACCAAGCTGTTTCTGAAGTTGCAACGATGTTAAATTTAACGCAATTTCCTAGCCCTAAACGTCTTATGGGCCATCAAAATCAGCTTCGCATCCAAACGATCCGGAAAATTAACGAATTTCTCCTTTCCCCTAACTCTCCAGTTTCTTCAACGGTCTTTACCGAAGATAATCGATCGGTTCTTTCAAATATTTTAAAAACGGCTTGGATCACAGATCCAAATACGGTAAATTATTATATCACTGAATATGAACATCTACTCAATCACTAGGATTTTCTTATGACAATGA
The DNA here is from genome assembly GCA_013821265.1 of Parachlamydiaceae bacterium. Taxonomy (GTDB): domain Bacteria; phylum Chlamydiota; class Chlamydiia; order Chlamydiales; family Parachlamydiaceae; genus JACDHD01. The sequence continues at coordinate 16,450 of JACDHD010000041.1, read as the reverse complement.
ATGCTCCTCCAGGTGTCTTTGATATTCTTCCTTTCTGTTCTAAAGAAGAGTGGCGCGACTCTTATTTGTGGCAACACGTCGAAGAACTTATACGCACCACTGCGCGAGACTACGGCTATCAAGAAATTCGCACTCCGATGTTTGAGCGCACAGAACTTTTTAAGCGCAGTGTTGGCGATACTTCCGACATCGTTTCTAAAGAGATGTACACCTTTTTAGATAAGGGTGAACGCTCGATGTCTCTTCGTCCTGAAGGAACAGCACCTGTTATTCGCGCTTTCATCGAACATCAACTCTCTCAAGCTGCATCCATTCATAAGCTGTTTTACATTGCCCCCATGTTTCGCTACGAGCGCTCTCAAGCGGGTCGCTACCGTCAACACCATCAATTTGGTGCCGAAGCGATCGGAAATGGGTCTCCAGAACAAGATGTGGAGCTTATCGACCTTCTCTACACGCTATACCAACGGTTAGGCCTTACAAATCTAGAACTAGTGATTAACTCAATTGGCGATGCGGCTTCCCGCAAAGCATATCGCGACGCCCTACAAAACTACTTACGTTCATTTTTGTCACAATTGTCTGCAGATAGCCAAACGCGTTTTGAAACCAATCCTTTACGCATTCTCGATTCAAAAGATCCCAACGATCGCAAAATTTTAGAAAATGCTCCTTCCATTTTAGATTACCTTAATTCGGAATCGACTGACCACTTTCAAGCTGTTCAAATACTTCTTAAACAACTAAATATTCCGTTTACCGTATCGCCAAAACTGGTTCGAGGCCTTGACTACTACAACAAAACTGTATTCGAAATTGTAGCTGGGGAATTGGGAGCCCAAAATAGCATTGGGGGCGGAGGCCGTTACGATGGCTTGATGAAACAACTTGGGGGTCCAGACCTTCCCACAATCGGTTTTGGAACTGGCATCGAGCGCATCATCCAGACATTGTTAAAGCAAAATGTCCCTCTACCTGCAAAAGAAGGGCCCATCCTCTTTTTAATTGCTTTGGGTGACGATGCTTCTAAAGCTTGCTTCACAATTTTGCATGATCTGCGCAAAGCAGGCATCGCTGCTCAAATGGATTTCGGCAACAAAAAGCTAAGCAAATCAATGCAGCTTGCAGACCAACTTAAAGCAAAATTTGTCGCTGTTGTTGGCGATGATGAAATGCGCACGGGTGAAGTAAACCTTAAGGAAATGGCGACGGGTGAAATCACAAAAGCTCCGCTTTTCCACCTCACACGCATTCTTCATATCGATGCAACGACAGATCACTTTTTATCGATCTGGGAAGATTTTAATAAGCCTTTCACTCAACCCCTAGAAGCCGATTTTTTCATTAAGCGGATCAATAATTCCATTAAATCGACAAGTGATTTAGTCAACGACCTACAAGCTGCAGCTCAAACGATCAAAAACCTACTATAACAGAGACTCTATGTTCGACTTTCGACGCTCCCATCACTGTGGTGCTCTTCGCCCCTCCGACATCAATCACTCAGTGACCCTATCCGGCTGGGTCCATCGTCACCGCGATCACGGCGGCCTAATCTTCGTCGACCTACGCGACCGCTTCGGCCTAACCCAATTAGTATTCAACCCGACACGCAATCCAGAAGCTCATAAAATCGCCGAAAAAGTGCGCTCCGAATGGGTGATCTCAATTAAAGGAACTGTCATCCCTCGCTCCGAAGGCATGGTCAACACCAAGCTAGCTACTGGCGCAATCGAAATCATGGTCAACGAAATCGAAGTGCTCTCAAAAGCCAATACCCCCCCATTTTCTATCTGCGACGAAGATATCGATATCCACGAAGACCTGCGTCTCAAATACCGCTACCTCGATATCCGTCGCGGCGAAATTGCCCGCAACCTGATCCTTCGCCACACCGCTATGATGGCAACACGCCACTACCTAGACCAGCACCAATTTTTGGAGATTAGTACTCCAGTGTTAGGAAAATCGACTCCAGAAGGCGCTAGAGACTACTTGGTTCCATCTAGAATCTATCCTGGAAGCTTTTATGCCTTACCACAATCTCCTCAACTGTTCAAACAATTGCTCATGGTTGCAGGCATGGATCGCTACTTCCAAATCGCCACCTGCTTCCGCGACGAAGATCTACGCGCCGATCGCCAACCGGAATTTACCCAAATCGATATGGAAATGAGCTTCGGCACCCCAGACGATCTGATGCCTATCGTCGAAGGACTCCTAAAATCAATCTTCAAAAAGTGCCTCCACATCGAAATACCAACCCCTTTCAGACGTCTCACACACGCCTACTGCCTAGAACACTACGGCACAGATCGTCCCGACCTACGCTTCGGCATGCAACTACATGTCCTCAACGACATCGCCCAGCAATCCTCATTTTCTGTCTTCCTCGATCAACTAGGTCAAGGGGGCACTGTAAAGGGCATATGTGTGAAAGGGGGCGCAGACCTCTCTCGCAAAGCGATCGAAGACTACACTGCCTTTGTCAGCCGCTTCGATGTCCAAGGTCTCGCCTGGATGAAAAAACAAGATGGTGCCCTAACCTCCAACATCGTCAAATTCTTTCCTCCAGGGCAGCAACAGCAACTGATGGAACGTCTCCAAGTCGATGACGGCGACCTAATCTTCATGGTCGCTGAACACACTCCAAAGGCCAACCAAGCCCTCGATCACCTCCGCCGCAAAATCGCCCGCGATCGCAACATCATCCCCAAAAATCAATACGAATTCCTCTGGGTCACCGACTTCCCCCTCTTCAACTGGAACGCCCAAGAAAAACGTCTCGAAAGCGAACACCATCCCTTCACCTCGCCAAACTTCGATGACCTACATCTCATAGACTCCGAACCGCTCAAAATGCGCTCATCAGGCTACGATATCGTCCTCAACGGCTACGAAATCGGTGGCGGCTCCCAACGTATCCACAACAGCGACCTCCAAAAGAAAATCTTCCAAACCCTCAACTTCTCCCAAGAAGACCTCCAAACCAAATTCGGCTTCTTCCTCGACGCCCTCAGCTACGGCACACCCCCACACCTCGGCCTAGCCCTCGGCCTCGACCGCATCCTCATGATCCTCAGCAACACCGAAAGCATCCGCGACGTCGTCGCCTTCCCCAAAACCCAAAAAGGCAGCGACCTCATGCTCGAATGCCCCTCCCCCGTCAGCCATCCCCAACTACGCGAACTCTCCTTAACAATCGACTAAAATTAAAAAGGGGGGACTCTGTCCCCCCTTTACCCCCCTGCAAAAGGGGCATGGCCCCTCTTGACTCCCTTTGATGTGGAGTTTCTGCAACATGATGTCCAAGCAGCTATCGTTTCATATGTAGATAAGCTTGTTAAGAAAACGTTGTTTTCTTAACAAGCTTATCTCAAAAACAATAACTGTTGGGTTTCATTGCTGATTCTCCCATCTAGGCAGGCTAGAGGAGTCACTCTCTTTGTAGGTGTAAGAAGGGATAAAGCACCTTTTGTAATTGATTGTTAATAGAGATTTCTCGCAATGAGGTTGTAGCCAGGCCGTCAGGCCTGAAGGTAACCAGGGCGTTCCGCACTGCAAAAAAAGATCAGACCGAGACGCCTACTTATCCTAAAAGGCCTCATCAAGAGGCAATTAGAAAAAACATGGGGCTAAATTTTAGGATTTTAGAAAAAGCATAACCTTTGGAAGGAAAACAGACTCAGAAAAATTTATTCCAAAAGTTAATCCAGGATAGCTTGTTAGCGCTTTCGTAACGCAATTAGGGACACAGCTTTTTCCTGAGCTTTTTCTGCTTGGACGTGAACATGGGGTTCAACGCCAGAACCATCCCAATTTTCTCCATAAGGCAGCACAAGTGATCCGATAGGAATACCAATGTGAAAATCTTCTCCCACATCAAACAGTTTTGTAATGTTTGACCCTCCCCCTGTTGTCTCTCCTACAACCGTTGCTCGTTCAAGCCCCTTCAAGTGAAAAATTAAATCTTCAGCTGCAGAAAATGTGCGATTACTAGTCAAAAGATAAAGCGGTGTATCGAGCATTCTTTCTTCTTGAGGCAACACATCTTCTCCCCAGGTTTTACAAGGTTCCGTGGGAAAAACGTTCTTTTCTTGATCTGTTGGAGGTGTCTTATAAGAAAAACCACTTAAAGTGATGTCTGGTTTGTTAAAGTAGCTACACAGCAACTCCGTCATATAATTAGAGCCCCCATAATTTTCTCTGAGATCGAAAATTACCGTTGCTGGTTGTGCCTTTTTAAGAGCTTCCATGATACCTTTTGCCTTTTCAAGTGCCGGAAAACGTCCTTCAAAAGCTTCTTTCGGATTTGACATCGAATTAATCTGAAGCAGGTACACACCCTCTCCTAAATTTTCCAATTTTCCAAATCCAAAATTTTCTGCTTGAAGCTCTTTTAATCTTTTTGCTGCTATTTCACTAGCCTCCTCTTTAGGTGTTGACTCTTTTTTTTGAACTGTTTTATCTTTAACAAGCAACTCAAAATGTCCATCTCCACTAATCTCTTGAAGATCTTTTGTTACAATCTTTGCAAATTCTACCACATCCCAGATTTTGTCATATTTGCCTTCTTTAAATTTGCCTAAAAGATACTCCACAATCTGTTTTACTGTAGCATCGTTAAAATAATGGGCTGATACTTGTTTGCAGATCCCTTCAACGGAATATTCCAAATTAAAGGGACGCACTTGTCGACGTATCGCATTAGCGAGTGAAGCTTTTCCTAACTTTTCTATTTGATCCGCAACATCAAAAAGGACTCGAGGCGAACAGTTTGACGTTTTGACAGCTTTGGCAATGCTTCCTTCATCGGCAGGGTCGCAATCCTTAAGATTGATAAACGCATTATGCTTAAGTTTTACTACGCTCTCAGACTCGAATTGTTCCTTGTTAAGCAAAATAGCTGTGCCAACCTTAGTAATCTTATAGATCTCTTTTGTAAAGGATAATCCAATAGCTCCCACCTTCAGTAAAGAACTCTCTAAATTTTTTAACAACTCTTCATCGGATGAAAAAGTTTTTCCTCGTAATGAATGGAATAACTGAATTACCGCTGTTGGTACATTTTCTTCAGCAAGTGCATAATGTCTGCCGTTGATACTGATAGCATCAGTTTCACCATCACCTGAGTCATAAAGAATCAAATGTTGGGGCGTATTATCCATAAAAAGTTGTATGTCATATTTGGAAACCATCATAAACAACCTATCTGCAAATTTATTAAATACTAGGTACTTTAGCTTATCTTCTTTATAGATCCATTGAATATATTCTCTATTCGTGGATTATCAGAGGTTATTTTTTTTATTTTCTTTCCCTGTATCTCTCCAATTGGCTCGAGTGTGTCTTTCTTATCAGTTTTATCAATTTTGTCTAAATGGTCCTGATACTGGTGATACTGCTGATATAGTTTCATCCGTCTCGATTGCTTTAACTCATCATCTAAAATTGGATCCATAAATTCTTCTTGTTGTAATTAAAAATAGTTAAATAAAATATTAATCATGCAATAATTCTGTCTAACGAAATCAATCCTTAACCAAAATTTGTTTGACTGCTTCTTGAACCACCTCTGATTTAGACTTATCTCCCCGAGCTGTGTTAATGAGCATATGATAACCTTTGTAGCTTGGAGTGAGCTCTACTACTTTATTTGGATCATCGCCTTCTTTAAAGCCAAATCTTTCCAGAATTATGCCCCTTAAATGGACGGTTTTTTTTTCTAGTTCGTCTAAGGATTGATTGGTCGATTTTAAAAAAGTTTTACTGTTTTCAAAAACAGTGTCAATGGCGTGTTTTACCTCGCCGAGTGTTAATTTTTGTACGATTTCGCTGTCCAAATCACTATCATTCCTTGGTCTGAAAAGCTTAGTAAATTGTTCGAGAGGAAACACCCCAGGGCGCGCATCGCCAAAATTGCCCTCCGATAGGGCTTTATTATTCCTTTTAATTACTCTTTCAGCCAATGTTTGAAAGGGAACGTAGACCAATGCAAATTTAACAGAAGGGACCTTAATTTTTACGGTTTCAAGAGCCACCTCATTGACTTGAAGAATATCGCAAGCAATAGGACGCCCTTGCTTAGATTCAAGGATGATTTCATCCATCATACAAGTTATAATACTTTGGGCGTATTTTTCAGGAGTATCTCCAGGAATTCCCTTACATAGTGAGTCATAAAGTTTTTTAACTACTTCTTGATACTGATCTTTTTCTTTGACGGAAACCCCTGTCTTAAATTTAGGCTCTCGGCCTGTTTCTACATAACTGAGTATGTAACCATAATTTTCAATATCATCTTTTGCCGGTTCAATCACTTTTTCTAAAAAGGCCATTTCCTCCGGATGATGCTTATTCAGATAGTTCAATGGAATACCTACCCAAGCCGAATCGATTCCGCGTTCAATCATCTCAGGTTTTTGCTTGACTAATTCAGAGATGATGGAAGTTTTTCCTGCGGTTGAAGTGCCAACTAATACAACAACTTCACCCCATTTGGGTGGCGGTTTTTTGGCAACATGGCTCTTGGTCTCTTCAGTAAGAACTTTAACAACTACATTAGTTACAGAGGTTAGAGAAACTTCTGGATGTAACGTGAATGTTTTTTCTGTTGTTGTTAAATGATCTTTTCTTGACACATCCATAAAAGCATCCACTTTAAAAATATTTCTGCTTTGCTCTTCTACCTATAACCAATTATACTATTTTATTAATAGAATCTCTACCAATAACTATTTTCTCGATAACCCCCCTCTTTAAGGTCGATTTGGGGATCGAAAAATGAATATAAATTTTGATCCCGAAATCGTCAATATGTCAATTTGGGGATAGAAAAATGAATGCAAATTTTTATCCTGAAACAATCAATATATCGATTTTGGGATCGAATAAACTTCTGAACAAGCTCGTCATTTTGGAGCCACAACGTGGCGACAGAAGTATCGTTGTATACATATGTTATGTTAATGTGCAATAGATGTGTTATTGATCAGAAAATTTGCTTTAAGAGGGTATATGGGTTAATTTTTCAATAAATTCAATTGGGTATTGTTCTTTTAGCTTCTGAGAAGCCTCAAAAGGAGTAAACCAACCAAAATCTATGTGTTCATTACTTAAGATTGGTTGAAAAGGTGATGAAAGATTCAAGCGAAAAACGAAAAAAATCAACCCTACACTGTCATCTTGAATTGGAATACGGATATCTGAAAGAGCGGTTGTAAAATGATAAGCTTCGTTAAAACTGTTTAATCCTGTTTCTTCCTTGACCTCGCGTAGCAAAGTGTCCATAAGCGATTCTCCCTTCTGAAGGCGTCCTCCAGGAAGATCCCAATATAACTTTTTAATTGGATGGTCTCTTTCAAGTAAAAGCACCCTTCCTTCCGCATCAAAAATTAATGCTTTAACACCTACATGAAAAGAGTCATGTTCATATTTTCGCATTGCTTACTTTCCATCAAATTTAAGAGTGAAGAGTTGTCTATTTGCTTCAAATTCAGGAATAGTGGTTCTTCCATAGAGTACAAGCTCTGATAGAATCTTTCCTATCACTGGAGCAAACTTAAAAGCGTGACCGGAGCAAGCAGATCCTACAACAATCCGATGATCCTGTGGTAGAAAATCTAAGACAAAATCTTCTGTGGGAGTGCTTGTATAAAAACATGTTTCTATTCTTTCAGTCTTAATGAAAGGACCCACAAATTGTTTTTTTACAAATTTTTCCAGAGTCAATATTCTTTCTTCGTCTGGTTTGGAATCTATTATATCTGGATCATCCATACAACGACTATTTGGATGAAGTAACTTACATCCTAACCTCTCTTCTAAGAAAGGCCATTCGTGAAAAGCTGCACGCCTAGCTAAATTTATATAGACTGGATTTAGATAAGTGGTTCGAAAGATCCTTGAAAAACCATGAGAACTCCCATGAGGATGACCAAATGTAAATTGATCCACAAGCCCAATTTTAAGGTTTTTGTGATCGGAAAGATAGTATGTCGCTGCTAAACCATTAATTCCCGCCCCGATTACTAACACATCAAATTTAGTCATATTATATTGTTTATGGTTTGATAAATCAAATTTTCTAATCTAAGAGGTCACATTATCTCTCAGAATTTTTTGAAAATCTTATCCAACAAAGCAATAAAAAAACAGAAGTATCTTAATGTTTTAAAATCGATACTCCGTAAAGCGGAATTTCGCGAAGGTGGCCGTGTTTGCCAAACATCCCTTCTGAAATTTTTATGCCATAAGGGCTTTTTGGATGCTTGCTTAGGAATACGTTTAAACTTTTCATTCCCCCTTTAATTTTTGATTTTACTTCAACAGGGATAATCGTTTTATTATGGATAGTGATAAAGTCCACTTCGGCATTACTTGTGGCCGATTCGTTGTGCCAATAATAAAGTTCTCCTTTTTGGGAGGGCTCGGAATAGGAAATCAATTCTTGTGCCACCAGTTGTTCTGCACTGAAACCAAATAATTCAATTTCCAATGGATGGGTCACCCATTCAGCTAAGTCGAGCCCAAGAATTCTGTGGGCAATCCCTATGTCAAAGAAGAAAACTTTAAATTTTTTCTCATCAACTTCAGCTCCTAGAGGATACGATTGTGCGGCGGTGTGAAAACAATGATATGTAATGCCTGCTTTATTAAGAAGATGAAGAGCTTGTTTAATAGGGTAAGTTTTGGCGTCGGGATCAACACTGATGTATTTAAATTTCTTTCCAAGCTGTTTTGGGATGGAAGAGAACACATGTCCTACATGCTCTACCTGGTGGGCTTTGGCGTATTTTTGAAAATCATCGATATAAGTTTTAATGATTCGATCTTGAATCCTTTGACACAAAGAGGAATCTTTGTGTGTAAGCCATGTATCAACTACAGCTGGCATTCCTCCAAGCCACATATAATTTTTCAAATAGTCCAAAATCACTGCGTGAGTAGCAGGATCGATGTTTTCATGTTCAATATTTTCCCGTAGATCCTCACGCTGATTCGCTGTCAAAAATTCCATGAAAGAAAGAGGGTATAGGAATAAGTAATCAACTCTTCCCACAGCTACTCCTAATTTTTCTAAAGTAAATTCGAGGAGTGACCCAGCGGCAATCACATGAAGGTCTGGCATCTCTTCCTTAAAATAGCGTAAATAGCGAATGGCATTGGGGCACTCCTGGATCTCATCCAGAAACAGAAGAGTTTTGCCTGGAATAATTTTTTTTTGTGTATACACCTGCAGTTGTTCTAGCGTTTTTTCAAGTGAAATATGAGAAGGAAAAAGAGCGTGTACTCTTTTGTCTTTTTCAAAATTTATCTCGATATAGGAAAAAAATTCCTTTCCAAATTGGCTCACTAGCCACGATTTCCCTACTTGGCGAACTCCTCTAATCAATAAAGGAACACGAATGGGGTCCTTACGCCAATTTCTCAAAAACTCTAGATGATCTCTTCTCATATTTGCCTTCTTTTAATCTTATCTTAGAGAAAACATGGGGATAAATCAAGCTTTTTTAGAAAAAACATGGGGATAAATTTTATGATTTTAGAAAAAACAGATGGATAAATTTTGGGATTTTGAAAAAAACAGCCAAATTTTACTGTTTGCTGCTAATTTATTCCAAATAATGTTTTTGATTTATTTCACAGCCCACCCAATATTTTGGCGAGAGCAATGCTCCTACTGCATTTGCGCCTTGTGTTCCCACATAGTGGACACGGGTAATATCTAAAGCTTCCATCACTCCGTAAGATAGAATAAGATTTGAAACAACATAAGGAAATGCTTCCTTTCGGTCAGCAGGAATGGAATCTTTTAACCTTATCGCTGCATCATCGAGATTCAATCGGCAATCAAGTTCTTTTAAGACTCGGTTGCTATCAAAGTGTGTACTATTCTGCATCCCCCATATAGGGTTAATTCCAACGCCTAATACAACAACATCCGGATGTTTCAATTTTTGACGAATCTCTATAGGAACATTATTGATCGTATCTTTGATGAATTGGATAGCCTGAGTCGCTTGTGATTTTGAAATGGGATTAGGGCTAGATGTCGGATCCTCATCTTTTCCTTGTATTTTTAACAAAATATTTTTCATGGGAGTTTTTCCAAGCCTTCCCCAATATACTGAGTAATGATCACCACATTTTGTTGTGATCTGAAAACTTCCTCCTCCAAAATCCCAAGAGACCACTTTCTCGGGATCAACATCTACTTCGTTCACAGCGCTGATAAACCCTAAAATCCCTTCTTCTTCTTGTGAGACAATAGTCACGGACATTCCCGTCTCATTTTTGATTCTTTCCACCAATGTATCAGCGTTTTTTGCGAGGCGAAGAGCCTCTGTAGCAATAGCATGATAAGCTTCTGGATGAAAAGGAGCGGCTTTTTTCATTAATTCTGAGATTGCCTCAACTGTTTTATTTTGAACGTCAGAACTCAATCTTCCGTCTAAGCTTTTCACCAAATTTTCCCTTAATCCAACATAAGCAGTATCCGTAAACAATACTTTTATAATTTTGTTTGCTGTCAGATCGACATCGGATACCTGCATCTTAATTTGCCCTGAACCAATATCGAATGCTGCGCGCCTTACAATTTTGTGGGAAGCAGTCTTAAGAGGCTTTTTAGCGTCTTCATCACTAAGCCTTACTCCTTTCTGATCTATTTCTTGTTCGTTAATTTTTAAATCAACTTCTTCACTGATTATTGCAGAAATATGTGTAGTAAAAAGAAAAAATGCAAAAGAAGTACTGTAAATTAAATTATTCATTTCGTAGATAAGTCCTTTTTAAGCCAAATAATGAGATCGTCATCTACTGGATAAGAATCCCCAGGAACAACAGGTTGACACTTATATGTCACGCCATTTTTATCTGGCACGTATCCCATCTGAACATACAATTTCTGAGCGGACCCATAATCTTTGTAGAGCCCCACACCAATACCAATCTGCTTGTGATTATGTTGACGTGCAATGCCCTCCAGATGTTGAATCAACTTCGTGCCAAATCCATTTCCTCGATGTGCATCTAAAATCCACACATCATTGATTTCAGGAATATTGCCCTCCTTAAAACCGGGATATTCTGAAATCCACAATAAGTTGCCATAACCAACACATTGGTTTTGAATTTTCACAAGATAAACTATGCGGATACTTCTTTGCTGTTCCGCATAATAACGTTCCCACTTTTCTTGGGTCGCCTGAAGCGATGTCCATGGAAAATTGAATGTACTAATAATTCCTGGAAGATCTTCCTCTTGAAGGATCTGTAAAATCAGAGTTTTTGAGGTCATACGATTCCAATGCAATTGTCATGAAACATGTCTACTATAAGCGAGCATATTATAAAGAATAAATCGGAAAATGGTACAGCAAAACAAGGTAATCGAGCTTTTTGCAGGGCGGGACGCCCTGGTTACTTTCAGGCCTAGCGGCCTAGTTATGCAAATCGGGCACGGGGCACGGAAAAGAACAACTTTTGCAATTGCTTCACTAAATATTTTGTCTTAGACATAATTCTCATCGCTCGCTATGATCGATTTATTGATTTTTACTTAAACAGGAGACTTTATGTTGAGAAATAAGCGACTCTTTTCCCTTACTGGCATCGCAACACTACTCATTTGTGGCTTTGCCTGCGCACAAGAAAGCTCTAAAGATGCAAACAAAAGCAAACCTCAATCACCTGCCACAGAAGCTCCAAAAGCCAGCGCAGCTGCATCTAGTGAAACCATTTCACAACCAGACGTGCTCAAGTTATCCGAAGCGTTTGGTCACTTCATTGGTCGTAATTTAAAGGCTCCAGGAGTAAACTTCGACCTAGAAAGCATCATCACAGGAATGCGCAATGGCTACGTTGGCAAACCAGCTCCAATGAGCGACAAAGAATACGAAGAGATGATGACTAAGATGCAGGAACAAGCCTACAGCCAACTCTCTTCCACCAACCTCAAAGCCGCTAATGAGTTCATGACCAAAAATGCAAAGGCCGACAAAGTGGTGGAAGTTGAACCCAACAAGCTGCAATACATCATCCTAAAAGATGGTCAAGGTGCTGTTGTGATGGAACACTTTGCTCCACAAATTAAATACTCAGGTAAATTCCTAGATGGCACATCTTTCGGCAGCTCTGATGAAGTCGGCGGCGCGATCACAATTCCTCTAGATCAAACAATTCCTGGATTTAGCAAAGGGATCTTGGGCATGAAAGAAGGCGAACAGCGCAGACTGTTTGTTCACCCAGACCAAGGCTACGGCACAACTGGACACCTTCCTCCAAATGCAATGCTGATCTTCGATATCGAAGTGATCAAAGCTAATACAGCTAATGACGGTGCAGCGGGCGCAGATGATTTAGAGAACGAAGAACTAGATCTATCGATGTCTGATGAAGACGATGAAATTAACGATGATGAAGATCTCAATGAAGAGCCTTCTACTCATAAACATCACAAAAAAGCCTCTTAAGCTATTCTAACGACACAGGTCCTCCTGACCTGTGTCCTTTTTACAACTCATGAAAATTATCCTCTTTCAACCACAAATTCCCCAAAATACCGGCAACATCGTTCGCACATGTGCTGTGACTGGCTGCGACCTTGTTTTAGTCGAACCACTTGGTTTTAGTATCAGCGACCGCTGGCTGAAACGTGCTGGCCTAGATTACTGGGAAGGCGTTAATGTTCAAGTGGTTCCCAATCTGGAAATGCTTCTGAAGGATGTGGCGCCAAGTTCGGTTCATCTGTTTTCCAGCAAAGCTAAAACGTTATATACCGAGCATCAATATGGAAAAGATGATTTGTTGATTTTCGGATCAGAAACGTCTGGACTGCCTCCAGAAATTACGGAGAAGTGGATAGATCGCTGTGTGACACTTCCAATGCGTGGTGGGGTGCGCTGTCTCAATTTAGCTACGTCTGTAGGTATCGCTACCTACGAAGCCAAACGGCAGCAGGGTTTTGTTTGGTAACGTGGCAATCTAAAACGCTTAAACATAAAAAAACTTAAATACTTATGTTCTATATGGAGTGCGGTGGCTTGCCACCGCTTTCATAAACATCGGCTTGCCGATGTTACCGAGAAAATATGTTGCAAGTTGTTACAAGTATTCTTAGATGGGTTCGGCAAGCCGAACCCTGTGAAAGCGGTGGCAAGCCACCGCACTCCATATAGGAAAAGTTCTATCGTTTCTTAATTGAAGCATCTGAAAGTTTTTTTTGCAGGGCGGGACGCCCTGGTTACATTCAGGCCGAGGACGGCCTGGTATAACTAAGAAGTTTTTTTCGATTTGAGGTACCTGAAAGGCTGTTCTTTAGATACCTCACTACAATGGGAGTCCAGAGGGTTCATACCCTTTGGCAGGGGTTCTAAGGGGACAGAGTCCCCTTAGGCTGAAAGAATCAGTTTTTTGAGGCTCTCTTTGTCAGCAAGACCGACAATGCGCTTCACTTCCTGACCATCCTTGAAAAGGATAATCGTTGGAATCGACGTCACTTGAAATGTCGCTGTTGTCTTCTGAGCTTGCTCAACATCCAATTTTGCGATGACTGCTTTGCCATTTAATTCTGCAGCTAGCTCTTCAATCACAGGAGCAATTCTACGGCAAGGACCACACCAATCTGCGTAAAAGTCTACTAACGTTACGCCCTTCTTTATTGTTGCTTCGAAATTCTCATCATTCAAGTACTTAACATGTTCGGACATAGTGGCCTCCCTCATGGGTTAAACCCCTGATTGCGAACTTCTAATGAGGCATATTCGAGATTATTTTCTCTCTCTAGGAGCTCGCACCAGCGCCAGCGAAAATAAGGAGATAATATTAGACAATATTACCTCCTTATTTTTGCGAGCTCCTAGAGGAAAAGAACTCGAATCTGCCCCATTATAAGGTCGCAATCAGGGGTAAATAAATTGTACCAGATCTCGCCGTTTTTTTCCACATAATACCGCAACCTAGACTCGTGAACATCTACCTTTCCCTTATCTCTTCGATTCTCTATACTAGTTCCATTCGCAAATTATCAATTGAGGATTTATGGCTCGTTTATCATGTGGGATTGTTGGCTTACCCAACGTCGGAAAATCTACTCTTTTTAATGCCCTTACCTCTAATGCTGCTCCAGCATCTAACTATCCCTTCTGCACCATCGACCCCAATATTGGCATCGTTGAAGTATTCGATTCCCGACTCCCGGTTCTTTCCAAAATGTCAGGCAGTAATCGCATCATTTACGCGGCAACAGAGTTTGTGGATATCGCCGGTCTGGTTAAAGGCGCTTCCCAAGGTGAAGGCTTAGGTAATAAGTTCTTAGCAAATATCCGAGAATGTGATGCGATCGTACATGTCGTGCGCTGCTTTGATTCTTCCGATATCATTCACGTTGCGGGTCAAGTAGATCCTATCGAAGACATTGAAGTAATCAATACCGAACTGGCTCTTGCTGACCTACAAATGATCGAAAATTCTCTTGGTCGCCTAGAAAAACAAGCTAAGCTGAAAAAAGACCTACAACCTACTGTAGACCTTTTGATCCGCATACGCACCCACCTTGACGCCGGCAAGCAAGTACGCTCAATGGAACTCACTGCAGAAGAACAAGAGCTACTTAAGCCTTATCCTCTCCTCACCAAAAAACGCATTCTGTACGTTGCTAACGTTGCTGAGGACGATCTTCCTGATATGAACAATAAACATGTCCAACGTGTTCGTGAATACGCTGCAGCCGAAGGCAACCTCGTTGTACCGATCTGTGCACGTCTAGAAGAAGAGATCGCACAACTCCCTCAAGAAGAACGCGGTCCGTTTTTGGAAAGTCTCGGACTAAAAGAAACAGGTTTACAACGCCTAGCAAAAACATCATTCGACATTCTCGGTCTCATTACGTTTTTAACAACAGGCGAAATCGAAACACGCGCTTGGACTATTCACAAAGGTGAAACTGCTCCTGAAGCAGCAGGGGCAATCCATACCGATATTCAAAAGGGATTTATCCGAGCTGAAGTGGTTGCCTTTGACGACATGGTCACCTATAAGGGCCGCGTTGGAGCTCGCGAAGCAGGAAAAGTTCGCGCAGAGGGTCGCGATTACATCGTTAAAGATGGCGATGTGATTTTATTTATGCATAACTAATAGGAATTTTTGATGAACCACACCCAAGATCTATTTGTATCTTGTTCACAAGGCCTTGAACCGTTGCTGATGGAAGAGCTCGCTGAAATGGGTTGTGAAAGTCTCAGTCCCGGCTTTCGTGGCGTCTACGTCAATGGAGCACCCTTTCCGACCATCTATAAAATCAATTACTGCTCGCGCATTGCAAGTCGCGTTCTTCTACCAATGACCCGTTTTCGCTGTTATGATGATCGCGGTTTATATAAAGGCATCGGGGAAATCGACTGGCTCAAGTATATCCCAGAAGGCGCTACGATTGCTATTGATGCTAACGTGCAACATCGCAACATACGCAACAGTCTCTATGCTGCTCAGGTTGCTAAAGATGCCATCTGCGATCAATTTCGCCAGCGTTTAGGGCGCCGTCCTGCTGTAGACACAAAAAATCCCGACGTACAACTCAATCTATTTATTCATCGCGAAACGGCTTTAATGAGTTACGACACGTCCAAACAACCTCTGCATCAGCGTGGCTATCGCCAAGATAGTGTAGAAGCTCCTATTCGCGAATCGCAAGCTGCGGCCTTATTGCGTTTAGCCAGATATCAAGGGAATGAAGTGTTTTTTGATCCATGCTGTGGTTCAGGGACGTTTCTGATTGAGGCAGCACTGATTGCAAGTCGCACCCCTCCTGGATATTTGCGTCACAAATGGGGATTTATGAATCTTCCCGATTTCTCTCAAACCGATTGGCTTAAAATTAAGGTAGAGGCAGATCAACAGCGTCAGCCGTTGCCAAAAGACCATTTTTTTGGAATCGACATCAACAAAAATGCTGTACATGTTTGCAAAGTCAATTTGCGCGCAGCTGGATTCCAACACGACATTGATGTATCGCAATTTGATTTCCGCGAATACACACCTTCGATTGCACCTAATTTTGTTATGACAAATCCTCCACATGGAAATCGCCTTGGTGAAGAAAGTTTGTTGCGCCCGTTGTACCGTGCCTTGGGTGATTTTTTGAAACAAAAGATGGCAAAGCCGGGTCGCGGATTTGTCTTTACAGGCAGTCTAGACCTGAGCAAAGAAATTGGATTGGCACCAAAACAGCGCTATGTATTTGAAAATGCTGGTATTGACTCGCGTCTCCTCGAATTTGATTTGTACTAAAGGACAAAGGGACGTAAAGAGACAATTGCAAAAGTGTTCATTTTATTTTTTACCACAGAGACACAGACTCGACTTTAGCATTTTTTAAGCATAGGCCATCATCCTACAGATTTCTTGAATGTCTATTTTTCCACACTTCTGTTTTTTACTAGACTGAGGA
>JACDHD010000040.1 GCA_013821265.1 Parachlamydiaceae bacterium | reverse complement strand
GTGAATGGGGTCGTCAAGCCGACCCCTATGAAAGCGGTGGCAAGCCACCGCACTCCAAATTAGGACAAAGGATTTGAGTTTTTTTAGTTGAGAGATCTGCGAGGCTGTTCATTAGAAACCTCACTATAATGGGAGTCCAGAGGGTTCATACCCTTTGGCAGGGGTTCTAAGGGGACAGAGTCCCCTTAGGCATTGTAGGAGGAGGAACTTACCTTGCCACCAGTGCCTGTCCAGTTCGTATGGAAAAACTCTCCACGCGGTTTGTCAATTCTCTCATATGTGTGAGCCCCAAAGAAGTCGCGCTGAGCCTGAAGCAAGTTAGCAGGCAAACGCTCTGTGCGGTATCCATCGTAAAAAGCTAAGGCAGAGCTAAAGCAGGGGAGTGGTATGCCCATCTCTGCAGCTGTTGCTACAACTTTGCGCCATCCTTGTTGCGTTTGATTAAGCTCTTTCTGGAAGAAGCTGTCTAAGCAAAGGCTTTTGAGATCGGGTTGACGACTAAAAGCTTCCTTGATATCGCCTAGGAAGCGGCTGCGAATGATACAACCCCCACGCCACATCAATGCAATTGCTCCATAGTTGAGCTTCCAGTTGTAATCCTTAGCAGCTTGTCGCATGAGCATAAAGCCTTGCGTGTAGCTGATGATTTTTGAGGCGTAAAGACCTTGGCGAATATTTTCGATGAAGGCTTTGCGATCTCCTGAAAAAGTAGGTGAAGGCCCTTTTAACACGCGACTCGCTTCAACGCGTTCTTCTTTTAAGGCGGAAAGACAGCGAGCAAAAACGGCTTCCCCCATTAATGTAAGCGGCATTCCCAAATCTAATGCATTGATGATAGTCCATTTTCCTGTGCCTTTTTGACCGGCCACATCCAAGATGTTATCTACTAAAGGTGTACCATCAGCATCTTTTTGACCAAAAATTTGAGCAGTAATCTCGATCAAGTAGCTATCTAGGGATGTTTTGTTCCACTCTTTAAATACTTGCTCCAGTTCTTGAGCTGTGAGGCCAAGTCCAGATCTCATTAATTGATAGGCTTCACAGATAAGCTGCATGTCACCATATTCAATTCCATTATGGATCATTTTGACGTAGTGCCCTGAACCTGCATCTCCAACCCAGTCACAGCAAGGTTCACCATTTTCTACTTTAGCGCTGATCGCTTGGAAAATAGGTTTCACATGAGGCCATCCAGCTGCATTGCCTCCAGGCATAATAGAGGGGCCATTGCGTGCTCCCTCTTCCCCGCCAGAGACTCCAGCACCAATAAAAATGATCCCTTTAGCAGCTAAATCGGCACAACGACGATTTGTATCCGTGAATAGGCTGTTGCCGCCATCAATGAGAATATCTCCTTTATCAAGGAAGGGGAGACAGTGGGCAATGAATTCATCAACGGGAGCTCCGGCTTTGACCATTAGGATCACGCGACGTGGGCGCTTTAATGAGCGAAAAAACTCCTCTAATGAGTGTGCTCCGATAATATTTGTGTCTTTTGCGGGGCCTTCTAAAAATTCACCTACTTTTGACGTTGTGCGATTAAACACAGAAACTACAAAACCGTGATCATTAATGTTTAAAGCTAGGTTTTGCCCCATTACTGCTAGGCCAATTAATCCAATGTCTGCTTGTGTCATATATTCCTCAAAAGTTTAACGTCCTCGGCGCGACTCGAACGCGCGACCTGCTGCTTAGGAGGCAACCGCTCTATCCACCTGAGCTACGAGAACAAATTTATTAACCTGAATTTTGTGTTCCAAAGCCTCATCTAGAATATTCTCTTATCTTGAGCCCCTTCGAAACCAAGGTTATTAAGACTCATCATCCTCATCAGCGACAAAATCGTCAACACCCTGTGCGATTCCCCAAGCAAGTTGCTTGAGATAATTGGCATTTTTTAATTTTTGTACTTCAGTGGCGTGGGTTAAAAATCCGCCTTCGATCAAAATGGCGGGCATTTTAGTTTCGCGAATCACTGCAAGATTGCCATGCTTCACACCGCGCGATTTTGCTTGAGTTTGCTCTAAAGAGCGCTTTAGTACATCCTGGGCAAGAATTTTTGATGTTGCGCTGCGGATTTTATCTGTATCAGAGCGGTAGTAGAACACTTCAATCCCTTCAGCTTCTTTATTTGGAGCGGTGTTGAAATGCACACTTACAAAGGCGGCAGGTTTGCGCTTATTGGCAAAATCAGCACGATCATCTAATGCGATAAAGACATCGCTATCTCGCGTCATGATTACTGTATGCCCTAGCTGTTCTAAGTATGTTTTTAACATGCGCGCAGTGCTAAGGGTCAGTATCTTCTCTTGGTACTTTGGAGTTGCATCGGATTCAGCCCCTAGATCTTTTCCTCCATGACCTGCATCGACTACAATTAAAGCTTTTGCTTTTCTTTTTACTGGCGTTTTGACGGGTTCATTTACTTTGACAGGGGTGGAAACGACAACTTGTTCGTAAGTTGGATTGGATACAGGACGTGTCACATAATAAACGGGTTGTGAACAGGCTGTAAGAAAGCATCCAATAATAAACAAAAAGCAAATGTTGTAAAGGTAGCGTGTCATTTTGCCCCTACAAGGCACTGAGAGTGCTTTTGCTTGCAAATTTGAGCGGCCACTTTGCGATCATCAAATTCGATAATTTTGTGAGAAAAGACCTGGTAGGGTTCATGACCCTTTCCAGCAAGTAGAATCAAATCATTCGGACTAGCCATATCAATCGCTTTTGAAATCGCAGCATGGCGGTCCAATTCAATGACATAGCGATCTTTTGACTTAAATCCTTTAACAATTTGACGAATGATCTCTGAAGGGTCTTCAGAGCGTGGATTGTCTGTCGTGACGATGCAAACATCGGAGAGCGCTTCTGCCGCCTGTGCCATACGTGGACGCTTTGTTTGATCGCGATCTCCACCACAGCCAAAGACGGTAATAATTTTGCCACCAGCCTTAATCTCATGTAAGCATTCAAGAACGTTTGTGAGGGCATCATCGGAATGTGCGAAGTCGACGTAAATTTTTAAACCCAATTCATTTCGAACCGTTTCAAGACGGCCTGCAACCGATGAAAATGAAGAAATTAGAGGAACAATTTGTTGCAAGGATGCACCTTTTGAGATAGCGACACCTGTTGCAGCTAACACGTTGTAAACGTTGAATCGGCCTACCAAAGGACTGTGGCAGGTTAAAACTTGTCCCTTGTAGTGTAATTTAAGCTCTGTGCCATTGCCCGTCATATGGATGTCAGTGGCTCTTAAGTCAGCGTTCGATTCAATCCCATATGTGAGTACCTGAGCGTGGCAATTTTCTAACATCTTGGTATGCCATAAACTGTCGGCATTAACGACTGCGGTTTTGGCGTTCTTTTTGCGATTTGTTTTATCGTTCTTCAGTGTGCTGAAAAGCTTATTCTTGGCGATGCAGTAGCTGTCCATTGTTTGATGGTAGTCTAGATGATCCACTGTCAAATTTGTAAACACCGCCACATCGAATTCAATATGCTGCACGCGTCCTTGATCCAGAGCGTGTGAGGTCACTTCCATGACTGCAGAACGGCATTCGTGATTTACCATTTCGCGCAACATTTTATGGTTCGTGGATACGTCAGGAGTCGTTCTAGTCGCTTGATAACGCTGTTGTCCAATAATGTATTCAATGGTCCCTATAAGGCCACATGGACCATGTAAATTGTCCAAAAGGTGCTTGACGAGGAACGAAGTGGTTGTTTTTCCATTTGTTCCTGTAATCCCCACCATAAATAAGGAATCGCTTGCAAATTGGTAGTAATTGGCAGCGAAAAGCCCTTCCATAGCTGTGACATCGGGGTGAATGAGCTGTGTGATATCTTTCAGGGAGGGGTCATACATGTCGGTTAGGATTGCGGAAGCCCCGGCTGAAATAGCCTCAGGGATATAGTGAGAACCATCATCGCTGCGGCCTTTTTTAGCGATGAACAAATTGCCTGGAGCCACAAGTTTAGAGTTAACGCAGATGCCTGTAATTTCAGCATCTTTAGGACCCTTAACCTGTTTAATAGGAATATCTTTCAGCAACTTCTTTAATTTCATAAATACTACCCAATAGTATGACTCACCCAAACGGCGAGCGAATCATTGTTTATTTCACATTAGATTATTATTTCCAAGAAAAATAGGGGGCGATCCGTTGATTTTTTTCACCACTGAGATCAGTGAGATTGATCGAGATGATTGCATAAGTCTACGTTTTGTTTTTTACCACAGAGACACAGAGGCACAGAGAAGCACAGAGAGCGAGGGGGTTGCGTAGCTTTGATGTGTTCTATGTAATGCTTTTCTAACTTTTTTAAAAAGCTGAGGCTTTTTAAAAACCAGCATTCGCATGGGCTACGCCCACGCGAAGTATTTTTTTTCATCTTACTCGTTACGTCATAACTAAATTCGAGTTTATTCGTTAACTTAACCCATTTTCAAATTTGCGAAGTTGAGCATGTGCTTAAAATCACAATCATCTAGAATTGGATATTCGATGTTTGTTTTATAAGTAGCGCCCAATGCCTTTGCGAAGCAAAGTAAATGCGAAATTGTCGCTAGACAATTTTGCCTTGGCTGGTTTTTAAAAAGCCTCAGCTTTTTAAAAAGATATCAAAAAGGCCTCGCACCATTAGCCTAAAAGCCACAAAACCTCCTCTCGCTCTCTGTGCTTCTCTGTGTCTCTGTGGTAAAAAACAATACGAAGATTGTTACAATCCATTCTCTCCCTAATGCCCTTTACCTTTACCGTGGTTCCAGGATTCGTACAGTTCCTGCAACTTGCGCGTTTCCATCACCCAATCCGCCTTTTCTGCATTGTGTCGTGGATCCCCGGATGGGTATCCATGTGGATCATCGGAAGGAATACCTAAATATTGCAAAGCGCGAGAGGCGATCTCTCGAAAAGTTGGTGCTGCACAGACGCCACCATTGTGGTTTTTTCCAATTCCAGGAATATATGCATATTCAGGTTCATCCATGCTGACCAATAAAACAAAGGCTGGATTTTCCACTGGAGTAAATCCTACAAATGTTGCGACATATTGTGTTGGAGAATAGGAACCGTTAACGATTTTATTAGCCGTGCCCGTCTTGCCAGCTTCTGTATATCCCCAAATATTGGCACGAGTGGCTGTTCCCCCCAATTTAGTTGTATACTTCATTGTCTTTACGACAGCATCTACGATTTCAGGACTGACCACCCGTGGAGCGTTCTTTTGCCACTCTTCTGATGTGTGATCCAATAGCATCTCTTTTGTTCCATCAGCATAAGTCTTGATGATTTCCCGAACTAACGTGGGTTGTACTAGATACCCACCATTAGCAAAGATTGCATAGGCACGCACAAGTTGTAGGCAGGTGATTTGTACGTTGTGTCCCATGGCCATGGAATAGGGAGTAGCTGGAGACCATTCTAAAGCACCATTCGGATGTTTTTTTCCAGGTGTAGGCAAAACCCCATTACTTTCTGCAGGCAATTCAATATGTGTTTTCTTACCGAATCCATAGCTGTCATGCAGCACAGAGCGATACCAATCCTTTCCCAACCGCGCAATAATTGATTCCACCAAACGCGCCATGTAAATATTCGAGGATTTCTGTAAAGCCATATTCATGTTTAGAAAATGGTGTAAATGCGTGTCAGTAAGGCGCTTCGGGCGGCCCTTGAATCGACCATCGGAGGTACCTATTTTGGCGTCTGGAGAAAAAATGGGCTTCTCACCGCGCTGCTGCAGTTCTAAATTCGCCTTTAATGCTGTAGCAAGAGTAAAAGGCTTCATGACAGAGCCAGGTTCATTTGCATCTGTAATTGCTTTTAAGCGGGTATGTTCAATCAGTTCAGGATTATTAAAGTAGAATTGATAATCAGGCGGATTGAAAAAGGGGTATTGTGCAAACGCTAAAATATGCCCTGTGCGCGGATCCATCATTACAGCTGTGCCAGCTTTAGCTTTGCACTTTTTGACACCCTTTTCTAATTCCTGTTCAGCAATCGCTTGTAAGCAGTGATTGATGGTTAGGTGAACGTCTGCACCATGCTGTGGAGGCGTAATGACTTCTCCCGTCTCGAAGGCATTTCGTGGAGAACGCATCAAGCGGCGTTTGCCTTGTTTACCCTTTAAGTAGGAATTAAAATAGAGTTCTAAACCACCTGTGGGGACGCCTTGATTGGTTTTTTCATCTTTTACATCTTGGATCGTGTGTAATACTTGTCCAAGTAACTTTCCAAAGGGGTAGGAGCGCTGGTAATCATTTACAAAAAAGACGGCGTTTCGAGGGATTTTGCCTTTATGTGCATAAGGAAACCACCAATCAAGAATCGCATCTCGTGTTTCTAAATCTAACCACATCGCCAGTTTACGACTGCGACTCTTACGTAGAAATTGCTTTTGAAAGTTAAGTTTTTCATCAATTGAAAGATCCAAAATTGCCATCAGCTTAGTTGCTATAGGCTTGCGATGGGCAACTGGTATTGCTTCTGGATCTATGTACAAATGGTACTTTTCCACATCGATAACAAAGCTTTGCGGGAGATCGGGATGACCTTTTTTGATGGAGGTATTTGAGGTAAAGCGACCACGCAGAAAAGGCTCCTTGATCACTAAAAAATGCTGCTTTTTAGCTTCGTGTGTCCACTTATCGCCCTCTACAATTTGGATGCGATAAAATTGTGCGATGAGCAAAGAAAATAGAGAGAAGATTGCTATGGCAAGTCCAAATAAACGTTTTGACACAGTTATTTGCTCCCTGCAGATTGTTCTTCAGGGATAACTCCCTGAGGTAATGTAATGATCTTATCCGTGTAGGGATAGCGCAAGTGGCCAAACTCAGGTTTATGAGCCAATTCCATTAAATGAATAGGGCTTTCAAATTGGTTGATCTCATATTTCAGTTTGGTATTGTGTTCTTGCAGGCGTTTGACCTCTTTTTCTAGCGCAGGAATTTCTAATCGCAATTCTGTGAGGTCATTCTGTTTGTCAATGTAGATATAAAGAACGATCGCCGCAAACGTAATGCAGAAAAAGATTTTCAACGGAATGGCATTCATAGCTTCTCTAAGACACGTAATTTTGCACTGCGACTGCGCGGATTTTGCGCAATCTCTTCATCTGTAGGAATGATTGGTCGATTGTGTAGCAGTTTTACAGTAGGTATTTTCGTTAAAAAAATGCCCCCAATGCCTGAGGTACTCTCTTTGTCGCTTGCAGCAAACCGAAATGCGTTTTTTACAATGCGATCTTCAAGGCTGTGAAAACTAATAATCGCCAGACGCCCTTGCGGAGCCAATTTTTCGATAGCCTGTGGGATGACAGCTTCTAACACTTCGAGTTCTCTATTAACGCAAATGCGAAGAGCTTGAAAAATTAAAGTGAGTGGGTTAACGCCTTTCTTTTTCCAAAAAAAATGAGGTCGAAGTATATCTGCAAGGGCATGAGTTGTAAGGATAGGGTTAATTGCACGCGCTTTGACAATCGCTTGCGCAGCGCTGCGCCACTGCTTCTCTTCGCCATATTCGCGAAAAATACGTCCGAGTTCTTTCTCAGGCCAAGTGTTGACAATTTCAGCTGCAGTGAGAGGATCTTTTATATTCATTCGCATGTCCAAAGGTCCATTGCGCATGAAGCTAAAACCCTTTTCTGCCTGATCTAACTGCATTGAAGAGACTCCAATATCAAGTAAAATACCATTTACTTGCGGCAGGCGGATCGATTGAAGAATCTGAGATAATTGCGAGAAATTGCCAGAGGCGAAATGCACTTTAGAATTCCAGGGCATTAAGCGGTGACGAGCAATTTCTAAAGCTTGTTCATCCTGATCAATTCCTATGAGCGTTTTAAGTTCTGGATGAGTTTCTAGGATAGCTTCTGAGTGGCCACCAGCTCCTAATGTTCCATCGACGAAGTACGACAGGGAACAGCTAGAAAAGCTTTCTACAATTTCATTGCGTAAAACGGATAAGTGAGGTGTTGTCATAGGAGATACCATATCAGTTTGTGGCTCTTTAGAAAAGAGTAGAGTGATATTCAAGAATGTTTTAGGTTGAAGCTAATGAAAAGGAAAATAAATCGGGCACGGAAAGGACAAGGTCGGGCAAGGGAAAAATATAGAGAAGGTTTACAAATGAACGAAGATCAAGATACCCCAGACTTACCATTCAAAAAAACGGATGCAATAAGCTGGCTAGAACAACAGGGATTTGATCAACGCGAATCGATGGATCCCTATGAAATGAAAGAAAAAATTCAAATTGCAGCTGACAGTATGGCTAGAGCTTATCTAGATAAAAAGGGAACAGATCGCGAAAAATGCGAGATGGTCATCGCATCCGCTTTATCAGAAATGGGTGCTTCCTTAGGGGGGAATTTTGGGGCTACAATGGTAGGAATGAGCGAAAAAGCTGCTCAGCGCGCTTGCCTTATCGTTTTTCCTGAAGGATAAACTTCGATCGAAAGGCATAAATACATAAAGCGATGCCTAAAAAAATAAATGGCAAGCTTAGGTATTGTCCTGTTTGCAGCCAAGATTCATTCCACATCATGCTTTGAGGGACTTTCAAAGTTTCCAACACAAAGCGTGAAGAAAAGGCTAAAATAAAAAACAAACCACTAAAGAGTCCTGTACGCGTTGATAGGTTGGGCTTCCTCCATAAATAAAGGAGAATGAAAAAGATCCCAAAGTAGGAAATCGCTTCGTAGAGCTGTACAGGATGACGAGGAACTATTTCTCCTCCATCAATGGGATCCCCAAAGATAACGGCCCACGGCAAAGAGGAGGGAAACCCCAATATTTCTTGATTAAAGAAATTGCCAATGCGGATACAGCCAGCTACAAATGCTGTAGGAATCACTATCATATCCATAAGGGAAAGAAAGGTAAGGTCGGGAAACTGATTTCGAATTGTCCGTTGATATAGATACAGTCCAATCATTACTCCGAGAGCTCCCCCATGACTGGCCAAGCCTCCTTCCCACACTTTCACAATGTCTTCAGGATGTGCGGCATAACGTGGCCAATCATAAAAAAAGACATGACCTAAGCGGGCTCCGATGATTGTGCCAGCCACAACAAACCAGGTTAGACGATCGACTAAGAGTGCCGCAAGGTTGCGACTTGAATAAATCATTTTGGGATAGAGGACTTTTAATTGCTGGCGGTCTAAACCTGCTTGATTAAGCGCATTGAGAATTGTTGTTTTTTCAGATGCGCTAGGAGTTCCATTTATCTGAGTGATGAGTTGACGTCCTACTTTATTCAATGATTGCAGTAGAGGCGGGTTTTGTTTGAGCAATCGCATAAGTTCAGGCCAGTTTTCTACATCGCGTTCGCGAAGTTGGTTGCCTTGATCTTGGATCTTGCGTTGAAACATGGGGATGAGAATAAAGTAGCCGACCAGGAATCCGAAGACAAACCACAGGCCATACCACACCACCGGACGATTAATCAGGGGAATGGTAAAGACCACGCGTTCAGGATTCCAGTATAACCAAGCTTGAGGATGCATTTTGCAACCTAAAAAGAAAACGAGCCCCTAATGGACTCGAGGTAATCGGAGTAGAGGGATTCGAACCCCCGACCTACTGCTCCCAAAGCAGCCGCGCTAGCCAAACTGCGCTATACTCCGTAGATATAAGAATTGCAGACTATAGCAAAGCTTGTTTTTTTCTCCAAGCAAATACACCAAACCCTTCAGGATAAAAACCTTTGATACAAACCGACGGTTCTTTATGGTGAGGAAATGGGGAGTTTTAGAATCGAGGGCAACATCCTTTCCGTGCCCGTGCCCGTGAGCGTGCCCGTGCCCGATTCCTAAATATTAGAATGAGAGAAGGAAAACGTTAAAAAAAATCAAATTTTTTCGTTGTTCTTTAGCAAGTCGGGCACGGGCACGCTCACGGGCACGGGCACGGAAGATCTTTTGCACGAGAAAGGAAAAGAAACGAATGTCTGGCATCTTTTTTGAAATTGATTGGATCGCTCTCTTGCTAGCGCTAGCATTCTGTTTTTGCTTATATTTTCTTTGGCATTGGCAGCAACGCTTTGCCAAACCGGCCCTCTTCTTTTCTGATGTTTCTGCAATCAAAAATCAGAATTCCGTCCGGGTAAAATTGGGAAATTTGCCTAACAAACTTCTGTGGCTTTCCTTGATTCTATTCACCATCGCCTTCATCGATCCACATTTCTTAAAATCGCGGGCAGGTACCTGGGGAGATCATCCTACAGAAGGAATTGCTATTTACCTAGTGGTGGATCAATCAGGTTCTATGGCAGAAAAAGTCCCTGTCTATTCTAAAGGGCGTTTTGAGACGCTGACAAAAATGGACCTTGTGAAAGAGATGACCACACAATTTGTGAAAGGGAGCGAAGAGTTGTCTGGACGTCCCAACGATCTGATTGGACTCGTTTCCTTTGCTCGCAGTGCTCAAGTGCTGGTTCCTCTTTCACTCGATCATCAAGCAATTATGCGCGCATTGTCTCAATTAGAGGTGGTGAAAAATAAAGAGCAAGATGGCACAGCAATGGGCTATGCTCTTTTAAAAGCTGTAAATTTAATTGCTGCTACACGCCACTATGCTCAGGATTTGGTAGGCATTGATCAACCTTCTTACGCTATTCAGAGCAATATTGTCATCCTTGTGACCGATGGATTCCCCGCACCAAGTATCCTAGACCAAAATAATCCATTGCGTAACGTCGATTTATTGACTGTGGCAGATTATGCAAAAAAGAACGATGTCAAAGTGTACTTAGTCACTGTAGATCCCAAACTCAATACGGAGGAATTTGTTCCTCATCGAAATCTCATGAAGCGTGTTGCAGAGATAACGGGAGGACAGTATTATTTGATTAACGACAAAACATCTTTGAATACAATCTATACCGATATTGATCAATTGGAAAAAAGCACATTGCCTGTCAGTTTTAGTTCAAAAGATCTTCAACCCCATCGTTATCAACGCATTTCACTTTATCCCTATTTCATCGCTGCAGGCCTTTTGGTACTCCTTGCATCGGCTTTATTAAATGCTACGTTGTTGAGGCGGATACCATGAACGGTCGCGAATGGTACTACGCCTTTCCAGAAGGGATTTTTTTCATTTTCTTCGTTTTAGCATTTGTTGCTTTCAGCTTCCTATTATTTCGTTATCGAAAAAAACTCTTACAGGGGTTGGCAGAACCTTCCTTGCTTCAAACCATACTTAAAGATCGCTCTCAGGTTGTCTTTTGGGTAAAAATTGTAGGATTATGTTTAGTATGGATTCTGGGAACATTGGCGTTAATGCAGCCTACAGCCTATGGAGAGTATCCTCAAGAGTTGCGCCAGCAAAAGCAGCAAATGTCTACAGGCACTGGGAAGCAGCGTAGTCCTCACGACATTCTATTTTTAATTGATGCTTCTGCATCTATGGGTATTAAAGATGCGCAGTCTGGACAATCGCGTTTGGAATATGCCAAAGACATTGTTGACCAAGTCATCGGACGTCTTCAAGGGCAGACTGTGGCCCTTAATGCCTTCACATCAGATGTCACGCAACTCTCTCCATTAACATTAGATTATCTATTCATCCGTTTGGCTCTACGCCAAATAGAAATCAATGAAGGTGGTGTGGCCGGAACAGATATTTCACATGCCTTAAAAACCCTCAAAGAACGTTACTTTTTAAAAGACACTTTGGTTCCGATAACAGTAATCATACTGACGGATGGGGGCGATACAAAATTAGAGGCTCTTTCGGGAGTACAAAAGCAACAGGGTATTCAGGACATTGCTGCGTTATTCGATAAAGAGGCTTCACATGTGCGTGTGTTGACGGTTGGTTTGGGAGCAAATAAGGGATCCCCGGTTCCAAATGTGGTTTATTCTGGAAAGCCTGTTATTTCTGCTTTAGATGAGGAACTGCTAGTCCAGATGGCAAAAGAGGGGAAAGGTGCTTACTTTTCAGCTAATGAATTCTCCTCCATCGGTTTAACGGAGGCTCTATTAAAGGCCATAGAAAAAGAGGAAATTGTTACTGAAGCTCCATCTACCAGTGCTCAGGATACATTAATTCACAGACTTTACTATCAAATTTTTCTAGGCTTGGCAATTCTTATCCTTGCAGCTATCCTTATTGTACCTGATACGTGGGCAAGACGCACCCTTGGTATAAAAGCGATCTTTCTATTTATGACATTATTTGGATTTCCTTCTTTGGTATATGCTGAGACACAATATGAGATGCTTCAGGCGCAGGCTTTTTTAGAAGTTGGCGATTATGCAAGTGCTAAGGAAGAGTATCAGCGTTTATTGCAGAAAGACCTTAAGCCGTGGCAACGAGCTATTCTTTTGTATGATTTGGGAACAGTTTGGTTAGTCCAACAAGAGGCTTCTCAAGCAGTAAAAGTCCTTCAAACAGTCCCTTTAGTGGATAATTCGTCACCGCTCTTACACTATAGAGTAGCACATAATCTTTTGTTAGCTCTGTTAGAAAAAGCTTCTTCGCCTGATGCTTCTTCAAAAGATGTTGAGGAGAGTATGTCTCAGGCATTTGCGCTTATTCCTATACTAACAATGGCTAGGTGTGCACGTGAAAAAGCGGAAGGATTGTCCACCTGTTCGTCATCAGATGACCTTAAACGATTGAAAACGTACTTGGAACAGCAACGCGCTCTGCTGTCAAAGCAGGCGACGATTAATGCGATTACACATGCTCCCATTAAAGAACATCTGGAAAGGCTTTCTCAGGGCCTACAGGAAGCATTAACACATCTAGATTTTCTTGAACGCGCGGAAATGTCGGATGAATTGAAGCAGCAGTATCAGGAAATGTTTTGGAGTGAAATTGGCGCCTGGGTGCCCGTATGGAGGTCCACTTTCCAAAAATTCAAGGTAGATGAAAAAAATAATGCCAAACACATTTTACTCTTTAATTCTGCAGCTACTGACTTTTTGCAAGGATTAGCACAATGGGAACAGTTACAAATACAAGAAAGCATGACTTTATTTAAAGCGTCTGATCAAAAGCTTAAAGAATTGATGCAGATGCCGCCACCCCCTTCGTCATCTCCTCAACCAGAGGAAAAGCCACCTGAGCCGCCACCTTCAAGTTCGCCTGAACAAAAACGTAGCAATTCAACAGAACAGGTGCTCCAGATGTTGCTAGAAATGGAGCAAGCTGACAGGATGCAGCCTAAGAAACCCATCGTTCCAAAATCGGATGTACGCCCATGGTGAAACAATGAAAAATCTGAAAAAAAGTATCGTGTTTTGCTTTGTCGTCTGTTTTATGCTGTGTTTCTCTTTTTCGATAGTTGCTGCCGAACAAGATATACGCGTTTCGGCTACTGTAGATGAAGGAAAAGCCGCTGAGAATGCTCCTGTCATAGGCACAATAACGGTCACACATCCCATCAAGGATGCAATTGATCCCGCTTCCTTTACAATTGCAGGAAAGCCACTTTCGGTAGAGCAAATAAAGACAGTTCCTATTTCAAGTGATTTAGAAGTTGTTATCTTTCAATTTCAACTTCCCGGACAGGAAAAGGGATTGTACGTTCTTCCAGATATTGAAGTAAGCATAGCGGGAAAAAAATATCACACTGTAAACACAACCTATGAAGTTGTAACGCCACAAAAAGCTTCCAGGTCAACACCAACGCGTTCTGCACAACCGATACAAAATCAAGCAAGACACAGCATCGCACAAAAAAGTGTCCAGAATGTTCCTGGGAAACTTTTGCTTAAAGCAGAAATTGTTAGTCTGCCGCCCACTTATCCAGGACAGCGTGTAAAGATGATCTATCGCTTTTACTTCACGGGGAACATTGAATTAACGGCAGAAAGTTTGCCCTTATTGGATGCAAAGGGATTGGAAAAAGTTGGCGACAAGGTTATCAGAGACTACCAAGAGAACGAATGGGCTGTTCAAGAGATTTCACAAGAGTATCAGGCTGCAGCTCCGGGAACATTTAATTTTCCTGCCTCATCTGCAGAAGGCTATACATATAATGAAGATCCTGTTTCGAAAAAGCGTTCTTACATTGAGCCAAAGCTATATTCTGAGGTCACCGCAATGTCTTTAACGGTGACTCCGTTTCCTGCGGTTGGTAAACCAAGTGATTTTCAAGGCGCTATCGGCGTCTTTACCTTTACGACATCTTTATTGACTTCTCCTAAAACGGAAGTAGAAAGCAAAATGCAGCTCGCATTAAACATCTTTAGTCGCGAAGCTGTTTTGGCAACCATTCCAGCGCCAAATATAAGAAATCAACCAGGCATTCAAGGACTTTTCCGTTTAGGCGATCTGCCTCCCGTAGGAACCATTAAAGATAACACAAAGCAGTTTGTGATCGATCTTTATCCGCTTTCAACTTCTGTGACAGAAATTCCTTCAATCGCTTTTTCATTTTTTGATCCTTTAGCCAATCGCTACGACACAGTTCACAGTGACCCCATTCCCATTCAAGTTCTTCCACGAACTCAGAAAAAACTAGAAGAGGTCATTCAACCGCAACAGAAACCAATTGTTCCAGAACAAACAGTTCAACAACCAACGAAACCAGCTACATCCGGAACAACAGATATAAAACCCTCAGATACCATTGTGAACCCAGAAGCGATCGAAATTATTGGTAATGAAAAATTAGATGAAACAGATACCAATAGCCGTTTTTTTGGCACGTGGTGGGTGTTGTGGCTGATACCTGTGGGAATTATTTTACTTTTTGTTCAATCCAAATTGCGCCAGTACCTACTTACTCAAAATGCGACTAACAAAAATAAGCAAAGTCGGGTGTTGTTTGATGAGGCGATGCAGGAGAAAGAAGAAACATCTAAGTTTTTTGAGAAACTGGAGCATTCTTTAATGCTTAAGTTAAAAGAAAAAGAGCTTATTTCCTCTTCAGGTGTTACTGCAGATGCTCTTGCAAACCACGGAATAGAAGCAGAAGTGAAAAACTTTTTATCGAGTATTGAAGAGCTGCGGTTTGCCAAATCGACTAATGTCAATCTTGACGTGATAAAAGCGCAGGCGCGTCAACTCTTTGATCAATTGGAGAAATAAAATGAGACGGTTGAAACGATTATTAGTCGGCTTTTTTGTATTACTTGGATGCTTTTCAATTCCCGGATTTGCCCTTCAAGACATTGCACAAGAGGCTGAGCAAGCGTACCAAAAAGGAGAACAAGCGTCGACAATAGCCGAAAGGAAAGTGGCTTTTAATCAGGCTCTCACATTGTATACGCAACTTGAAAGTCAAAGTGAATCGGTTTATAGCACTGGTAAACTGTATTTTAATATGGGCAATACCTATTATCAACTCGCAGAGTACTCGTGGGCCATTGTCTACTATTATCGAGCCCTTCAGTTAATGCCTACAAGCCAAAAGGTTCGCTACAATCTGAATATGGCTTTAAGTAAAGTTAGTGCTTCCCCTGCAGAAGAGATGTCTATATTCCAAGACGCCCTCTTTTTTCACTTTTATCTCTCCTTACCGGAACGTCTGCAATGGCTTTCTTATCTTGCACTGTTGATGATCATTTTTGGTTCACTCTACTTGTGGTATGGTTGGTGGGGGTATAAGTATATGATTATTGTTTTAGCTGTAGTGTGGGGCTTGCTTTTTGCTAGTGTGCTTTATAGCAGATATGTGGAACCTATTAATGCGATTGTTGTGACCCCTACAGCTTTGTATCGCGATGCAGGAGTCCAGTACGCAAAGGTAATAGAGAAGCCCATTCTTTCAGGAAGAAAGGTGCAGGTGATTGAAGTTGTCGATGATGGAAAATGGCTCAAGGTTTTAAGTACAGATGGTAATGTGGGTTATGTTCCAAATACCGCTGTCAAGATTATCTGAAAGAGAAGAGCAGGCAAAACGAACTTTTTGTAGAAGTTTTCTTTTTGTTTTTTTTACCACAGAGAGCACAGAGAGAGCGAATTGTAGACGTTTTCGTTGTAAAAAACTGTTGTTAAAGTAACGTTGATATCTTTGCGAAGCAAAATAAGTGCGAAATTGTCGCCAGACAATTTTGCCTTGGCTGGTTTTTAAAAAGCCTCAGCTTTTTAAAAAGATATCGAAAAGCCTGTCACCATTTGTCTGAAAGCTATAACTAATCATTAGCGAAGACGTCTGCAATTCGCTCTCTCTGAGCTCTCTGTGTTCTCTGTGGTAAAAAACAAAACGAACACTTATACAACTTACCTGAAGGACGAAAAGGACGAAAAGGACGAAAAGGACGAAAAGGACGAAAAGGACGAAAAGGACGAAAAGGACGAAAAGTTAAATTATTGTTCAGGTGTAGTCAAGAACTATCTTTTGTCGTCTTTGTCGCGTTCCTGTTGTATCTGGTAGTCCATGGGGTACTTGAGTCGATCGTAGTGAAGTACACCGATTGAACCCCCAGGAACTGATGCTGCAGCCCCATAACTTAAGATCGCTAAAGCTGCTTGTAAACCTGCTGAAGACTCTTGATAAATTTGATAATGCTGTAACGCGTTGCGATTTTGCCTGCAAATCTTTTCACAGTCCTGCAAGCTTTTCTGAGCATTATGTACAGCTAATCTTGCTTGTTCTCTCAAATGACAAGCTTCTTGTAGTGACTTGTTACGTTCATCGTCAAGTAAGTTTAGGTGATACCGAAGAGATTCAGCTGCATCTTCAATGGCTTTAGCATTTGCTAACTGGGCCTGGTGCTTTTCGAATTTTTTGCGTGGAGGAGTGTTTAAGGGATTATCTGTATCGCTAGTCAATGCGTCTCGTTCTGCTTCACTAAGAAGACGACCATTTTCATTTGATAGAAGGTTTATGCTGTCCAAGCATTCGTCTGCATCAACAGGTGTATACTTCTTAGTTAATCCACCCTCAGCTAAGATATGGGCTGCTTGCAGAATTTCTTTTAGGCTTAAATCGAACGAACCCTTACGCTTTTCAATTTGCTCTCGAGCTTTTAAAAATGCATGTACACCCGCATCAAACCGATCAAAATTAGCATAATACTCTTGTTTCAATGAGAGCCATTCTTTCACATATCCTTGCTCTGCCACAGTTAAAGTAGTGAAATTACTAGTCGCTTCATCTTCATCTTCATCTAAAACGGCCTGCAAGAGATTGAAGGCTGCAGGATTTCCCGGGGTTTCTTTTTCAGCTTTTGCAACATCTGCCTCACAGGCTTGTAGACGTTGTGTCGCAGCTTCAAAATTTTCTTTTCGAGATTTTTCTGCTTTCTCTATATCACTTAAACGCTTTTGCAGATGTTCTAGACGTCCTGGAGCGCTTTCTGCGGAATGGTATTTTGCAAGAGTCATCTGAGCTAGTGCTGAAACGGTAAAAGCAACTCCAAATAATGCCAAGCCTACAGGCACAACGGGGCATAGAAGGCTTATCAAAGCAAAGTCATTGACTGGTGAATGTTGCGTGACTGGCGGTGTGTTCATAAAAATTCTAAACTTTGATTCAAACTAAATAATTTATAATTACAGGCGTCATTCTAGGCATATTAAACTTAAAAGTAAAGTTCGAATTTACATTGGTTGTGTAAGGGATAAGAAGTAATTGAAAAGTGATGGGATACCTTCATTGACTTTTGCACCTACCTTTGAGATAATGCTTCATCTTTCAAGAGGTTAAGTATGAAGCAGTTCCTTCGCGCAATTGGATGGACAATTTTTAGCATCGCCGCCCTACTAGGGGTGTTATTTCTCTATGTGGAAATAACCAGTGACTTTCGTCTAGAAAATATCACTTACGAAGATGCTTCACGTTATCATGCCCTTGCCACAAGCGAACCCATTCCTTCGCAACTTACTTCTATTTTAGATCAGCCATTTACTTACTTGGGTCGAGGTCACCAAGCTTTTGTATTTGCAAGTGCTGATGGAAGATATGTGTTAAAGTTTTTCAGGTTTTGGCGTCTAAAGCCCTGGAACATAGTGTCGTATGTTGATTTCTTACCCGTGGTCAGTTCCTACGAACAAAAACGGCTTCGTCGCTTAACAAAATTGTTTACCGGTTATGAAGTCGCCTACCAAAAAGATCCGGAAAATACAGGTTTAGTTTATCTACACTTAGGGGTAACACAACACCTAAAGAAAAAAATCTCGGTAAGCGATCGATGGGGATTTCACCACCAAATCAATTTGGATACTGTTTGCTTTGCTATTCAAAAACGTGGAGAAATGACCAAAGATCGATTGCGTCGCCATTTAGATGCAGGGGATATCACGGAAGCAAAGAAGGATTTTCAACGTCTTTTAGCAATGTACATTGCTCAGTATCAGAACGGTGTGATCGATCAGGATCACAATTTGATTTACAACACAGGCTTTGTAGGAGATCAAGCGATTCGTTTAGATATCGGACAGTTAAAATATGATGAAACAGTCAAAGATCCGGTAGTATACGAAAAAGACCTTAACATCATTGTGAATAAACGCATTGCCTACTGGCTGCACAGATACTATCCACAGTATGCCGACGAAATACTTGCTGATCTAGCTGTGAGCGTGCCCTAATTAAATTGAATTAGGACAATAACGCAGAGATGCAGAGACGCGGAGACGCAGAGGAGAAACTAAAGCTATAGTTTATGTAAAAAATGAAGATTTATCTATTTCAAGATAATCAAACATCTTTACTTTCTCTGCGTCTCTGCGTTAATTCGCTTTTTATAGAATGGAACATGAGGTCAACTGAAGTGCTTGTTGAGTACTCCGGCTAACTGGAACATGTTTAAAGGTTCTTTGTTACCAAACACCTTTGCTAGAGCGGCGTCAGGCACAATCATGCGTTTATTGGCAGGATCTTGCAGATTGTGCTGCTTGATGTATTCCCAAATCTTTTTGGTTACTTCTGGCCTAGACATCTTGTCGGCACCAACAATGGCTTTAAGTTCAGTTGACAGTGTATTTTCTGGTTGTTGACGCGGTGTCTTTGCTTTGGCTGTTGTCGCTTTTTTTGCTGCTGTCTTCTTAGCGGGTTTTTCTTTTGTAGTTTTTTTTGCGGGACTCTCTTTCTTCGCGCCTTTTTTAGCAGGAGCTTTTTTCTTGCTGACGTAGGCTGTACGAGGATGTTCAGGGTACTTTTCATTTAGCTGTACAAGATCATTCACGATCACATCGCATTCCGGAAAGGTAGAGCAAGAGTAAAACGTTTTTCCGTAGCGAGATTTGCGTGCTACCATTGATCCTGGACAATCGATCGCAGGACAAGTAGGCATGTCTTCTGCAGCGATTACCACTTCACCCTTTTTAGGGATGTTGACAATCCCTTTGCATTCAGGATAGGTTAGGCATCCAAGGAAGGGGCCAAAACGTCCATGACGCAATTTCATTTCACCTTGGCATTTAGGACATTTTTGATCCCAATCGAAATCTTCGGCATAGTCTTCTTTGTTGAAGGAAATTTCCTCTAACGGAGCCGTGTAGCTGCAGTCAGGGTAGCGAGAGCAACCATAGAAGTACTTAGACTTAGACCAGATTTTTTGCAGTTTAGAGCCACATGTAGGGCAATCTAAATCGGTTAGTACCTTAGGTACAAAGGCTTCTTTTTCAGCGATTTCTAGGGTGGGGGCAAATTGATCCCAAAATTCGCGAATCAACGATTTCCACTCTTTACGACTCTCTGCTACTTGCTCAAGAGCATCTTCCATTTGGGCTGTAAACCCAATATTCATAATCTGTTGGAAGTTATTTTCTAGAAGCAATGCGATGACACATCCTAGTTCGGTAGGACGTAAGCGTCCACTTTCCTTGAGCGTGTAGTCGCGACTTTGAATTTTGTTCATAATTGTCGCGTAAGTGGACGGACGTCCAATTCCACATTTTTCAAGTTCTTTGACTAAAGAAGCTTCTGTATAGCGTGGAGGGGGACGTGTAAACGCTTGTTCTGAAGAGAGTTCTAATAATGTTAACGGTTGACCTTCGACTAAATTGGGCAACATGCGCCCTTCATCACTTTTCTCTTCGTCGTCGACTTTCTCTTCGTAGACGGCCAAAAACCCTTGGAACTTAATGATGGAGCCTGTAGCGCGCAAAAGAATATCTTTGTCTTTGCCTGCTGAGATATCTGCAGCAACAGTGTCGTAAATTGCTGGCATCATTTGAGAGGCGATAAAACGACGCCAGATCAATTGATAAAGTTGAAATTGTTCACGCGATAAGTACTGTTGTATTTGTTCAGGAGAATGTTGCAAATTGGTCGGTCTGATTGCTTCGTGGGCATCTTGTGCGCTTTTTTGCGTAGCAAATGCTTTGGCTTGTAGAGGTACAAAATCGGCACCATATGTCTGTAAGATGTAGTTGCGTGCCTCTTCGATGGCTTCAGGTACAATGCGAACAGAGTCAGTACGCATATAAGTAATTAATCCTTCTGCGCCTTCATTGCCTAAATCCACCCCTTCATACAAGCTTTGAGCGATGCTCATGGTGCGTGCAGATGAAAAGCCATGGTGTCTGCTGGCTTCCTGTTGGAGTGTAGAGGTGATAAATGGAGGAGGGGAGTTGCGCTTTTTTTCTTTCTTATCAACGTTAACAACAGTGTAAGGACCTTTTTCTAAGCGCGTAGAAATCCGATCTGCTGTTTCTTTGTTGGGAATTAAAAACAGATCTTTCCCTTCAACAGCTTCTTTTTCAACACGGCGCCCTTCCACGGAATATAGATGAGCCTGAAAACTGCGTTCCTCTTCTTTTGTTTTAAAGATTCCGCCTAAGTTCCAGTATTCCACGGGTTTGAACGCTTCAATTTCTTTTTCGCGATCGACGACAAGCTTTAGTGCTACGGACTGAACGCGACCAGCTGAAACAAAGCCTTCCTTACCGCGCTGAATGCGGCGATTTAGAATAGGAGAAATTTTATAACCCACAATTCGATCTAATAAACGTCTTGCTTGTTGTGCATTCACCAAAGCCATGTCGATATTGCGTGGTTGCTTTAGAGCACTGAGAACAACGTCTTTAGTGAGGGAGTTAAATGAAACACGCTTGTAGTTTGTGTTTGGGGGCAGAATTTGAGAGATGTGCCATGCAATGGCTTCACCTTCGCGGTCAGGGTCGGGTGAGAGATAAACGGTATCGCATAACTTTGCAGCTTTTTTGAGCTTAGTGATCACCTGCTCCTTATTGGGCATTGTCACATAAGTAGGTTCAAAGTCGTTTTCGATGTCGATCCCAAAACCCTTTTCCGGTAGGTCACGCACGTGACCGATTGAAGATTCAACAATATAATTTGGTCCTAAAAACTTTTTTAGAGTTTTAATTTTCCCAGGAGATTCGACGATAATTAGTGATTTTCCCATTCTATTCCTTTTCCTTAACCTGCTCGTTTGTACATTCTACCTGGAAACTCTTTCATCGCCTTTTTCAAAACGAGGCTCATCAGAAGAACGTTTACTCTCATAACAGGAAGTTTTGTTAATTGCACGATTTCATCGATGCTAAGTTCATTTTTTGGCAACACACTCATAAACTCTTGCTCTTCTTTTCCTAAAGAAAAGGTCGGAAGTTGTGTTGTTTTAGTTGTATTGACAAGGCTGAATAGATCATCAAAACTGTTAACGATATCTGTAGCATTTTCGACTAATTGTCCTTGTCTTGTTTTTATTACGTGATGATTTCCCTGAAACATTCCTTGGTCTATACGACCAGGTAATGCAAACAATTTGCGTTTATATGTTAACGCGCGATCTACGGTAATCATCGCACCACTTTTAAGAGGTGCTTCCACTAAAAATGTTCCACGTGTCATCCCAGCAACAATGCGATTGCGCTGAGGGAAATTCTGTCGATCCGGTGGTGTAGCCATTGGAAATTCACTAATGAGTACTCCATTTTCACTAACTCTTTCCGCTAGTCTGCTGTTCTCTCTAGGATAGATGTCAGCTAGTCCTGAACCAATCACAGCAATTGTGCGGCCTGTCACCAATGCGCCTTCGTGAGCTGCAGTGTCAATTCCGCGTGCTAAGCCACTCACAACAGTAAATCCGGATAAGGCCAAATCGGATGAAATTTTCTTGGCCATCTCAAGGCCGTAAATGCTTGCCTGCCTCGTTCCTATGACAGCAATGCTCTGTTGATCGCGTGGCTTTAAGGTGCCTTTCATATATAGCACTACAGGGTAATCCGGTAGTTCTAATAGGGCTTTAGGATACACGTTACTGGTAAAAGGAACGATATCAACGCGCAATTTTTGTGCCAGTTCGAGATTGTCCTGCCATCCGCTATGTTTCCAATGGAGCCACCCTTCTGCAATCTTTGGTCCAAAGTCAGGTAGCTGTGCAATGCTAGCTGCGTCTGTTTGCAACGCATTTAGGGCCGATCCGTAATGTTGGAGCAGTAATCGGATACGAACCGATCCCAAATGAGGGATTGTTGTCAGAATAATAAGAGCGTCTAGTTCAGTAAGCATGATGATAAGCGACTGAAGATAGCGGAGTTATGAATTAAAGAAAAGAACTTTTTAAAAAGGACGAAAAGAGACAATTGCAAAAGTCTTCGATCTATTTTTACCACCGAGACACAGAGGCACAGAGCAGCACAGAGAGCGAATTGTAGATGTTTCTGAAACATAACATCTCTTTTGCGCAGCAATGTAAATGCGAAATTGTCGTCAGACAATTTCGCATTGGCGAGGTTTTTTAAAAAGCCTCAGCTTTTTAAAAAGAGATCGAAAAGTCAATC
>JACDHD010000096.1 GCA_013821265.1 Parachlamydiaceae bacterium | reverse complement strand
AAACGGTTACTTCTTTTTACTAAATTTCAATAAATTCCAGAAGATGTAGTGTCGAAAAAAAAACAGAAAAATGCGTATATTTTTGGTTTTTAGACACTTATAAAACTACAAGGGGTGAACTTGGGACTGAGAGCACAGAGCAGCACTGAGAGCGAGAAAGCACACGTTTAATTTAACTAATTTGAGAATGGAGTTAAGTTAACTAATAAATTCGAATTTGGTATCGACGTAACGAATAAGATGAAAAAAATACTTCGTTTGGGCGTAGCCCAAGCGGATGCTGGTTTTTAAAAAGCCTCACTTTTAAAAAGAAATCTGAAAGCTTAGCATCATTTGCTTACAAACGACAGAAGCTCTTCTCGCTCTCTGTGCTGCTCTGTGCCTCTGTGTCTCGGTGGTAAAAAACAAAACGAAAACTCGTTTCATATATTATCCTCTTTTTGCGTTGAATCTTTTCTCCAGTGAGATATAATCACCAGCCGTATGTCTCTACACCACTCGCTCATTCCTGAAAAAGCAACTCGCATCCTCAACCTCGTTCTCATCACCCTAATTTTAATTGCTCTTAGGCTGTGGCACCTTTCCGTCATCCAACACGATAAAAAACTTGAAGATTCACGCAAACCGCAACGTCGCGTTGTTGTTGAACCCGCTAGACGCGCTACAATACGCGATCGCTTCAACACCCCAATGGCAATCAACAAAATCCAGTATCGCGTTGCCATTCTATACTCGCAATTTCGACAGGTTCCCTCTGTCGTATGGACCAAGGATGTAACGGGAAAGAAGACAAAACAGTATAAAAGACGCGAATACATTGTAGCGCTTTCTAAACTGCTTGCCGATGAACTGCAACTCGATCCAGAACGCGTTGAAGACCTTATTTTCTCTAAGGCAGCCCTCTACTTCAACCGACCATTCATTTTAAAAGAAGATATCTCCGAGTCGGAATTTTATCGCCTCAAGATGTTAGAAAAAGATTGGCTTGGGATCCAGGTACAACGCTTGCCCAAACGCACCTATCCAATGGAAAAGGTTGGAGCTGACATCATCGGCTACATGGGTGCCATCAACCAACGCGAATATGAAACGGTGATCGGTGAAATTAAAGCATTAGAAAAATACATTCGAGAACGCGATGCAGGGGAAGATCCCTTTTTGCCAGAAGGGATCGAAAACCCCATGCTTGCACGCAAGCGACTAAAGGAGCTTCAGGAGCGCGCTTACGCCCTAAATGACTACGTCGGGAAAACGGGTATTGAGGGTAAATTTGATGCGGAATTGCGCGGATTCCAAGGAAAAAAAAGCTACTACTCCGATGCGCGGGGCAACTTTCTGCGAGAACTGCCAGGATCGCGGGAGCCTATCCCTGGACAGCGTTTTCTTCTAACAATATCTGCAGAACTACAAGGGTTTGCTGAAAAAATATTGATTCAAAATGAACGCCTGCGCGAAGCAAAAATTTCCAAGCCCACAACATCTCAAAAATCGATCAATAAGCAACCGTGGATGAAGGGTGGGGCCATTGTAGCGATGGATCCTCGCAACGGAGAAATCTTGGCTTTAGCCTCCTATCCGAGAATCGATTCCAACGATTTTGTCTCTTCTGGAAACCCAGAAATAAACCTCAAAAAGCAGTCCAACATTCTTCGTTGGTTGGAAAATGAAGAGTATGTCGCACAGATTTGGGATAACAAACGGCCCATAGAAAGAGAGCGCTATAACGATGAACTTGAAGAATTTGAAGAGGAACTGTTGTGGATGACTTTGCCACACTACTTGGACATTATCCTTCCTAAGGATCACATTGTACGCAGCAAATTGAATCAAATCGGAACAATCAAGAATGCTATTGAACTGCAACAGGCTGCTCAGGAGCTACTGACGGCTAGTGGTCAGGATAATATGTATTGGCTTCTGGATACATTAAAATTATCTGCAAGCAAGCCTCGTGAAAAAGTACCCTACGATGTGCGCCAGGCTATTGAAGAAAATCTTGAACAGCAAGAAAACGTTACTGCAGTTCATAAGCAAACCCTTGAGCGTGCTCTAGAAGGAATATTTTATGATTATGATAAAGTGCTACTCATTGATCTTTGCCGTGTAATCGTTAATGGAGACAATTTTCCCAATGCACTGATTGAGAACTTTGGGAATCATTCTTTGGTAGACTATCGAGAAGCATCGGCTTCCATGGCAACGCTAGAACCTGTTTTGCGAGATATCATTAAATCCATATTTCACGTAAATCATTTTAACGTCTGGCGTACACAGTACGGAAAAGACTTTATTCAGCAAAAGCGCCAAGAAGAAAAAGTGGCTAGACGCTATGCAAAGCCAAGTATTGACTACTTTGATGAAAAGGAAAAT
This sequence comes from Parachlamydiaceae bacterium, assembly GCA_013821265.1. Taxonomy (GTDB): domain Bacteria; phylum Chlamydiota; class Chlamydiia; order Chlamydiales; family Parachlamydiaceae; genus JACDHD01. Next base: position 3,695 of record JACDHD010000096.1, on the reverse strand, counting down.
CAGCTATTTAAAGAGTTTTGGGAAAAGTATGGCTGGGAGTTCACTGTCGCCTTTTTAATGGATCGCTCTATAGAGGAAAATGCAGAGTTTGCGCCCTATTTTGAATTGCTTGCAGATTGGCATCGCGAGCTTGCACAAGGCGCCTACGCCTCTGCAAACTGGCATCACGCCTACCTTTCCCTACAACGAATTGTAAAGCAATGTCCCGCTTTCTGTGTTGTAGACTATTTGCATACGTTGCGTGGATTCCAAGCGTTAAATCGACCACTTTTAGGAAAATACCGTCATCTGCACAAGCAAGAGGGCAAGCATCTCGAAAAGCATTTGGCAGCGGCATTCTATCCACAATATGGATATGGCTATGGGCGCTCTTATGCTTATAGACAGGCTGCGATTCAAGGATCTCTCTTTAAATTGGTGACGGCCTATGCAGCACTAGCTCAGCGCTATAAGCAATTAGAACCGACTGGTGTGTCTCTTCCAAATTTAAATCCTCTTGTCATTGTGGATAATGCTCAGCTGAAAGACAAAGTCGTTGGGACACATCTGGATGGAACGGCAATTCCCCAATTCTATAAAGGGGGGCGTATCCCGAAGAGTATGATTAAATCGATTGGCCGCATCGATTTAGTGCGTGCGATCGAAACGTCTAGTAATCCCTACTTCTGCTTACTTGCGGGCGATGTACTTGATGACCCTGAGAGTTTAACAGAAGCAGCTCAGGAATTTTCTTTCGGTAGTCGTACGGGAATCGATCTTCCTGGAGAAATTGTTGGGAGTGTTCCTGACGATGTGTTGACAAACCGCACAGGGCTCTACTGCACAGCTATCGGGCAACATTCCCTTGTGGTGACACCCTTACAGAGTGCTGTGATGCTTTGTGCGATTGCAAATGGGGGAAAAGTCCTAAAGCCGCAGATTATCCATTTGACTGCAGGGATGCAAGAGATCAATGAACGTGAAAGCATTGTGTGTGCCAAGCAATTTCCCTACCAAAATGAACTCAATCTTGTGGGAGTCGATTTTCCTCTGTTTACAGCCCTTTCTGCGCGCGAATCGCGCAGTTGGGTAAAGCCGACACAAACCGTGGTCAAGCATGAGATGTTTATGCCTAATCTTGTACAGAAAATGCTGTTTCAGGGAATGCATAGTGTAGTGAATAAAATGCATGCGGGGGCAGGTTTGAGTGCATTGTCGCGCTTCTATCGCGACTATCCTGAGGCAATTAGTGACTACTTGGAATTGAAGGATCAGTTTATTGGCAAAACGAGTACTGCGGAGGCGGTGGAGCGCATTGATCTGGATCTGCTCAATGGAGCAAATAAGTACACCCACGTCTGGTTTGGAGGAATGTCTTTGAACCCGGGTGAGGAGGCGTTTGTTGCGCGCGATGAGTTTGGGAACCCAGAGTTGGTTGTGGTGGTCTATTTGCGTTTTGGGCAGTACGGGAAGGAGGCGTTGCCGTTGGCAGCACAGGTGATCCAAAAGTGGCGCGACATCAAAAACCGTCAGGAGTAGTTGCCAGGCCGTCTCGGCCTGAATGTAACCAGGGCGTCCCGCCCTGCAATAAAAAACCGCGAAGCGGTTAATAAGCCACGACAGTGGCGACAGGTGTTAGCCACGGGTGATCGAGCGAAGCGAGTGAACCCGTGGAACATGCACCTCAGACAAAAGAGCCACAACGTGGCGACAGGATTCAGTGCTCTCAAGTCCTCGCGAAGAATAACAGGATGGGCAGGATCGCCTTCGGCGGCATGATGAGCAGGATACTTTAGATGCCTTGTAGATGGATTTGACGAATTGGACTGATTGAGACAATTGCATAAGTCCTATCGTCCTTTTCCGTGCCCGTGCCCGTGAGGGCAGCAGCTTGGGTTACGACAGCTTTTTGACTTATGCAATTGTCTCGATTGGACTGGTTGGACAAAATTGGACTTTGGATACGTTTAGATTATGTTCTCAGGGCAACGCCTGGTTTACAATCGCTTTTGGAGTGCGGTGGCTTGCCACCGCTTTCATCGGCTTGCCGATGTCATAACGAACTGTGAATGGGGTCGTCAAGCCGACCCCTATGAAAGCGGTGGCAAGCCACCGCACTCCAAAAGCGACTATGCTTTAGGCTATGGCTTAGAACCAATCCTATTTTTAGGCGGTCTATATTTTAATTGCATTAAATATCAGTTAACAACAATTGTAATGAATTTTATTTCTTTGTTGTTAAATTTCTGATACTATACATCTTCTTTATCTTACATGAGTGACAAATGACACGCATTAGCCTTAATGGATACTTTCAGCCTTCCATCAATACTTTTTCTGGAAAGTACTTAAACTTTCTAGATCAGAGTCTGATTTTTGATCGCTTATCGCAAAAAACGTGTTGTACACGTCTATACATTGTGCCCATACGCTGCTTTGCAGCGCTAGGTGTTGTACTTACAGCTAGTGCTGACATGGTAAATTGGTATGTGAGAGCCGTTATAATTGAGCCAATTCACCAGTTACGAAATGGATTCCAACTGGTTTCTGGAAGAGATAAAGTTGCTAACCTAGTCTCTAGTTTTGTCCTGCTATTATTTATTATTCTTATGCCATTTGGGTATTTGCCTTCAGTAGGATGCAGGGCATTTACTGGAAGCGATGCAGAAAACGGGCTGATGCATACCTTCATTTTGCAAAATCTAAAAAGAACCATGGATGAAGACGATAGAAATCTTGAACAAGGTTTAGAGCCATCTGGGGTATTAGGAGTTTTGTGTTTTTCAGGTGTATACAACTGCACAAGAGTTGAGGTATTGCACCGCGCATTGTCAAGCGGGTTGGATCCGAATACCTGTTTACAAGAAGGTGATTGGGCAGGGGTCGATATGGGTAATCCTTTTGTTTCTATGTTTGATTCTTTCGCAGATGACTCTACGCCGGCTTTACTTATGCGTAACAGGCTTGTGAGCCCATTCTCAGAAGAGGCGGGTAGGATGATCGTCTTTGCAGGTGGAAAGTTTACGCGGGAAGAAATAGTTTTAGGTACTCCCGAAAGAATAGATGATATAGTGCGAATTTACAATGAAGCAACACAAGAGATTACTTCATTGAGAGCATGGTTACCGACAGTCATGGAAGATGAAGTTGTTGCTACTCCTTCCTCCGACTACATTGATGAGGAAACAGAACAGTTAATTAAGGGCAGTCACGGTCAATTGGCAAGACCTCTATGGACAGTGGTTGCAGAATATTGGTTGCCAGCTATTCCAAAACCACTTGGCGTGACACACTACCACCGACTCGCTATTCGCAATAGAGAAGCTAGCTTGCGACGCGACAGAGACGACCAACTTTAAAATGTTTAAAAATTTATTGTTCTTTTTGGAGTGCGGTGGCTTGCCACCGCTTTCACAAACATCGGCTTGCCGATGTCACAACGAACTGTGGATGGGGTCGGCAAGCCGACCCCTATGAAAGCGGTGGCAAGCCACCGCACTCCAAAAAGAGCAGATTGGGCATGCTAATCGATTACTTTACGCAAAACACTCACCAACGAAATCGAACGGTCCTGAAAAGATTTCGCATATGTAATGAATTTTATTTCTTTGTTGTTAAATTTCTGATACTATACATCTTCTTTATCTTACATGAGTGACAAATGACACGCATTAGCCTTAATGGATACTTTCAGCCTTCCATCAATACTTTTTCTG
>JACDHD010000095.1 GCA_013821265.1 Parachlamydiaceae bacterium | reverse complement strand
TGAAAACGTATTTGGAAGATAGGATAGTGCAATAAAATTATCTGAAAATTGATTCGAAAAAATTTTTCGAATCAATTTTCAAAAGAAAAACTTCTTTTGTTTTTCATTTTTTCACAGCCTCGGACGGCCTTGCTACCTTAAGAGTAAAGTTTCCAAAGACGCTTGCGATGGTAAAATACTGTCGCTTGCCCCCAACTGAAATCATACATTTTATGCTTGTACTGATGGAACGCTGGTGATTTTAATGGCTTAGAAAGTGAAATAATATGTGCATTGGCATGCACCGATTCCAATTTGTCCTCTAAGGCCTCCATGAGGTCATCCTGAAAACAAGTAGAATTCATAAATATAACGTCAGCATCTGTCAAGTCAGAGGTCAAAATATCCCCATGGATCATCTCTAAATCACGGCCTTCAATCTGTTTGGAAATTTTAGGGCGTATGTTTTTTTGATAATCCTTATACACTTGTGCCGAGGCATCATACAGGGTATCTAATAGCTCGATCCCCTTACTCTTCGCAAATGGAAATAAGAGATGTGCCAGAATAACAGCTTTGCCAGTCCCAGAACCCAAATCGTAAAACACTTGGCCAGGCTCAGGATTAATGTCTAACATCAATTCGTAGAAAGAATCAGGGACCACTTCGCCATAGACAAACGACTTGCTCTTGCGATCATCGTGCTCCCGGCCCTTTAGCGAAAGAGCTCGTCCATCCACTTTATCGAACAGTTTACTGAAAATCTTTTTCGTTTCTTCCAGATCCATATTGTCCCTGCCTCAGTTATATTAATTTTAGGATACTGAATGACTCCTGAGCGGTCAAGGCTAAAAAGTTCAGGATACTGAAGGAATCGAGCGGTAAAGGCTAAAAGTTCAGGATATGGATGACTTTTGAACGGTCAAGGCTTAAAGATTGCAGATCCTATTCGCAACAATGTAGCCCCTTCCTGAATGGCAATTTGATAATCATGTGACATTCCCATAGAAAGCTTGGGTAACGAGATTTTATACTGCTTTTCTAGTTCATCGCGAAATTCCCGGAGAGACGCAAAACAGCGTCTTATTGTTTCTTTATCTTCCACTAAGGGTGCTATCGTCATTAACCCTTCGATGTGGACTCCAGGCAATGCCAAAACGGAGGCGAAGGCTTTACGCCACTGCTCAACGGATAAACCATGCTTAGAGAGCTCTCCAGAGGTATTTACTTGCAGTAAAATAGCTGTTTTTAGGTTTTGTTCGAGGCTACACGAAGAAATCTTTTGTGCCAGTTCAGGAGTATCCACAGAATGGATAAGCGTAAACTTGCCAATAGCTTTTCTCACTTTATTGAGCTGCAGGGTTCCAATCATATGCCAGCGTATGTCTGAGGGCATTTTTGTTTGCTTTTCCAGTGCTTCCTGAATGCGGTTTTCTCCAAAATCTCTGCAACCAGTTTGGTAGACAGAAAGAATGGATTCTATGGGATGTCCCTTGGAAACAGCCACTAGCTGAATGTGACTGGGAATTTGCTGTAGAATTTCTTGGTAATGCATAGAGCTGATGTTACTTTTTCCTTAGGGAAAAAGGAAGGACGAAAAAAGGACGCAAAGGACATTTTTTTATCGTTTTAAACAATAAAAGGCATTCTTTTGTCTTTTGCGTCCCTTTTTTCTGTCCTTTGCGTCGTTTCCTTTACGTCCTTTTCGCCCTTAATGTTTTTTTCCTTTGTTCTTTTTTTCCTTTTATTTAAACAAATTTAAAAACAAACTAATTATTTACAATTTATTTGTTCCAATAATGCTTTTTCGTGTTATAATAACATAGTAGTAATATGTAGTTTTAATTACTTCTATAACAGAGGAAAAAACTATGAATTTACCTCCAGATAGACCTCGCTCTCCGGGAGACATCCCGGGTTTATCTTTATCTCCTCTCCCTTCTTCTTCCCCTGCAGCACCTGCTGCTGCTCCAACGCAACCTCCCATTGAACCCACCGCCGTAGCAGTAACTAGTAGCACCGCCACCGCGGCAAAAACAAGATTTACCCCTCCCCTAGAAACAAAGGAAATAAAAGAAAAAGAAAGTGAAGCGACAACAACGAGAGTGGCTACACCAGTTACTACAAGTCCTCCTAATCCTAGTTTGCTAGATATTATAAAAAAATGGATATTGTCCCTTTTCGGTCCCTCCTTAAGAGCTACAACCATTACATCCAGCAAGGTTTCTCTTCTCAATGTTATGAAAACTCCATCAGACACAAACGATGTCTGGAATGCTAGAAAAGGGGTTGTTGAGCCTCGAGGTACAAATACAACCATCCGAGATCAATCCGGATTCTCATTAAATTTACCTAAGCAAGCTATTGCAGACCTTGAACGGACGTCAACTCGCACTCCCTTTACCGTTGAAGTGATGAATACTTCAGTAATATACAGAGAACCTCAAGAAAGAACGAAACCTCAGGTCCATCAAAGCATCATTGATTTTTTTCAACCTCTCGCCAAACAAATGCAAGAATTGGCAAAAGCACCGGGAATTGATCCTGTAGTAGCGGATCAAATTCGAAGAGGAGAATACGGAGAAAATCATCAGTGGTTTGACCATGTCATGAATCTTCATACTCAAGGTAATTTAGAACTAGTAGCAACACCTCTTTTAGAGCGATTTGGTGGGGTCGAAAAAGGAATTAGCGCAAGGGCCCATACATTAAACCAAAACGATGTGAAAAATATTTCAGTAAAAATCACCGATAAGGGCTTAACAAGCCGTTATATGGTAGGCATGGTCATTAACTCTATGGATGCAGATCCACAATACGTCGTGGCTACCGTAGAAAGAACTATTCCGCTTTCTGCACTCTTTAAATCTCCTGATGCCATAACAGAAGCAGATTTAGCCGGATCCAAGGAAGTTGTTAAATTCTCGGAAGTATTCTCCGAAGAAGCACCCTTCCTCCAAGCATTCGAAAAAGTTGTCGCTCAGGATAAGCAAGAAAGCGTCAAGGCTAATGAGGCACGCTCCAAAGCTAAGGGTGCTTGGACTAAACTCAACAAAGAAATGCCTACACTGGTGCAGCAGCTAGAAGCCCCAAAAGCCGAATTAGTGGCAAAAGCAACGGAACTAACAAAAACGCCTCTAAAATCATTTGAAAACACAATTAAACGGTATGGACAATTCTCCATGTCAGAAAGTGGTAAACCAGCACTACGTCCTAGACTACTCTTGGATACAAATGATGAGCGTATCAAAACACAGTGGGTTCAGAAAGCAGAAGCCGATATGAGTTCTTTTTTAAACACGGACAGGGCAACAGAAGCAACTAATACCGAAAATCAACAATGGCTTGAGCCTCTGAAACGCCTCGCTTCTGTAGATACAGGTCAGGTGGTACTGACTCCGATTGATACAATCTTAAAAGGACGTGTATTCAACCTATCAAAAGGCCAACTAGATGTCGTTATAGATCGAGAACAAAATCCTCCTGTTAAATTCACTGTGCATCGCGATAAGGAAGGCAGGATCACTTCTGTGGATTTTATGGTGGAAGGCACATACAACTTAGTCAATAAGACAACAGGCTCCGTAGTTGTCTCTCCGCTTGTAAAAGGTTTTGTAAAAGGGACTCTAATACGAGCTAAAGACGGAACTTTTGTCATTCCAGAAGATAGTGTCAAAATACATTATGACAGTCCTTACCGCAGTGCCTCGCTGACTCAACAAAATGTACAACCTCTTGCAACACCAACGACAGGCACCCCTGCCAAGGCAGCCTTAGCTATGGCATCAGCCGCTGCAGGTCCTGCATTAGAAAGCAAACGCGGTCAAGCTGGCGGTGGGGCTACCGAGGCCTTGCCCAAACGCGTCACAACGGCAGCTCCCGCTTCTGCAGGCGCTGTTGCTGCAGTCCAGCAAAGCACTCCTTCCCCTATGTTTCCAGTAGCTGCTGAATTAGTTGGTGCGGAATTAGATAAATTGCTTAATGCTAAGCAGCAAGCGACATTAGATGTTGCGCGTGAAGATTTCACTCCACATCCACAAGCCCTATTACTTGATAATATTAAGAGTATGCTCAAGGATAACAATGGCAAACCGACAGTTATCGACGTTGAAGGAAGAAAGATTGCTGTTCCTCATTCGGTCTTTGCTGACATTGCAAGAAATATAGGAAATTCCAAAGTCACAGTATATGTAAAAATAGGCAGCACTGTGGTTAACCTGCCAAGGCATCGCTCGAAACGACCTTTTGAATCAGAGAGTGCTTATATAATAGCAAAAGATAAAGCACTTAATAAAATGTTTGCACGCTATTATCTCGCTATTGTGAAAGCTCTAGGCCCTTCAAGCAATCCTGAAGCAGTATTTAATGTAATGATGTTTATTCACACACAGTCTGGATATAAGAGTGAGGCTGAAAGCTTAATGATATCGACACACATAAAACAGGGAGAAACGGAAAAAAGAACTTTTATGAGTGGTAGACAATTAGATGATCCAAGAGCAACAAAAATCATTATCGCAAATGGACAAATGACTAGTATCTCCTCAGGAATTTTCGAGATGCAAGGAACAAATCCTCAACGCTATCTTGTTAATACGATGCATCGCAAAATTCCATTAGCGGTTCTTGAAACTTCTCCTGCTAAATTGAAATTAGAAGACCTTAATGAGACTCGTGAATACACACATGATTCTATCTTTTTCACTTCTTTGAAAGATGCTCGAGAAGAATTCGAAAAGCGCACTAAAGGTGATTATGGAATAAATAACAAAGAAGTGGAAGAAATACGAAATGCAAAAAACGAAGCAGTTCAGTATTGGCATACTGGAATCCAAACACAAATTGAGAACTTTGAAAGGGATCGGCTTACAGAAACAAATTTAACCGAACAGGTTGAACTATCGTTTAAAGCTTATGATGGTACCTATACGCCTAACTTTAAAGCCGACTTCGAACGTGACTCTTCTGCATTTACAATAATGGATGGACCAAAAAAGACTTCATCTGCACGTCGGAATCCAGAAGTTTCTCGTAAAAGACTAACTGATGCGCTAGGGCCTGGAGACCAAAATCAAAAATGGAATTTAGCCATACAGGCGGTGGTTGGCCAAACAATTCCAAATTGGCTTCTAGGTTCTGTGAAAACAGTAGTGAGTCAGCATGCTCCTTCTCCAGAGCTATTTTTCATACGAATTAATGAACCTTCAGTTGAGCTTACTCTCAATCGCTCTGCAACTGGCCAAATTCAATCTGTAACAGTGCGCGCCAAGGGTACAATGGACCTTCGTATGAACACACGTTTTAGCAACTCAATTGAAATCACTCCGGCCATTATGACAGCTTCCTTTACAGGTACATTACAGATGGATGACGATGACAAACCGATTCTTGAAATACCTCCAGACGGCATCAAACGCACAATGTCCTCTTAAAGAACAGCACCTTCTTTTGGAGTGCGGTGGGCTTGCCACCGCTTTCACAAACATCGGCTTGCCGATGTCACAACGAACTGTTGAAAGCGGTGGCAAGCCCACCGCACTCCAAAAAGGAAGATTAATCTCTCCGTTTCAACAGCTCGGAAAGGATGATGAAATCTCTCGGAGATCTCAGCTGCGAAATTAACCGTTTCCCACGCGACGGGGCTGTGTGACGCCACTTTATCGTATAGGCATCCTCTTTGAGGCGTGCCTTTTTCTGTGGAGGCGGTGGTGTCGCATTAAAAAGCTGCACCACAGGAGTCTGCACAACGTCTTTCTGAAACAAAGAAACACGTGCACTTTTACTTCCTGGTAACGGTTGATGCTTCAGCTCTTCTTTTAGATCGATTTCCATTTCATGGAGAAGCTGTTTTAAGTGCTTTTCTTTTTTCTTTTGCTCCTGAGCATATTCATGAGGGCGTTTTTTCTCATGAGAGGCTTGCCACAGGTCCCTAAAAAAGAGAAAGAAAATGGCAACCAAACTAATGATAAACCCAAGTATCTGAACAAAATCCATAAGTCCCTGTCTATTTGTTGTTCTTTCCAGTGCCCGAGCACGATTCCTATAAGGTAGCCAGGCCGTCCCGGCCTGGTCTTTATATTGATTACAACATGAATGTTAACGACTTTTATC
>JACDHD010000001.1 GCA_013821265.1 Parachlamydiaceae bacterium | reverse complement strand
ATCCATGGCCTTGGTATCCAACAAAAAGTACTTGTGTTGTCGGGTGAGATAGACTGAATTTTAGATGATGTTGGATGCGGCCACCGTTGCACATTCCTGATCCAGCCAGGATAACGCAGGTGCCATTTTCCTGGACAGTCAACTCAATGCTGGTCGATCCCAACATATGTCCTGCTTCATAAAAACGTGCTGTGATTCCATCAGCGACAGGGATCGATTGATGCAATTCGATACTTTTGCCCTGAGAACGAAATGTAAGCATATCTTGTGGCGTATAAAGAGCATCAACATGTTTTTCTGGGTTGTTGCGATTTTTGCGGCTGGCATCCTGTTTTTGAATTTTGGCAGAATCGCGGAGAACGATTTCGGCCAAATCTAGGGTAGCGGATGTCGCATAAATAGAGCCCTGATAGCCATGTTTCAGCAGTAGAGGTACTCTTCCCGTATGGTCAAGATGGGCATGAGTTAATAAAAGGGCATCCAGATTCCGAGGATCAGCACCTTCTGGCAGCCTATTTTTTTCCTCAGTTGCCTTGCCACCTTGGAACATGCCAGCATCGACCAATACTTTTGCGTTTGCTGTTTCGACTAGGTAGGCTGAACCTGTTACCTCTCCGCCTGCAGCGCCGACGATCTTAATCTTCATGTTTTTTCCATATTGATGATAATTCCTCGGACTGCTTCTTCGTCTGAGAGTTTTACAATTTCTTTCGTCATATTTTAACCTTTTCATTTTGTTTAAGCAGTTGATATGTCTGTTGAGCAATGACCTTTTCCTCGTTTGCTGGGATAGTCATGAGAACGACAGGGGAGTCAGTAGTCGAAAAAATCGATTTATTGTTCTCATTCGCGGAAGGTTCTACATGGGCTCCTACATAGGAAAAATTCCTTGCTATGAGGTTTCGAATATGGGAACTATTTTCTCCGATTCCCCCCGAAAAGATAATTGCATCGATTCCATTTAATGCAGCTATGTAGGCTCCGATGTACTTTTGGACTCTGTAAACGAAAAGTTCGATGGCTATTTGAGATCGCGTGTCGCCACCTTTTGCCATTGCAATGATGTCTCGCATATCACTTTTTCCACACAGCCCTAGTAAGCCACTTTTTTTATTTAACAAATCGGTAACCTGTTGTGGGGGCAATCCTAGTTCTTCGATGAGATAAATAACGACCGAAGGGTCTAAATCACCACAGCGCGTGCCCATGACCAAACCTTCTAATGGTGTTAACCCCATCGAGTTATCAATACTCTTTCCCTTTTCAAATGCGTTAATCGAACAACCATTCCCAAGATGGCATGTGACAATTTTTAGTTCTTCAAACCGCTTTTTCAAAAGGCGAGATGCTTCTTGAGCAACATAAGCGTGATTGATTCCATGAAAGCCATATTTGCGAATTTTGTGCTTTTCATAGTATTCAAAGGGCAGGCCGTAAAGGTAGGCTTTGGAACCCATTGTCGCATGTGTTGCTGTATCAAAAATGGCCACGTGAGGAATGTCTGGCAGCAATTCGCGCAACATTTCTATTCCGATGACATTTGGCTGACAGTGGAGTGGGGCAAATTTAGCTAATTCGGAGATATCTTTAATGACCTTGCTGTCAACCAGTGTGGGGCCTTTGAACTGCTCTCCACCATGCACAACTCGGTGTCCCATCGCTTCAATTCCACTAAGGCTTTTCTCTGAAAAAAGAGCATGGATCGCGGTGCGATAATCAGGAAGCGCTATTTCCTCATGCCGTGCAGGTTGATTCTCTTCGATCTGACAAATTGAAGAGGTTTTCTGCCCTATCCTTTCCGCTAATCCCTGCCTCAGCATTAGAAAGTTGCCGCTATCAAATAGACGATACTTAATACTGCTGGAGCCTGAATTTAAGGCCAAAATTTTCATTTGGTTTCTCCGGACCATTTCCAATCGCGAATTTCAGGCATATCTTCTCCATATTCGGCAATATACGTCTTATGTTCAATTAGCTTTTCATAGATCGCTTGTTTTGCATAAGCGGCCCTTGACCCCAGTTTAGGAACGCGGTCGATGACATCAGAAACCAAATGAAATCGATCCAAATCATTCATGACTAAAATATCGAAAGGAGTTGTCGTCGTTCCTTCCTCTCTATAGCCACGCACGTGGATATTCTTGTGACCGTTTCGTCTATATGCTAAGCGATGTATCAACCATGGGTATCCATGGTAAGCAAAAATGATTGGCTTATCTGTTGTGAATAGCGCGTCAAAGTCTTTATCAGACAATCCATGCGGGTGCTCTTCCTTTGGTTGAAGCGTCATTAAGTTGACGACATTGATCACTCTTATCTTTAGATCCGGAACTGCCTTTCTCAATATTTCCACAGCAGCTAGCGTCTCTATGGTTGGGATATCACCACAACATGCCATCACAACATCTGGCTCCGAACCTTTGTCATTACTTGCCCACTCCCAAATACTAATTCCTGCAGTGCAATGCTTTATGGCTTGACCCATATTAAGCCATTGCGGTTGTGGGTTCTTGCCAGCGACGATGACATTGATGTAATTGCGGCTTCGCAAGCAGTGGTCGGTAACAGATAGCAGTGTGTTCGCATCAGGTGGAAAATAGACGCGGATGATATCTGCTTTTTTATTAACCACATGGTCGATAAATCCAGGATCTTGGTGGCTAAAACCATTATGATCTTGCCGCCATACGTGAGAAGATAGGAGGTAGTTCAGGGAAGCGATCGGTCTTCGCCAAGGAATATTCTTGCTGACTTTAAGCCACTTGGCGTGTTGATTAAACATGGAATCGACAAGGTGTATAAAGGCTTCATAGGAGGTAAACAGGCCATGGTGTCCTGTAAGTAAATAGCCTTCTAGCCATCCTTGGCAGGTATGTTCACTCAGTATTTCCATCACACGACCATCTGGGGAAAGGTGGTCATCTTCTCTTATTGTAGGATCCATCCAGGTACGATTGGTCACTTCAAAGAGATTACCTAATCGATTCGATTCAACCTCATCAGGCCCGAACACTCTAAAGTTTGCAGCATCAAGATTCAATTTCATCACATCGCGCAAGAACATTCCCATCGAACGTGTTGCTTCTCCAATGAGCTGTCCTGGCTTCTGAACATCTAAAGCATAAGTTCGGAAATCAGGCATCTTTAAATCTTTCAGTAGCAAACCACCATTAGCATGCGGATTATCTCCCATGCGTTTTATCCCTTTTGGAGCTAATGCAGCAATTTCTGGAAGCAATTTGCCCTGTTTATCAAATAGCTCTTCTGCTTTGTAACTTTTCATCCAGCTTTCCAGCAATTTAATATGGTCGCTATCCATTTTGGCAAAGGGGACCTGATGGGAACGCCAAAAATCCTCTGTCTTGAGTCCATCCACTTCTTTTGGACCTGTCCAGCCCTTTGGAGATCTGAGGATTAATATCGGCCATTTAGGTCGTGTAAGATTGTTGTTGACCCGTGCTTCTTTTTGAATCGATTTTATCTCAGCTATGATTTTTTCCAATGCTTCAGCCATTAGTTGATGCATCTCTGCTGGATCATGACCTTCTACGAAATAGGGCTTGTAGCCATATCCTAGAAACAGTTGTTCGAGTTCTTTATGATCTATTCTTGATAGAATAGTTGGATTGGCAATTTTGTAACCGTTAAGATGCAGGATAGGGAGAACTGCTCCATCTCGAGCTGGGTTTAAAAATTTGTTCGAATGCCAGGCTGCTGCCAAGGGTCCTGTTTCGGCTTCTCCATCCCCAACGACACACGCTACAATCAAATCGGGATTATCAAAAGCCGCTCCATAAGCATGAGAGACAGAGTAGCCTAATTCACCACCTTCGTGAATGGATCCCGGGGTTTCAGGTGCAACGTGGCTAGGAATTCCGCCTGGAAATGAAAACTGTTTAAAAAGCTTCCTTAATCCCTCTTCATCTTGAGAAATATTTGGATAATATTCGCTATACGTTCCTTCTAAGTAGGTGTTAGCCACTAAACCAGGTCCGCCATGTCCCGGACCCGCGATATATATCATATTAAGGTCATACTGCTTAATAAGACGATTGAGGTGAACATAAATAAAGTTAAGCCCAGGAGTGGTTCCCCAATGTCCGAGCAATCGTGGTTTAATATGTTCTCGTGTAAGAGGCGCTTTCAGTAAAGGGTTATCTAACAGATAGATTTGGCCAACGGAAAGATAATTTGTTGCACGCCAGTAGGCATTCATGATGTCTAATTCTTTAGAACTTAACGTTTTCGTTTCATTCTTAATTTCTACGGCCATGAATTCCCTCTTTCTTTAAACCAAGGTCTCAAATTTTTTCTAACAAGGTGAGGTTTTCTTTGCAATCAATTGATAGTTAGTTTTTGGTCCTCCTAAAGCTGGACTTGGAATTTGCACATTTAAACCGCGAAGCGGTTAATAAGCCACGCTAGTGGCGATTGCCACGGGTTCCTTTGCCTACGAAGCAAACATTTTCAGCTCCCTCGGCAAGGGAACTGTGTCCCCTAACCCTCTGGACTCCCATTTGTAGTGAGGGTTCTAAAGAACAGCCTTTCAGATGCCTCAAAGTTCAGAAAAGTTAAAAAATATTTATGTGTTTTTTGGAGTGCGGTGGCCTGCCGCCGCTTCACAAACATGGGCTTTTCCGATGTCACAACGAACTGTGGGGTTGTCAAGGCGACCCCTATGAAAGCGGCTCAAGCAACGCACTCCAAATTAGGAATATTTAATTTATCAACGATGTGACCATTAATAACATTGACCTTTCTTTTTATGAAAAATTACACTATACTCTTAATCTATTATTTATAACAGTAAGGAATTTGATGTCTATTCCAAATTTTTCATTTAATCCATTCGCTTTAAATCATGCAGAAGAAGCTTGGGATGATAATGCAAGTTCGATACCTGCCAAAGTTCTAAAAACATTAGGGGGAGCTGGTTATGATATTTTGGTACAGAATCCTTATGACTTGACTATGGGGAATTGTAAAAAATGGTATTATTCGGATAGGTCTCTTTCTTTAACAACTAAGGTTGTTGTCATAGCGACTGTATTATTTGGATCTTTTTATACCTTTATGCTTTATGGAGCACTAACCTATTTACAAGGGAAAATAACTCTTTCTCTGGGAAGCAAAGTCGGTTTTGAGACACTGATTAAAGTAGGAGAAGTCTTTAAGACAGTGGGGAAAAAGCTTTTCTTATTTGGAGCAGTTCCTTGCTATGGAATCCTTTACGCAGCCCCTAAGTATCTGATTCAATCTCTTCCTAAGGTTGTGCAGTTTGTAGCTGAAAAGGTCTCTCTAGCAGCAACATGGGTATTTCATCATGTTCTTGCACCTATTTGGAATCATGTTCTTGTTCCCATTGCTATAGCCATTGAAACAACAGTTTGTTTTATAACGACACATATTTCCAATGCAGTTAAAGCTGTGGCAGATGTGATTGCCACTGCAGCTCAATTCATATTTAAAAATGTTTTAGCTCCTTTATGGAAAAAGGTTCTCTTTCCTATTTTAAAAGAAGTTGGACATGTGGTTCATTTTATTGTGAGCAAAGTGGGATCAGCCTTACAAGCATTAGGTAATTTAGTCACTCAAGTCGCTCAATGGACATTTAATCAAGTCCTCGTTCCTTTATGGGAAAAGGCTATTTTTCCTGTCCTGCGGGGTGCTTGGCAAGTCGTAAACTTTCTCGTTAATCAAGTTGGATCAGCTCTTTATCAAATCAGTAACACGGTGGCCCTTGCAGCTCAGTGGACATTTGAACATATAGTTATTCCCGCATGGAAATTTGTTATTTTACCTACTCTTAAAGGAATCGGACAAGTGATTACTTTTGTTGCTAAATTGATTGGAAATGTTTTAAGTGAGCTCGGATCGGCAATAAGTCAAGCAGCGCTATTTGTCTTCAAACATCTGATTGCTCCTACATTTCAAGCCATTAGTTCAGTTTCGTCTACGCTAGGGAATCTCTTGAACGACTATGTGATTAAGCCTTGTGCTTCCACCCTCGTTTATCTAACAGATACAATTAGCTTAGCTGCGCAAGCTGTTTTCCAAAGGGTGTGAACCCTCTGGACCCCCATTGTAGGGAGTGTTCTAAACCCCCTTGCACTGTTGAGTCACGTTCTGTTATAAGAATTTAAAAAACCTGCAGTTTAAAATCGGGAGTCACAATTGATTAAAGCAATTTTAATTCATGGGAATGGTGGCGGTAAGCCAACTGACAACTGGATCCCTTATCTCAAAAGAGAATTGGAAAAAATTGGCATTGAAGTCAAAGCCCCGCAGTTTCCAGACGCAGTTTTAGCACGCGCCTCCTATTGGATTCCTTTCTTAAAAGATACTCTCAAAGCTGATGAAAACACGATTGTCATTGGACACTCCTCAGGCGCTATTGCTGCTATGAAATTTGCCGAAGAAAATCGCCTTTTGGGTACTGTCTTAGTAGGCGCTTACCATAGCGATTTAGGCATTGAAGCAGAAAAATTGAGTGGATATTTCGATTCTCCTTGGAATTGGGATGCGATTAAGAAAAATCAAAAATGGATCATTCAGTTTGCAAGTCAGAATGATCCTTGGATTCCTATCGAAGAAGCGCGTTTGGTTCACAAAAAACTTAATACGGATTACCACGAGTCCATCGATCAGGGGCATTTTGGAGGAGACTACTACAAAGAAACCTTTCCAGAGGCTCTTGAAGCCATTAAGGCAAAGATTTCCTCAAATGAGAAAAAAGCAATCAAGCTAGTGGCTGAAGCATATGCTCATCGTGTATGGGATGATAAAAATTTAAAAGCCATCGATGAACTGATTCACCAAAACTGTGTGATTCATAGTTTACTTGGAGATTTCTATGGACCTGCATCGATGAAAAATGTTGTTCAAGCATGGTTAAAGGGCTTTCCTGATTTAATGGTGAAAAACAGCTCAGTCATTTGTGAAGACGACTTAGTAGTGATCCAATGGCAAGCACACGGAACGCATCAAGGAGAATTTAAAGGAATTATGCCTACAGGAAAATCTATCTCTTATACCGGGGTTACTGTTTATCGCATAAGTCACGACAAGATTATAGAATACTGGGCATATCTCGATATGAAACACCTTCTCGATCAGTTGGTTTAATCCAGCCAATATAGTTTTGGTGTCGACAATAATCCTTATGGTATAGCTATTACACCAGATGGGATGTCAGCTTATATGGTAATTCACCACCTTAGAGATACGTTCCACTGCTTTCTTTCATTCATCTGACCGCTTTAGAGAAATTTATGGAAATGTCAGTGGCTGCTATGAATTGGAAGCTTCAACCAAATGGTGTGACTGCTATGAGACGTGGGTAAACTTTGATTGGTTCACTAAACATGGAAGATCTGAGGGATTGAAAGATCCAACGAGAGTCAGCGCAGCAAACATCAGTCTTGGAATCAGATTGCCTTATCATTTTTGTGACCAAGTCACCGGTTATGTGGGCATTGGACCGAGTCTGGGTAGAATTTGGGTAAAAAATGATTCTTACTGCAGTCATGAAAAAGTATCGAAACTGGTTATTGGCGGCGTACTAAAAAGCGGGATTCTCTATTTCATCAATGATTGTATATTTATTGATCTATTCGCAGACTACCTGTACCAGCCTGTTCATTTTGAAACACATGTCGATATCGGAGGTTTCAAAACAGGAGCAGGTCTAGGCATTAAATTTTAAGGGGACTCTGTCCCCTTGAACTTCTGATTGCGATTTCTAACAATCAGTCATGTCCGCCGTAGGCAGTCGGCCTCGTTTCTCTCCAAAAGTTTCTCTTCTTGATATGTTTCTTTTCTAACACGTTTTGAACATTTCAATATATTTCCTAAAACGAAGCTTATCATCTTACGAAAAAAGTTCCTTTTGCGTAAGGTGAAATTATGTAAGAACTTGTTTCAAAGAGAACCTTATGTATTTCATGGCCCTAGCATTAGATTATGATGGAACTTTATCCATAAATGGAAAGGTTAGCGAAGAAACTATACTTGCACTTACCAAACTCAAAGCAAGCGGCCGCAGATTGATACTTGTTACAGGTCGACAAATAGAAGAACTCAAAAAGATTTTTGAACGTTTAGATTTATTTGATCGTGTTGTTGCTGAAAATGGTGCTCTCATCTACACACCTCAAAGCCAAGCTCAGCAACTCCTTGCGGAACCCCCGCCACCAGAATTTATAGAAAAACTTAAAGCTTGTGGTGTGACCCCAATTATGATTGGTAATGTCATTGTCTCTACACATGAACCCCAAGAGATAACTGTGCTCAAGGTTATCCGTGAAATGAATCTCGAGTTAAATATCATCTTTAATAAAGGCGCTGTAATGATTTTACCAAGTAGCGTGAACAAGGCTACTGGCCTGACAGCTGTGCTCAAAGAACTTGGTCTATCAATGCACAATGTTGTAGGTATAGGAGATGCGGAGAATGATCATTCTTTTTTGCGTGCGGTAGGATTAGGTGTTGCTGTGGCAAATGCATCTGCAGCGGTTAAGCAAAGCGCTGCATTGACCACCATGAACCCTTCAAGTCTTGGTGTCGCAGAGATTATTAAGCAACTGCTAGAAAATGAATACGAGTTTTTTTCTAAGGTACAACATAAAATACCTATTGGCACTGATAGAGACAACATATTGGTTGAGCTGGCACCAGCTGATCGTGTTTTGATTGCAGGAAATTCGGGGATTGGTAAATCAACATTAGCAACTGTACTTACAGAAAAAATGGTCTTGAAAAGTTTTCAGTTTTGTATTTTTGATCCAGAAGGAGATTATGAAAAGCTAGAAAATTCTTTTAGTGTGGGGGAAGCCAAAATTGCCCCTTCTGTAGAGCAGGTTATTGATCTATTAAAAGATCCTTCTCATAGTATCGTTGTAAATACGTTAGGAATAGATCTCAATGAGCGTCCTGCTTTTTTTGTTAATATATCCACCAAATTAATTAATTTAAAAGCGAGTACTGGTAGGCCCCATTGGATTATTATTGATGAGGCACATCATTTAATGCCTGCTGCACAACAAAGTCTTACGGTTTCATTGATACAAGAAGGAACTATTTTGATTACAGTGCATCCAGAAGCGATAGAACCGGATGCCCTAAAAGTTCTTAATGTCATCATCCTTATGGGACCTCAAGCTCCGGCTATAATGGAAAAGGTTAGTAAAATCATTGGAGAAGCATTGCCAAACGTTGAGATTCCAATACCAAATGATGATGAACTTCTTGTATGGCAGCGAACACCGATAAGCGCTATTAAAATTGTTAAAGCTTATAAACCCCTGCAACAACATAAACGGCACACCAGAAAATATGCTACAGGTAATCTTGATGATGAACTTTGCTTTTATTTCCGTGGTCCTAATAATGCCTTGTATTTGAAAGCTCAAAACTTAATGATTTTTTTGCAAATAGCTGAAGGTGTGGATGATGCTACGTGGATGTATCATTTGCGAAGAAGCGATTATTCACATTGGTTTCAAATTCATATTAAAGATGATATTTTATCTAAGGAGACAGCTATAATAGAAAGAGATAAAACATTTACGGCTGCAGAAAGCCGTGAATTGATCTCTAACCTTATCAAAAGGCTTTATACAGCCCCTGCTTCATTGGCAGACTAAGGACTTGTCGATGGATATGAGCGGATAACTTTGATTACTTGAAAATTATTTGCAAGGTCGGCAAGTGATTGGGGATTAGAAGTAGAAGTTTAAGTAAATTAATTGTTTAAGTAAATGATATTGGTTCGGTTGTCGTTTTTTTATAATCAATATAGTAGTTAAAATTAAATTAAGTAAATAATTAAATTTAATTAAAAATAGTTGCAATTTTCATTGATATTAATTCGCAATTCACTTAACCTTTATAAGGATAAACTCTAATTCAACCATCAAGGAGATGTGTGATGACAAGCTTTATCCAAAAACTCTTTATCGTCATTCTGACGACTTCCCTAGTTTCTTTTATTCAAGTTAATGCATCTGTTGAACGACGAGCCGCAATCGATATAGGCTCTGGCGGGACAAAAGTGGCAATTGCTGACGTTGATACCGAATCTAACCAAATTATTGAAATCATTTTAGATACTTCTTTTCCAGTTCCTTACCAAGCCGCTCTTGACAAATCTGTAGATGGGACTTTTGATGTGGAAACAAAAGAGCTCGGATTAAGAACTTTTAAAGAAATTAAAGAAATAACCAATGAATACCAAGTTCAAAAGATTGTAGCGATTGCGACATCGGCTTTTCGCAAATCGAATAACAGCAAAGAATTTATTTCAGAGATCGAAAAGCAAACAAACATTCAGGTTCAGATTATTCCTCAGAGAGAAGAGGGCGCAATTGCCTATTTTAGTGCGTTGGCCTCAGGTGAATTTAATCCAGATGAATCTGTTGTTTGGGATATTGGTACGGGAAGTCTTCAAATTACAACTGCAAATACGAATGGGGGCTTAACTGTTTACATGGGCGAACAAATGGGCTCGGTTGCTTTTAAAAACTACATCGTCGATGCGATACAGGAAAATGAGATAGAAGATACCATTTCACCCAATCCTATGAGTGAAGAAGACCTTAAAGCCGCTGACAGCTATGCCCGCGCGTTTGCTCGAAAGGCTTATCCAATCATCAAGCAGAAAATTCAAGCTGAGGGGACTGTCATTGGGATCGGACGTCTCTTTTATCATAGCATTCGCCCCCTCGCTTCTCAAGGTGACGTGATCACGCGAAGCGGATTAAGAAATTTTATCGAAAATTCTTTAAATAAAACGGATGAAGAGCTCAACAATCCATTTGCCCACGTAGACGTCTCCAACTGCATTTTGACGCTCGCTATCATGAAAGCACTCCATATTCAAGAAATTCGTCCCATTGAGACGACCACCACCAAAGGTCTCCTAGTTTCTCCTTCTTATTATCAAGCGGTTAAGCCTTCTAACATCGAAAAGTAACTTTAGTTGGTCGGAATGGCTTCCGATAAAGTAGCCAGGCCGTCCCGGCCTGGTAAAAAAAGGGACGACCAGACCGGGACGGTCTGGCTACCATATAGAAAAAATAATTGTAGTTACTCAGGCGCCCAGTGCTTTCAATACATCAAAGGAGATCATTAACATGAAGACTGTAATTACAAAAATCTTATTAGTTATTGCCTTTGCTGCTAATAGCGACCGAGCGTTTGCTGCGAGTTTTATTGAAAACATTGGACACACTCCGCTTATCGTTAGCAATCATGATGTGGCTCACAATACATTGTCAGAGTCTGTTTATGAACTTGTGAATCATGCAGAAACATCAATTTTGCTCATGAGTTTTACCTTTTCTGATTCATCACTCATCAAAATACTTAATCAGAAGGCTATTGAAGGGGTACATGTCCATTTAATGATCGACCGCGATCATATAGGAGGAGTGCAATCGCTTCTTCATCCTTCTATTACTGTAGGGACTCGACAAACGGGAGAGGGTCATCTTCATCATAAGATTATTGTTGTGGATCGTTCCTACATCTGGTTGGGGTCTGGCAACTTTACTCCAAACTGTTTAGTAACAACTAAAAACTTGGCGATTGCGCATTTTAATCCAGAAATAGCTGAAAAGCTACATGAAGAGGCCACGCATATTCAATCTCAAGAGCAGAGGCATGGAATCACTCCTCTTTCTTGTTACTATGACAATCAGCTGTTAGAGCTTTATATCCTGCCTCACAATCAACCAGAAAGCCCTCGGGTGGTTGAAACGCAGATGAATGAAGTTGCCAAGCAGAAGATGATTAGTTTATTCGATAGTGCTCAGCATCACATTTATGTTTCGATCGATCAATTAACCTTTAAAGATGCTAGCCGTGCTTTGATAAAAGCGCGTCAAAGAGGTGTTGTCATTGAAGTTGTTACACAGCATCTAGATCAGGAGGCTGTTAAACTTCTAATGACGGAAGGGGTCAACGTAAAAGCTGTAAGTAAGTTGCATCATAAGTTTGCACTGATTGACAATAAAGTTTTGTTGAATGGGTCTCCAAACTGGAGTATGAACGCCTTTTCTCGAAGTGATGAAAGTTTTATTGTCCTCAATGATCTCACGTCAGAACAGTTGGCTGTCATGAATTCTGTTTGGCAAAGCATTTCAGGTAAGCAGCTAGATCTTACAGAATTTGAAACAATTTCCATTCCTCAGACTGCTGGTGATGACGAGAGTGAGGAGGTGGCTGAGAAGCAGACGCTAGTCAATAAAACCATCTCAAACCTCAATGAAGCCATTCAGAATAAAGTAATTCTAGGACAAGAGGATAAACGCCTCGTTGATATTGCTAAAAAGCTCTCTTATAGGCTTACACAGTTCAAACCATACCTAAAATCGGCAGCTGTTCCAGGATGCTGTCTCTATTCATGTGACGACTATTTAATGAATGTTGTGACCATCGCGGAGAAGCAGGAGCGTGTTGAAGATGCCATCAAACAGATCAAAGTATTGACTGGAGTCGATAAAAAGGTCAGCGACTACTTTCAAAGCACATTAGGAAAATTACAACAAGGCAACAACGTTCCAATTCCAGATTTTTTTCATGCGACTCGAACTGGCTTAGAGAGCATTCTGCAGTCTAGAACTATTCTGCAATCTAAATCTGGAGCTGCAGGTCCAGGGACGTACATGTCCTGCAATAACGAAGGTCACTTTGGTTATGGGCCTTATGCGTTTGCTATTGATGAGAGCACTTTGGCAGACACACAAGCGAAATTTTTTACAGGTAGACAACCGAATGGGGATGTCTATTTTAGTCTCTGGGCTGCTGTGTTGAAAGATATTCCTATCAAAGAAAACAGCATCGCATATATCGATACCGCTTCTAATGATGTTGACCGTGTAAAAGACCTTGTCAAGGCACAAAATCTGAATATTGACGTTATGGATCGATCCATTTCTGATAGTATTCGTCGCGTCTTTGATCTAAGCACAAAAAGACGGGAAACACCTTCTTTCGGTTGGTCAAAGCTGCGAAGTGATGACTATCTCCCTAAAAACATGTATCTTCGCAGTGAGCAGGGGACATTTAGACAGTTTATGCCGGGATTATAGCTGCTAACATATTTGGTAGATGAATTAAAATAAAATTTATAATACCTTTAAGAAAAATGAGGTTTTATGAAAATCACATCCTACTTATTTGTTTTGAGTGTGCTGACGATGGGTTTTACGTATATTCAAGCAGAACCAGTCGTTCAGAAACAAAGTCAAAAGTTCTCAACTTATTTCCAATATGCTCCTGAAGAACTTCAGAAACTATCTGGAAAAAATTCTACTGACATAATGTCTAATTCAGAGTTGAAGAAGTGGGATGAAATTGCTGTAGACTTGTCTCAAAAAAATCCTGGCTCGACTTCTCGCATGTACGCTTATCTTTATACTGCCCAAAAGGAAGCTGCCTTTTTAAGCTATAATGCGCATGGCCAATTTGTGGGGAGTCTTGCTCCTATTTCTGCAAAAGTCTTAAAACTTTTTTTTCCTTCAGCTCCGAATATAAATTCAGATGACTATTCTGAAACCCTTGCTCAAGTCGTCTTTGCAAAGATAAAACAGCGATTTGATGAAGAAAGCGCGGAAATGAAACATTTTCCAGCTAATGAAGACGATCCTAAGCTTAAGACACTTCCAAAACCCTATATTGGATTAAATACTGCCTCATGCAAGCCATGGCTGCTAAAGGAGCCGCAACAATTTATGGCCCCGCAGCCACCTCCTCAAGATGATCCTTACTGGTTACAGCAATCTGAAATTGTGAAAAAAATAGCGGAAGGGAGCACTGAGCAGCAACTTCAAAGGATTAAATTTTGGGCTGGAAAGAGTGGGCCTAAAAGTGGAAATTGGATGGAGATTGCCAATGAGTATCTGTTTAGCCACGATGTTGCATTTTCAAAAATAGTGTGTTTTAGATCTATTCTTGCCCAGGCCGGAATGGATATAGACATTGCCATCTTTTGTACGAAATACACGTATGCGATTACACGTCCATCTGTAGTAAATCCCACAATTAAAACGCATATCGATTTTCCTAGACATCCTAGTTATCCATCGGGACACTCAACATGGTCAGCAGGCAGTGCTACGCTATTGTCCTACTATTTTCCTAAGGAAAAAAATCAGTGGTTTCAACTAGCAGAAGAAGCTGGAAATTCGCGTATTTGGGCGGGGATTCACTATCCAATCGACCATCAAGCGGGATGGGATTTGGGGTCTAAGTTAGCGGATATGATTCTTAAATCACCAAAACTGTGTGCATTTGATTCTCTTCAGGATAATTAATTGCCTAAGCCAGGCCGAGGACGGCCTGGCTTAGGAATCGGGCACGGGTTAAGACTTATGTAAAAGAGAGCTGAGTAGGCAGAAATGAATATACTTCCTCTGTGCTCTCTGTGGGCTCTGTGGTAATCTAATTTGTTTTAATAAAGGGGCTTGCACCATATGACTACCACAGAGCCCACAGAAAGCACAGAGAGGATGTATTCCTTTTTTGTACTGTCGGCAATCTTGGTTTGAACTTGCTCCACTTTAGCAATTGCCCATTTCATCATTGCTTTTTTAATTTAAATATCCTATTGTTTTTCCATTAATTCAGGAGTTTAAATGAGATCTCGTAGAACTAACAATGTTGATTGTTTACATTCTAATCATTTGTTTTTGCAGCCGCTTTGCCATAAGCAAGCACTTTTGAGAAAAATTGGAAATGTGGTGTTTCACATCCTAACTTTAGGAATTCCATTGGCGATCTATCGCGTTATTTCTTGTCGCTATTGTCGCCCAGCTGTGCCACCTTATTCTGCTTTAGGCCAAGAAGTGCTTGAATTTGCAAGAAAATCAATTAAACAAGCTAAGAGTGCTTACCAATTTGGTCGGGAGCCTTCAAAAACTCATCAACCGATAAACCGAGAGATAGCATATCTAACCACTTTATGGAATGAAGCTGATCAGAAGCTAAAAGATTTGATAAAACAGCATAGAACAGACCCTTGGAGTCGTCCTCAGGTAGTAGAAGCCGCTGATGTGTGTATGAAACTAGGATATGCAATCAGCAACCTTACTTTAGATGATCTTCCTGCATTTACTGCAAAACATACCTTTGCATTAGCATTAACGAAGCAGGATTCGTACCGGTATCGTACTTTTTATTACTGTACGAATGCTTATCACCATGCGCGGGGTGAAGCCTTCTGGGATAAACGTCGACATTACGGAGAGGGAATATTTTTTAAGACAATTTCAGAAGCTTCAGAAGCTTATGCAAGTCGTTTTTATCAAGAAGGAACAGTTCAAAGATCTTGGAACACATTGTACAACGAATATTGTGATCGTGTGCGACTCTATGTAAAGGAAGAAGACTTAAGCAAAGCAGATGGTAGACATGTTAATTGGACTCAAAAGGATACTGAAGGTCAAGCATTTAATCCAGTGCCAGATACTCAACCAACATAAAATCCAGACCTAATCACACTCGTCCCTATATGCGCTTAAGCCTGAATTTGGATGATGTAATCGTCGGGACGCGAGTTCAAAAAGGTCTCAGGGCGTCCCGCCCTGCAAAAAGCCGGGTCATCTTGTGGTGATGTAACGATTTTCCAAGGTCATTCTGACCGTTGTCCTTTTTTACCAGACCGGGACGCTCTGGCTACTTTCCTTTTTTGCAGGTCGGGACCCCTGGTTACTTTCAGGCCGAGGACGGCCTGGCTTAGGAATCGGGAAAAGGCAAGGGTTGGATTTTTGCAATCGTTTTATTCGTCCATTTGTCCATGGAAAGAAGGTATCCTTTTTTTTTATCGGTTGTGCTATATTATTTTTACAAAAACACAGGATTTTTATGAAACTTAGCAAATTTTTTCCCTTTCTTCTGATCTTTTCCGTTGTCTCCGCCGCAATGGAAATCGAACTTTCTTTACCCAGCTTTCCAGACATCGCTCGAGCATTTTCTGTTTCTGAAAAGGTGATTGAGGGGACTATCAGCCTCAACTTCCTTGGATTTTGTATCGCGGCTCTTTTCTATGGACCTTTATCAGATCGGTTTGGAAGACGCCCCATACTCTTACTCGGAACGGTTTTATTTTTAATTGGCAGCATTAGCTGTGCTTTAGCACCCACCATAGAAATGATTTTGTTGTCGCGCTTTATCCAAGGTCTTGGTGCAGCCGGATCCTTTGTCATTGTCTTTACCATGATTTCTGATGCCTACCAAGACAATGAGGCAACGCATTGGATTGGGATGTTAAATGCGATCTTAACCGCTACGATGGCCCTCGCACCTATACTTGGAGGTTATCTTAATGTGTACTTTGGTTGGAGCTCTTGCTATACATTTGTTGCCTTAATGACAACGATACAACTCATCCTTCTTTACGGATACCTTCCAGAAACACGCAAGGGGCAGGTTATTCAAACAAAACAGGTGATTCAAGATTATAAGCAACTGTTGACCTCTTTTCGCTTTTTGCAAAGTTCTTTAGTGCCTACATTAGTGTGTGGAGGTTATATGGCTTTTGTTTCGGTCATTCCTTTTCTTTATCGCGATCAATTAGGAATGCCTTTAAGAGAATTTGCATGGCACCAAGCAGCAATTATTTCTTCATTTTCAATTGTGAGCTATTACGCAAACAAAATCTCTTCTCTTTTTGGGGAAATGCGCTCTGCTTTATTTGGGTCTTTAGTGTGTGCGCTAGCGACATCAACCCTACTTATCATGGCTTGTTTTCAAGAAATTCCGCCTGTACTTTTGATTACGCCTTTGATGTGTCTATTTGCTTCTTCTTGTGCAATTCCTTTTGCAATTGTTTTTTCAGCATCTCTATCCGTTGTGCCTAATAAAAATGGTCCCGCATCATCTTTGCTGATGTCTATGCGTACACTGCTTTGCGCTGTGACAGTACAGCTAGCAGGTAATTTTTATAATGGAACACTTTTCTCATCCGCAGCGATTGTGGCCTTATGCTGTATGCTATCTTTGTTTCTGACGATCAGCTTTTATGGAGAACAGATACGAGCTCACTTCGCTTTAAGTCTTCCACAAAATGTAGATTAGCAAGCAGTATGGTTGAAAAGAAACCAGGGCCGTCCTCGGCCTGAAAGTAACCTGGGCTTCCCGCCCTGCAAAAAAAAAAGAAGGTAGCCAGACCGTCCCGGTCTGGTAAGAAAGGACGACTAGGCCCAATTAGTTTAGAGAGATTCAAATGACACAAGATTCGGAAGATACAGTAAAGCAAGTCGAAAAAACGGCAATCAAGCAAATGCGCCAATGGGGTATTTGGCTTCTTAGAGTGAGTCTTGGAATTGTATTTTTTTGGTTTGGCCTTCTAAAAATATTTAATGTGAGCCCTGTTCAACATATGATAGAAAAAACTTATACTTTCACAGTGGAACGCCCAGAGTATATTATTTTTCTTGGAATAATAGAAGTTTTAATTGGATTGGGGCTTATCTTTAAAGTTTACCTTAAGACCACTCTCATTCTGCTATGGTTACAAATAGCAGGTATCCTTTTAAGTGTTTTTTTTCATCCACCGCTTTTTTTCAACGGCAATCCTTTTTTTCTGACATTAGAAGGAGAATTTGTTGTGAAAAATCTTATCATCTTGGCCGCCAGTATTGTGATTGGAGGCTATCGGAGCAAACCGATGGAAAGATATGTTTAGCTTGAGGAAACCTTTTAAGGACTTAAAGTAAGCCTTTACGCCATTTATATCAGTAGCACCTAAAGTCTCGATTCCTGAACAGCCGGGGCTAGGCCCCGGCTAAATTTAGATCATCTATCAAGCTTGATAAGCAACTGTGTTTCAGTTGTACGGCCCGAAGTGTGAATTAATAGAGTTGATTCTTCTTTTGTAAGATTGTAAAGACCCGATTCCATGATTGGCCAATCGTTTCCTACAAATTTCCATGCAATACGCTGTGATTCAGGATCAATTCCGCCCTGAATTTCGAGCATTGCATTGTTTACAGTATCAAAATATGCACCGGATACTGCGCCGTCTTTGCTGATGGCAAGGGAAATATACCTTTTTGGCATGTCCGACAAATCATTTTCTGACGCAATTGTAAACATTCCTAACGGCAACCAATCGGACTGTCGATTGGAAATAGGATACTGTGCGTTTGCAATTCGTGCAGCTTGGGCGATAAATATTTCTTTTGAATCCACAGGGATGAGATAGGTATAATGTTCAGTTGTGCTGTAGTAAACATCACCATCTGTTTCATAGAAATAATAAATCGGTCGGCTCCATTGCCAAGGAAGCCAAACGACAATGCGGGGCCAAGTAGCACCTGAGTACCAATGAAAATTGTTATCAAAATACCAGTGATTGTATCTTTTACGGAAATTACCCCAAAAATGATCGTCAAAGATGTGGTCGCGCGTTCTGTAATTAGAAAAGTTTTTACGCCATTCTTTGCTCTTTGACTGCCATCTTGTCTCTTTTTCCTTTAAACTTTCTTTGGAAATTCGCTCTCTTCTGTAATCTGTTCGGTCATGGTCCCTACCTCTAAATTCATTCTGCCCAGTCTTAACTGCATCTCTTTTCTCTGATTCCCAACCCCGTTTTTGATCGATTGAGTCTCTCTGTTGCTCGATATCTCTTCTTTGACTGCGATTCATATCCCTATCACTGGCTCTTCTCTCTTGAGATTCTATATCTTTTTTTTCGGCTTCTCTATTTCGTTTAATTTGCTCGTCGAAAACTCTCTTTTGTTCGATGTTTCTCTTTTGATCGATATCTCTTTTTTGATCTCGATCCATCTCAATGGATTTTCTTTCCTGCAATTCCTGATTGCCGCGTTGCTGGATTTGAGGCTGTTGCCGGATTTGAGGCTGTTGCTGGATTTGAGGCTGCTGCTGGATTTTAGGCTGTTGCTGGATTTGAGGCTGTTGCTGGATTTGAGGCTGCTGCTGGATTTGAGGCTGTTGCTTCTGAGATTCCCTATCCCGTCCTTTAGTTTGTTCCCCACCAGACCCTTTTGAATCGGCCCGACCTTCGCGAGATTTGCTACCCTGACCCTGTTTGCTTTGATCCTTTGATTCAGCAATAAAATCTTTAGTTTCGTTTGCGGAGACAAGATTAGTAAACAAGAGAGAAGGTGCTATCAATAGCACTAAAAGTTTTTTATCCATCATTTCCTCATGTGTTAATTTTTTTTCACCGTAACCTAAATTTTTTCTGTTGTCAAGGCGATCCTGCCCATCCTGTAAATTCTTCTTTTATGTGTTTAATCATGAACTTGGACTTATGCAATTGCGTCAATTCGTCCATGAACTACCATATAAATCCTAGAAGATAATTCACAATTTATGATAAAATTCATTTTTTAATATATAAAAATGGAATCAAGGTTATGTACTTCATTTTATCAATTGTTATACATACTGCAAACATATTAGGGATATTTAATGACCCGTTTGAGTTTGCAGGGGACTATGGTCCTGAAATGAATCCAACAAGACAAAAAGTTTTTGAGTTGGTCGTTTCTCCTGTGGCTCTAGCAAAAAATCTCTCTGATCAGGAAGTGATAGAATTAATGGGGGGAGGCAATTTTAGCGATAAGGAAATAAGCGATTTCAGGAATGATAGTGTCACACAGGCTATCGCTAAAGAAAGGGAGTTTGGACCTACATTATCGCAGTTAATCACTGATAGAAGAAATTCAAAAGAAACAGATTGAATTACAAGGTGTAATTACACATTCGGATTTAGAAAAAATTCTCAATTTTATCGAGCATTATGGTGACCAAAAAGTTTTTCGTTTTTTGAGAAATACTCCCACTGGATTACTACATGTGGACAAAGCTTTGAAGGATCAAGCCGCACGAGAGGGTAGGGCCTTTGATTTGCCTATACTTGGCTCTACAGGTATTCTGAAAGGGAAAAATGGCTTTGAATTAAAAAAGAACCTCATGAATGCCATTTTTATAGAGGAGACATTTTCCCTAACCACTCCTCAAAATGTTCTTCAACATTCTTTAAATGGATTAAACACAAATTATTTAAAGGAATTCTTGGGAGAGACAGCAGTCAATGACGATCTCGACATGTTTACGTCTCCAGCCGGTCAAGTATTTTTCTTTTGGATGTATCAAGCCCTCGATCTACATCTTATCTCTGGTGTCGATGAGGACTTTATCAATCAAGTGAATAAAGTCAAGAAAGTATTCGCTGATACACTTGGAGACCCTTTGGCTAGGGCAGAAGCATTTAGAGATAAGTTAATCGTCTCTGATTCGGGAGTAGTATTTACTCAGGAAAGCGATGCGTTAGTACCTCAAATTTTAACCAGCGAAGGTTTATTTTTGCCTGTCGAGAATCAAAATCCTCATGATGGGACGTTTGTTTTTCTTCGAAGCGATCTTTGGGAGCCTGACTATCAAGTCATTCCCGTTCAAGAGTACCAGGAAAATGGGTGCATGAACGTCGTCATAGCAACTAGAAAAGGATCTGGTCAAAAATTTCTTCTCGCGGCATGTCATGGACATTCCACAAAGTCTGAAGATGGGCGTCGACAGATTTCACTTGTGATGGAAATATTTCAAAAAAAGGCGAAGCATGAGAATTTGCAGCTGCTAGTTGGCACTGATGCTAACACTAAAACGCATAAAGACGTGCAATTGTTTAGGGAGCATCTAGATGCTCTAGGTCTTATGGCGACAGATGTAGGACCAACTACTGTAAAAAGAAGAATGGTGACTGTTCAGCATGCTAAAGCTGGAAGATTTGCAGTTGACCAAGAAGACTATTTGATTACCTTGAAATCTGAAAATGGGGGCCAGTTTGAATTTAGTCAGGTTACCGTTGGCTTTAAGGAAGAAGATGTCGATATAAATAAGCCTTTGCCAAATATTGATAACCCATCGGATCATTATCCTGTAGGAGCTACGATGTCTCCTTCTTATCGCGATATCTTGCTTTTCTAACTCGGTGCATGGGGTCAGTTTTTATGAATTTAATTTTTTTCGTATTATTCTTCTCGTTTCAATTGATATCAGGCTCTGCTTATACCAACGAACATAAAATTTTTTACAAGGACTTGCAGAGAGAAGTAATTGAAATGGTAGGTAGAGAACAAGACTTACGCATGCGATGGATCAATGCAATTGATTCAGCTAACGAAGAGAGTTTAAGAGCTGAAGTGATTCAAATTGATACTCTTCACTTAGCGAGATTAAATGAAGATCTTACACTTTATCCTATTGAAGATGAAGCACATGTTAACGAAAGAAGATTAACTGTCGGGCTCACGTCGATAGAAGAGTATCTAGAGGTGTTAAGAGAGGTTTATAAAAATTTTTACTAGATTGAGGAAAATATTTACTGTTGAGAATCAACAACTTAAGGTACACCATTACATCTGAAAACGTAACCGTCTTTTTACTGTACCAAGGGGTCATTTCGGGGACTATTTCCACTCCCGTATCTTGTACAGCTTGGCTAGCAATAAGGCATGCAATGGAATAAGAAGCGATAATTGTTGGCGCTGTTCGATTAATACTTAAATCCGACCAGGTGTGAATCGCTTCCAGACCCCGTAACCTTTGTCATCTTTTTATGACGAACTTTACCTTTAAGATCTGCTTTATTTTGACTACTCGATAGTGGTTCCTCAGGAGTTAAAAGATATGAAATAAAAGGTAAGCTCCATTTGGGCTAATCACTGTCGCCACTTGCGTGGCTTATTAACCGCTTCGCGGTTGTAAAATCTAGGACAATATTAAATTAAAGGTTACATAAAATTTTGCCTTTAATCAACACCCTAGTCCCGGTCTGGTAAAAGGGGACTATCCATTTCTCTCTTCATGAATATCCTCTATTCTTAACTGCATATTGTATAAATTGGCATATGTTCCATTTAGCCCGAGCAGTTCCTTATGGGTTCCTTGCTCTTCGATTCCTTTGTCGGTTAAAACCAAAATTCTTTTTGCATTTCGTATGGTTGATAAACGGTGGGCAATAACAATTGTAGTCCGGTTCTCAATCAATTTTTCCAGTGCATCCTGAACAGCTTTTTCACTTTCATTGTCTAATGAGCTAGTAGCCTCGTCAAAAATAATAATCTTTGGATTTTTTAGGAACACGCGAGCAATACTCAAGCGTTGCTTCTGACCACCAGAAAGCTTTACACCGCGCTGTCCGATATCTGTGGCATAACCAGAAGGCAATGACATAATAAAATCATGAGCATTGGCTTTTTTGGAGGCTAAAATAATCTCATCTTCAGTGGCATTGGGTTTACCATAGCGAATATTATCCAATACTGTTCCAGCAAATAGGTAAACATCCTGCTGAACAAGGCCAATATTTTTTCTCAATGATTTTAATTGAAGTTCTTTGATGTTTTTGCCATCAATCAATATTTCTCCGGAAGTAATGTCGTAAAATCGCGGAATGAGTGAACACAATGTTGTTTTTCCTGCTCCTGAAGGCCCTACAAGGGCAACATATTCTCCTACTTTAATGTCTAAGGTAATATTTTTAAGGACATGATCGTAGCCTTCTCTATACTTGAAGCTGACATTACTAAATTCTATTCTTCCTTGGATGTTCGTGAGTTCTTTGGCTTCAGCTGCATCCTTGATATCTGGCTCGACCTCTAATACCTCTATAAAGCGGTTAAAACCAGTAATGCCTTCTTGATACAGTCTAATGAAATTACCCAATCGCTGTATCGGTTCAATCAAAATCACGACGTAAAGTAAAAATGTGAGTAAATCTGCTATATCCAGCGATCCTTGTACAATGCTAATTGCTCCAAAAATAACGACCGTTACCGTCATCAGTTGCGTAAGAGTGAGTAAACCATCGTAGAAATAGGCTTCGTTTTTGTAGCCATCTTTTCTACTATCTAAAAAACGATTGTTTTCATAATGAAATTTTTTGGTCTCGATGTCTTCATTCGTGAAGGATTTGACGACTCTGATTCCTGCTAAGGTATCTTCAACTTGGGCATTGATATCTCCAACTCGATCTTTGCTCTTCCTTAGGGCATTGTGCATTTTTCTACTGAAGTAGAAGCCATATAGAGCCATAATTGGGATAAAAAGAAGTGCGATTAAGCCTAGCGTTAGATTGATAGAGGTCAAAATAACAAATGCACCGATAAAGTTGAGCAAAGAAATCACGATATCTTCAGGTCCATGATGATACAATTCAGCAAGGTCAAAGGTATCATTAGAAATTCGCGTCATCAGCTGGCCCGTTCGATGATCGTCATAGAATTTGAAAGAGAGTTTTTGGTAATGCTCAAACAATTCGTTACGCATGTCTCTTTCCATCAGAGCTCCCATCATATGACCTTTGTAATCAACAAAGGCATGACAAATCGCATGAACGGCTACCAAAGTAAGCATAACGCCGCCCATCATATAGATTTGGTTGAGGGCGTCCGGGGACTGTTCTTCTAAATTTTTTGTGATAAATCTTATGCACAAGGGGATGGCGAGTACTGTCGCCGATACGACGATTGCACATGCCATGTCCGCATAAAAAAGACCCAGGTAAGGTTTGTAGTATGAAAAAAATTTCTTCAAGCGCGGATTCACAAAGGCTCCTTACTAATAAGGCTGTAAATGTAACAAAAAAATCTTATAAAAAACAAGGCTTGTGTAGCACTCAAAGAGGAAATATGGAGGACCTTTTGGGTTTATGACAAAGCTGTTTAAAAGATCCGCTTGAAACTTAAGCCAAAACGTACAAGCTCACTCAAGTAACTAATTTCCTCTCTCAGTTACTGACCCCTCTTTCCGCCTTTGCGTCTTTGTGTTGAAAAAAAATTCAGAACGCTAAAACCCTACTCAAACCACCATTTCAAGAACAATACTTTCAACGCAAAGGCGCAAAGAGAGGAAAATGGATTTTTTTGCAGGATTTCTCTGATGACAACCATATGTTTATCCTGTCGACAGCGGTGCACATCTGTTAATTAACAATTTCTTGACAACAACCGGTGTGCTATCGATATTGATGCGAATCTTGGAGATATCAACTATGAAAATTAAAATTTTAACTCTCGTTTTAGTAGCTGCTACAGTCAACCTTTTTGCAAATTCATCTTCTTCTCCTTATAAGTCCAAAATGTCAGGAAACAAGCTAGAGGCAGATATCATCGTAATTGGTGGTGGAGCAGCAGGTTGCATCTTAATGAGCGAGCTATCAAAGGATGGTCAATTTTCTGTTTTAGGAATAGAGGGAGGGCTAAATTTAACAGAAGATCCAGCGATTGAAGCTGTAGGCCTTTCAGCATTCCTATTGCCTTCCACAGGAAGATCTCAGTACTTTTGGCCAGGTTGGACTCAAAGCCTACCAATGGCGGGGCTGAATGGACGTACGAGTGATTGGACAACTGGAATGCTGTTGGGTGGTGGCTCATCGATTAACGGACTCTATTATGGGCGTGGATCGAATCCGATGTACTCGCGCTGGGAAGAAGTTTCTGGAAGTAAAAATTGGAGCTTAAACAATATTTTAGCCACCTTTGAAAAGCTTGAGAACTACCAGGGATTGACAATAACACCAGGCGCAAGGGGAGTCAATGGTCCTGTCAATATCTTGCAGACACCTACCATATCGCAAATAACCTCCCAAGTTCTATTGCCAGCGTCGCAAGCAGCATTTCCTGGAATTCCAACTGTGGTAGATTACAATGATCCTACTTCGGTGAATTGCATTGACCCTCGTTCTCAATGGTTCATTGATCCTACAGGTACTAAACGCGTTAGTAGTGCAACTGCATATTTAAATAGCTCTGTTATGACACCTGAGGGTCAAGGAGTCAATGGACACAAATTGTTTGTTCTCTTCGATTCAGTAGCTGTGAAAATCGTATTTAACAAGCAAGGACGAGCCAAAAAAGTAAAATATGTTCAGGATGGCAAACTCTTTGAAGCAAAAGCGCGAAAGGCTGTAGTTTTGGCGAGTGGGATCAATAGTAGCAAGTTGTTGCAGCTTTCAGGCATAGGACCGTCGGAAGTGTTAAAGAATGCAGGAATCAAGCCTGTTTTTATTAATGAGAATGTAGGAAAACATCTACAAAACCATCCTCTCATTTTTTTTACGATGCTTGCAGATCCAGCCTTGAGCGGTATACCAGCTGGAGCTCCTTATGCATTTACAATCAATACAGCCTATTTGCCAGTAGTCGGTAGTGGTCCCAATAGCCCACGCATGCTACAAATGTTATATGAATTCATTCCAGCTACTCCACAGACACCTCCTCTCGTAGCTGTTGGATTTAATCTTTTGAATCCTGTGAGTGAGGGTAGTGTCAATATCCAAAGCGATAATTCATTCCAAATAGCGGCATCAGATCAGGGATTTTACCAAAATCCAATCGATCTAGCGCATATGAAGAGTGCTGTTTCTGTCTATGTTCGCGCTTTACTAGATCAACTAAGAATTCTGTACCCCTTCCCATCGATTTACTTTAGGCCCATTTTAACTGATCCGCTCAACCTAGTCATCCTTTCTGGCTATAATGACGCATTCGTCGAGCAGTACGTAAAAAATAACAGTAATCTTTCACTAGATATACACCATTTTGTATCGCACTGCAAAATGGCCCCTCTGCGCGACGGAGGTGTTGTAGATGGCGACACACGTGTTTATGGTACAAAGAATGTTTTTGTAGCAGACAATTCTATCTGCCCGGTGATTCCTGATATTAATACGACAGGCCCAGCGATGATGATCGGCTTGCGAAGTAGTGAAATTATAAAACAGGTTTTGACCTCTTGCAAAAATGAAAACTCAAAATGAGATTAATATGAAAAAAAATACTTTGTTCCTTTTAATGTCACTTATCTTTTTTATGTCGGCTGATGCGCATGCTCAGGGATGGGGTTACGAAGACTTCTGTTGTGGTAATGAGTCAAATTTCTACGCTAAGATTTTTGGCGGTGCAAATTTCTTGCAAAACGGTACAGTCGATGGAAACAAATCCACTTATAAGACAGGGTACCTGATAGCAGGTTCGTTGGGTTATTCTTGGTGTAACGGCTTGAGTGTGGAAGCTGAGTATGCGTTTAGAAGAAATGCGATCAAAAATACCCGCTTCTTTACAGAAGGCTCTTCCCAGTGTGGACATTTTCAAACATCTTCGGTTATGGCCAATATATTATGGGATGTGCCTTCGTTGGGATGTGCAAATTGGGATTTTCAACCTTTTGTTGGAGCTGGCATCGGTTATGATTTCCAACAAATGCATTCAGCAAATTCTCGCATTGATTTTAACCAAAAGTGGAACCATTTTTCTTGGCAATTGATGGCTGGATTGGTCTATCCGATTTTCTGTAATACAGAGATGACTTTGGAATACAAATTCCATCAGGGTGGCTGTCATTTCTATAACCATTCCGTCGGAATTGGGCTCCTATATAAATTCAATCTCTAAGCTTTATGGCACTCGTTGTGTGCCAGTGATCTAATTTATAAAGAAAATGAAAAAATCTCGAGGTCATAAGTCAATTCTCTGAGTTGGGCTATTATCTGAAACCTTATTTGGTGATGAATTTGTCATTTCATTTTCACGTCACCAAATCAAGAATTACTGATTTGGTGACGTGATAAACTCAAATGCGGGGGAGGGATATCTTCAAAAGATCCTTCATAAATAACTCCATTTGGTAGTGAGGGACTGGATGCCAACTTGCAATGAATTCTCCAATGATCTTAAAACCTGCTTTTTGATATACGTGGATTGCTCGTTCGTTAGTTGCTTCAGGA
This sequence comes from Parachlamydiaceae bacterium, assembly GCA_013821265.1. GTDB lineage: Bacteria > Chlamydiota > Chlamydiia > Chlamydiales > Parachlamydiaceae > JACDHD01. The sequence goes on along the minus strand of JACDHD010000001.1, from coordinate 80,566 downwards.
TCTATCAAAACCTTTTTTACATTTGGAAATTGACTAAATAAAAAATGATGAATCATTGGCACCGCATTTCCCTTGCCTAGATAATTGAGATCGCAAATGAACATATCTAAAGTGATCGCATCATTTCCTTCTGGAGAAGTAATCAGAAAGGTAAATGGGATTTCGTTATCATAAGCAATCCAATATGTCGTGTCGGATTCCCCTTGGAAAAACTTTTCCAAGCCATTTAGGGTGTTTTGGAGTCCTAATCCATGAATCCATTCAGCCACATGAGGCTGTACCAGCCACTGATGAACAAGAGTCCGATCTTTTACTTCTGCGGGTTTAAATGTGAAAGATAATTTAGACTGCATAATCAACTTAATTCATAGAAAATGTATTTTTAAGAGCCTCTACAGCTACATTAAGAGACTCCTGAGCCTTTACAGATGCTCTAGCACCATCTGATGCTAGATGCCCGACACCAAATTGAGTATAGATTGTGGTGGGAATTCCAGCTGTAGTTAGTCTGTCCGCATATCTTTGGCCTTCGCTACGCAATTCATCTTTTTCAGCTAATAGAATAAGCGCAGGAGGAAGATTGGTTAAATCTTCAGCTAATAGCGGTGAAACATATGGACTATTAATATCATTTGGATCTTCCACATATTGCCTTGCATACCAGCGAAAACGATCCAAAGTATCATTGCGGCGTTCTAGCGAACCTAGACTTGCAAGATCTGTAGATGGATTGATTAACACTTGTAAATCAATTTTCGGACCGTTTCGATCGCGTGCTAGAAGGCATAATGCAGCTGTCATATTACCTCCGGCACTATCACCCACGACAGCTAAGCGATTAGCATCTGCATGAAACTCTTTTGCATGTTCAATAATCCAACACAGCGCATCATAGCATTGTTCTAGAGGAGTAGGAAATTTGCCTTCAGGGGAATTTAGGTAACCGACAGACACAACTAGAGACTCGGCTTCCTTGCAAAGGTAACGAGCTAAATTGTCATGAGTATCCAAATTGCCCGCTGCCCAACCCCCGCCATGAATAAAAAGAACAATAGGGAGATCCAAAGAATCGCTTGGAGTATAAATGCGCAGGGGAGTGATTCGCTGATTGCGTTCTATCTTTACATCATCCACACGATGAACTTTAGGGACTACTGCTGAAATACTTAAAATTTTATCGTTAATGAACTTTCGTACTTCAGGAGGTTCTAGTTCCCATATGGAAGGGGCTGTGGTGATTTTTTCTAAATCGAGACGATAAAATTTTTCATCACAATCCATCGGTTGGCAGTAGGATGGCATTTCATTTTTTGCTATCTCATGAAATCCATGTTTTTCATAAAAGCGATGAGCCGCTCGAAAAGCAAGAGTTGTCCCGAGGTAAATCGTTTTGACATCATGTTGCGTTGACCAAATTAAAACCGTATCGAGCAATTTTTTGGCGAACCCTGTTTTTTGACCACGATATTCTTTATCGAGAAAAACATCTCTTAATTCGAAAGCATTATGACCAATATCGATCACAGCAATCGTTCCAATGACTTTTTGATCAAGAAGAGCCACCCAGTAATTACCTTTGCCCTTTTGGAAAGATTGAGAAATTGATTGAAGTTCTTTTCGTTGTGCTTCCTCAATCGGAATATGGAATTCCTCTACTTGAATGCGTTCGATCAAATCATTCACTTGCGATTGGTATTGAGAGGCAAATGGTTGAATTATAAATAGCATAAGCACCTCGTTGAGCACGATTCACTCCTGTAGTTTTAGAACTTGAGGCAGTCAGCTTATTGTAACATCTTGTTTTGTGTCCAGAACTGCAAAAACCAGGCCGTCCTCGGCCTGAAGGTAACCAGGGCGTCCCGCCCTGCAAAAGGGCCGGGTTATCTTGTTTTGCTGTAACCAAAGCCATCCTGGCTGGTCCTCTTTTTTTACTAAACCAGTACGGTACCTTCTTTTTTTGCAGGGCGGGACGCCCTGGTTACTTTCAGGCCGAGGACGGCCGCCTGGTAAAAGGAGAATTTTTCTTGATAACAACAGTATGCATGCATATGATATACTTACGTATAAATTACACCGTAGGAGATTTTTATGTTGATCATTAAGCATACAGTTGAAACAAGAGCGTCTCCAGAAGCTATCTGGGAGATTTGGCAGGATGTTACAAACTGGAAGACGTGGGATCATGGTATCGAGTTCAGTACGATTGAAGGACCTTTTCAAACTGGTACCACTGGGACTTTAAAACCAATAGGGGGGCCATTGGTGCACACTAAGTTGACGCTAGTCGAACCTAAGAAAAGGTTTGTTGACGAAGCACAGCTTACTCTTGCGCGTATTATTGTTTCTCACTTTTTAACGGAATCTGAGGGCAAAACGCATGTGACTCATCAAATTGAGATGACAGGTCCACTAGCGTTTTTCTTCGCCATAGTGATAGGAAGAAACATGAAAAAAAACCTTCCACAAGAAATGGCAGCAATGATTAAAAAAGCTGAAAGCTTAAATTTTCAAAAGGAAATTTAATGAAAGACATTCCTTGGAAAAAGATTAGTCACTTTGAAGGCCCAGAGCACAGTCCTGGATTTTTGCTTTGGCAGGTAAGTACAAAATGGCGAAGAGAAATTGAAACAGCTCTTGCAACCGTGACTCTTACGCATCCACAGTTTGTTTTGTTAGCAAGTCTAGGTTGGTTAACCCGCCATCAGAACGACATTACACAAATAGAACTTGCCCGTCATTGTGGTACAGACGTTAATATGACATCACAAGTTTTACGATCACTTGAACAAAAAGGGTATATTGAACGCCATCGACGTAAAGGCGATGAGCGTTCCAAGTTTCCTAAACTAACGGAACAGGGGGCAAAACTGGTTGAACAGGCAATACCTCTTGTTGAAAAAGTAGATGATGAGTTTTTTAGTACATTGGGATCCAGAAAAACAAAAGAATGTATCAATATTTTGCAGAAATTGGCGGAGCCTAAATAGTTATTAAATGACCACTTGAAATGGCTTCATTACAATTTCTGATTCTAGTTTTCCTTTAGCATCACTAGAAAATATAGATATTTTAGTCTTATCTGTATGATTAATGTCAAACGTGGTTCTAGCTATTATTTTTTTTGTTTTAGAATCTAGAAGCTCTTGGCTAAATGTAAAGAATGTTCTAGTTGGGTCGCCAAATGTCTTGAATCCCAAGTTTTCACGTTTAGGGGAGGGAATAGTCACACCCATGCCCTCTAGGTGTTTTGCGATCTTTTGGTGTAGCACTGCAATAGCAGCATCTTTATCGGTTTCCATGCGCTCGGTCGTTTGATGAGCGCGATAGGACGGCCGATCAACGTCTTTAGGAAAAGTATAAGAGAACTTAGTTATGCCTCTTGTTTTATTGAGCTCTCCGATGTCTCCTAAAACGCGGTTTGCTACCGATACTACTTCAGAGGGATCAAGGGTACTGATCTGTTGCTGTACGATTAATTGCTGCTGTACCAGTGGGATTTGCTGCTGTACTTGTACTTGGGGCGGTATGATGGTTTGCTGTGTATTTGAAGGGGACTTTGCAACATAATATAAAATTCCTAGAGCCATAAGGCTAACTAGGGCCACTGCCCCCATTGAAGTAACTAGAGGAGAAATGGCAGTAATTAAGCGAAGAGGAAATTGCGTCATTGTTGTCAGCGCGGCCGAAATTACCCATATTGAGGGTATAATGTAAACTTTATGAGATTTTTTTATCGAATGAAGGGGAGCGTAGGTAGTTCCAAGATATTCTCCAAGCTTTGCCAGAGCGTAAGATGCTAAAGCTGTGCAAACAGCTCCTCCAATAGGATTCAGCAATGCTGCACTTCCAGCTAGCACAATTTCACGGTAAGCAAAAAACGCCGGTACGGCTTGTACAGACATACAGAACAGTTTGTCATTAGAAATCATAAAAATACCATAACTAATAGTGCATCAGAATTTATACAATGTGTTAAACAAATAGCTTAAAATAAGTATACATAAAACGCAAGTTTTACGTTCACCTGGATTTTATAAACTACATCTAATGAGTTCGGCTGTTTGTCGAAGTTCCTCCGATGGAGAAATCGCTCTACTACCTGGTCTGTATAAGAACACTCTTGGTTCATATTGCAAGATACCTGTGTCTCCTAATTTTCTTGGAACTACATGCAAATGAAAATGAGGGACTGTTTTACCCGCATTTTCACCTATATTCCAAGCAAAATTAAACCCTTCTGAATTAAATGCATTTTTAAGCGCTTTACATACCAAATATTTAAGATCTAACACTTCTTTCCATTCTTCTATGGTAAGCTCTTCACAGGTGTCTACACAACGAATGGGGCAGATAAGCGTATGGCCAGGCACGATAGGCATATGAGTAAGAAAAGAAAAGGCTAGATGACTTTTAGCTATAACTCTATCTTTAATATTGGGATGCGTCACATCAAAACCAGGCACAATCATCTCCTTTAATACTATTTTTTTTTAGGGCGAAAGTGAAGTACTCTGGCAGCTTTTTTCACTAAGCCTTTTGCTATAAAATCAATTGGCAGGGACCGATTTTCATCATAGCGGATACAACTAGAGAGAATGATAAGAAATTTAGGAAGAAAAAAGCTACTGGAATTTATTGATGATTAATGGCATCATAGACCTTTATTTTTATTGTAAAAAGTTACTTTTTTTTCAAGATGATTAAAGCTACATTTTTGTAGCAAACACCCTTAAATTTAGGCTAATATAATGTTAAAGGAAATTTTTTATTTTTTATGCGTCTGTTTGGTCACAATTAAACCTGTCTTAGCATTAGAAGCACTTGAAACAGTTTCTGTTAAAAATTTAAATGATGCTCAATTTGAAAGTTTTATTCAAACAGCCGAAAAGCCGGTGATAATAGACTTCTGGGCTACATGGTGTGATCCGTGCATGAAAATGAAGCCTATATTTGAACAATTGGCAAATGAACTTAAAGAACAATATCTGTTTGTTAGCGTAAATATCGACGAAGGGCAGCAGATAGCCAAAAAATATGGTGTTACAAGCATTCCAACTTTCAAAATTATAAAAAATAGCACTGTTATTGGAACTTTTATGGGATATACAGTTAGAGAAAGTTTCATAGAACAGGTTGATAATGCTATTCATAAAACAATAACTTTAAGTACCTTATTATCAGCTATTCAGACAGATGATAAAGAACTGGTGGCTACATGTCTAACTCATAAAGATATAGATGTTAATGGGATTACTCAAATCAATGTAATGAGCGCGACTATGCCCATAACCCCTTTAATGATGGCCTCTTCCAAAGTTATCTTCGGGCAATCTTCTTTTGAAATTGTTTCAATGCTATTGAAAGCAGGAGCTCAGATAGATCTAGAGATCGATTCTTTAGAATTTGACAAATCTATGACTGTCATCGGTTGCGGTAAAACGACTGTTCGATTAATAGCGGAACAAACTGCTAAGGGTAGATCTGAAGAAGAGCTTGCGGCAATAGGCGATGAGATGGTTCGACAGAGTATGTTAGAATGCAAATCAAAAGCTTCTAGCCTGCTAGAGATATTTCAGATTTATGGTGCAAAAAGATAAAATTCCGTGCCAGTAGAGGATTAGGAGGTACGTCAGTAGATATTATTCTAAAAGAATTTTATCGTTTCATCTTTACAGTTAATGCTCACATTACCTCCACAGGGAATGATGGTTTGTGGATCAGTGTGTCCAAAATTCATATTAAAGATGACTGGAATAGTTGATTCATAGTCCTTAAGAGCATTTTTAACAGCGTTTTGTTGGTTAGAAATATATGCTTCCCGTCCTTCTGGAGGCTGTGTATTGCAAAATTGTGCTTTGGGATACGCTACTAAAATAGCTTTAAATTTCTTTAATAAACCTATTTCAGCTTAATTGTGTAGTCTTGCATCCCGCCACCCATTGCGAACTGAGTCATGATGCTTCCTCCGTAATAGGAGATGATTCCTAAATTCCACAAAAATAAATGGAGATTGGTGTTGTCACTATAGCCCATGAAGATCTTCGGATTAGCTACAATCACTTCGCTATCTAAGTAAGGTAAAATTCTTATTTGATCGTTTCCTCCGATTGTCGCAATAATTCCTTTAATCGTTGGGTCGGCAAAAGCAGCATTGATATCATCTGCACGGGCTTTTGGATTTTTGGAGAGGTACTCAGGACTTTGCTTAGCTGTAGGAAATTCTACAACTTGAAGCTTAAAAATCTGTCTAATTTGTTTTAATCCTTGTTCATATACCCAAGGGAATAAAAAGGGCATTCCAGAGGAAGGAGAAACAATCGCAATCTTATCTCCACGCTGTAACGGGATTGGCTGTTTAAATTTCATAAAAGAGCCTTAAGTATCTTAACTTTTGCGGTTTTTATACAGAAGTGATTCGACTAAAACTTTTCCAAGCCACTTCTCATATTGATCTGGTGACCATGCTCGCTCTATAACAAGCATTCGATACATGTCACGACCTGTCAGGGACCAAAGTATATCGCGAGCTTTCGCAAGAGTCAATCCCTTAGCCAAAACCTTGTCTTGCATCAACTTTTTGACGTACTCTCCTTGCCTTTCGTAGCGACGCTGTTCTCTTTCTTGTTCAAGCTCTTTGAATTCAGGAGCCACTACAGTAGCACCACGTAAAATATCCATTAGCTCTCTTTCAGCATCATAAAGATGACGCGCTAATTTTGCTGTTATGCTCAAGCGCTTTTTTGGAGACTGCTCAAGCATCGATCTGTCTACCAATGACGAAAATTTTTCGGCAGGAAGGGTGTCATCAATTAAGGACTGTAGCACACCTCGTTTTGATTTAAAGACAGCGAAGATGGTCGGTATAGATACATCAGCTGCCTTTGCTAGCAAGCCTATTGTCACACGATCAAACCCTTTAGTTTGAAAGAGGTGTTTTGCAGCTTTTAAAACTTGAGATTTTGTTTGAGATGCCTGTGCAGTCCTTGTGTCAGAGTTATAAGCTCTTTTCTTTTTCATATTTGATATACTCTACTATAGTCAATTTACTGGACGTTTTCTTCTTGATTGGATATATTCTACTATATCCAATCAAGGATGTCAAAAATTAAAGGAGATGATCATGGCACTAGACAATTCTGTGAAAGCTGAAGAATACTACAAGTTAATAGGCGAAAAAAATATAGAGGGGGTCAAAAATTACTTGGATCCTGATGTAGAATTCTATAGTCCATTAGCATCTTTAAAGGGGAGGGAAGCTGTTGCAGGGGCTACTGGGAATTTTATGAATGCGATTGCATCCCTTAAAATACGTGCTAAATTTGGTTCAGAAGATGAGGCAGTAATCGTTTACGATGTAGACATACCTGGAGTGGTGAACAATTTTCCAGGAGTTTCTCTGTTAACTTTTCGTAATAATTTGATTTTAAGAATCGAATTGTTTCACGATGCTAGTCATTTTGCAAAGAAGAAAGAGGAAATCTTCTCATAATTCTTATTATTGGACTGTCCGGAACTTCTGGACAGTTCAATGAGACTTGAAAAGGCGAAAGGATATAACCTAAACGACATGATCAAGTAGACCTTTCTTTTGAAGGGTCTTGCGTTTAGCTGTCCATGCCCACCAATTGGAAGCTTCACCCGTCTCAGCCTCATGAATAATTGCAGCAAAGACATCCCAAACACAGGGATCTTGACGGTGGTTTGTTCGTCTTTCTAGTTCTTGAAATAAAAAAGTTGCGTTCTGTCGCGCTAATTGCTCCACACTGACAATGCCCAAAAGAGTTAGGTCGCCTAATGTCGCTTTACCGACATTTTTTAAATCCTTTAAATTTTTCATGGTCTGTTAGGTGATTCTGCATTTGTTTCTATTAATTGACCATTGAGCTGGCCACTTCATCAGACACCCAACGTTTTTCATTGGTAAGGGTTCTTAACTGAAAATCTGCTATCTTAACATCTAAAGGCACGTGTTAGCTCTCTCGCGAATCTTATTCCATACTGTCTCCCACTCATCATCTGTAACCTTTTGTCTTTCATCTATTTTTGCTTTATAATGAATGCCAAGAAAGGCTATTCCTAGCTTTTTGAGTTCATTATCAACACTTTGCAAATTATCTAATGAGTCATCAACAAGTATGATCTTTGAAGGTTGTTGAGAAATTTTATTTAAAAATGCTACCAATACAGCTCCTTTTGAAGGAGTGACATTGCTATAGAGAATTCCATCTTCGTACAGAGGAAAAGTTCCCCGAAAAGGAGGGAACTCAGTGAATTCAATTCGTTCCTCAGGAAAAAAAGATCCTTTTGAATGAAAACTTATCCCAAGCCTTTTCAGTTCCCTGCCTCTCCATGCTGGTATCGAACCAATCTTCGGGATGACTGAAGTATCAATAGCTGTAAACCCTAACACTGGAATGTTTCGTTCTTGCAACCTTCGAATCAGGTTTGGAATGGAAGGATCTGTTAACTGGGGCAGACTTTGCGTTACCATTAGAAGCGGGATAAGCTCTTTTTGTTCTTCTGCAAATTTTGCTAACTCATCTCGAAAACGTTGCTTATTCTGCTTAATAACATTCATTTGGAGGGCTGGATGAGTCGGTTCAGTTAGGGTGTAGTCGATATCAAATAAAAGCCAGTCTGTGTTTTTAAACTCATCAACCATTGTATCCAGTTGACTGATCTGATTAATCTCTATAATTTCCGCTGAAATTCTTGTGGAAAGAAGCATGCTCATGCCTAAAATAAATAATAGCTTCATATTCATAATCCTGACCTTGCGCTCACGGCATTCCTTTTATCGGAAACCTCTTTAATGAGGTTTCTCAATTCCTCAACATCGAAGCCTGTTTTGTCTTTCCAAGGAGAAAATTTAAGTTCTGCAAGTTCGATTAAACGAGCTACAGAAGAATGTTTGCTGTGACCATGTTCAATTAAAACCGTGGCGAGGTTGACGCAACATTCAATTGATGGCCTCATATCAATATTGTTAAAAGGTGTGGTTAGTGTGCGTACAATGTTACTGTGAATGATGTTGCATGCATCGTCAAGACGATTTAATTCTATTTGAAGTTTAGCAGATCTTTCAAAGATTCCTACAAAAGCTGTTGGGTTGTGATACTCAAATCTACTTGCAAAATTGTTTAAAGTTCTAATCTGTTCATTTACCATTTCTGCATTGTTAAGCAAATAATAACACTTAGCTATCTCAACAATGTAATCACTCAGATAGGCAGGGGGTAATGGTCTTTTTTGTTGATATTTGTTTCGTTTCTGTTTCTCTAGCTGTACTGCTTTCTGCAATTCAGCTGGCTCTACATTAGGATTCATTAAAATGCGCAGTTTAGCAACTTCACAATACTTTTCTACGTACTTTTCTTGCTCTGCATCAAGAATTTTTGTAACTTCATCCAGCGCTGCATTTGCTTCGTTAGTTTTGTTTTGTCTCCTCTCCTCGGATGCAATTTTCAGCAGAATGTTCCTTTTTTGAAGACTTTGCTGAGCATTGCTAAGTTCAGCATGCAGTTTTTCAACAGCTTGTGAGGAGAATTGCTTTTTAGTTTTATAAGGATATCCTACGATGGCGATCAGTCCGAGTACAAGATATACAAAAGACGCTATGGCTACTAAAATTACTTTTCCCAAAACTACAAAACATTTTCCAGTTGATGGAAGTCTTGAAAATGTTTTAACGATATGATTATGAAACGTTACTAAGGGGGTGGTAGAAGGATGGTTGGTATAAGCTACTGGCTGACAAATTCTAGTCATAAATCAATCCTTTTTATGGACTTAAAAAGAAAATAGAGTAGAAAAAAGTTAGAATAGTGTCAAGGATGTAATTTCCATGTGTGAGGGTGAGGACAGGCCTAATTACCACTGTTCTTTAATTATAGGCGCGTCTTTTTGAGGATAGTCCTGTCTTTCTTTGAAATGAACTAATCAACGTCGTTTACATCAAGAGCTTTAGCAGTTTCTAAAGCCACTTGAGCTTGTCCCCAAAAAAATTGAGGCGATAAAGAAGTGTTTCCTTCAGCAAAGATTTTTACATAATAGGACCACTCCCTAAGAGGTTCTAAAGTATAATCGTCATCTCCCTTATCGGAACTGAGTTGATTGCCAATGCCTTGACCGCTAAGGACTAAACGGCTAAAATTCATTTTTTTTGCGATTCGAAATCTCTTTTTTTCGTTAATTGTAGGAACATGTCCCAAATAGCAATGCATGAAGTATGCTTCTTCTTTTGAGTCATAATCCATCATAATAGAGAAGAATGCTAAATCTTGGAATGGATCAGTATAAATTCCGTCGCCCCAATCAATGAAAAAGACATCTCGATCAGATACCAAAATATTGCGAGGGTTCAAGTCACCGTGTGTATTTACGTTAGGAGCGTTTAAGCTTTGCAGTTGAACGGCTCCCTCTTTGATAATAGTAATTGCATCTTCCCAAATGGCTTGATTACGGTCACCTTGCGAATACTGCTGATAAAATTCCTCCATCTGTCCTTCAAAAGAAGGTGCACAAAAGGGATTTTTTTGTAGTGCGTGTACCTTACGCAGCAAATCGGCAACTTTAAAAGTGATTTCAGGTTTCTTACCTTTTTCAATAGTGAGGGTTCCACCTGCAATATAATCTATGAGGATTCCATATCCATCAGGACTTATCCAATGAATTACCGGAGCAATTCCAGCTGCAGCAGCTTCTTTCATAGCATAACATTCTGTGTCACGTCTGAGAGCCGATTCAAATTCACTGATTACCCGCAAAACATAAGTTTTACCAGCAATTTCTAGCTGCACATTTGAAGCAGCAGAGTAACCGCCTGCAAGAGGTTTTACCTGAACATTTTCTAAACTAGAAGCAAAGTAATCGCAAGTAACAGTTTTCACATAAAACATGATCCGTGGCGAAACGATCTCCTCAGCTTGGCAAATAAGCGAAAAAGAAGACGTCACAGTGACTGCCAAAGTTGTTAGAATGATTTTTTTCAGTTCCATCTCCTTCCATCTTGAATTGTTCGCGATTAACTGAAGTAACAAAAAATATATTTAAAACAAATTTTTATTTTAGTAAGATTAATAATTTATAAACAACACAAACTAATTAATCTGTTTTCACTTACATTTTAATAGAATAGTAGATGGGTTGTTAGTATACACCATTGATTGGCAAACTTTTTTTATAAATCTATTCTTAGTTAGAGATATACTAAGGAAGGGAGACGATAAGTGTCAAGTATGTGTAAGGAGTTGACAAAAAGATGTAGAATCTTGTAAAAAGTATTCTTTTAAACGTTACCGTTGGAGCTTTTATGAAACGTGTAAGCGGAATCATTCTTTCATTCGTTTTGATTTCATCATCTGTTTTTGGAGACTACACATACGAACCTCAAGAAGAAAATCTCCAAGCTAGAGAGTGGTTTCGGAATAGTAAATTCGGATTGTTCATTCACTTTGGCCCCTACAGTGTATTGGAAAAAGGCGAGTGGATATTGGAGAGATCAAAGCGATCCCTTGAGGAGTACACCAACGAAGCGACATCGAAATTTAATCCGAGCAAGTTTGATCCCGCCGCCTGGGTAGCATTGGCAAAGGATGCTGGCATGAAATATATCACAGTGACAAGTCGACATCACGATGGGTTTGCAATGTGGGCCACAAAACAAAATGAATGGAATATTGTGGATGCCTCCCCTTACAGAATAGATTTTTTAAAGCAATTGTCGGAGGAATGTCAGCGGCAAGATATGAAACTTTTCATTTACTACTCCCAACTCGATTGGAATCACTTAGACTACTTTCCTCTGGGAATAACTGGACATCATTCAGGACGACCTAAGGGAGGGGATTTTAACAAATATCTCGATTACATGGATGCGCAGCTTACTGAATTGTTAACCGGGTACGGGAAGGTTGCTGGAGTTTGGTTTGATGGCATGTGGGATAAGCCTGGAGCTGATTGGCGCATAGAGCAAACCTATTCACTAATTCATCGACTTCAACCAGCTACGCTTGTTGGTAGCAATCACCATCTGACCCCATTCGCTGGAGAAGATATCCAAATGTTTGAAAAGGATCTGCCAGGTCAATTCACGCAAGAATTCAATCAGGTATCTACGGAAATTAGTTCGTTACCACTTGAAACATGTGAAACGATAAATAATTCTTGGGGATACAAAAGCAGTGATAAAAATTTTAAAAGCAGCAAGGATTTAATACACTACCTATTGAAGGCTGCTGGCAATAATACTAACTTCCTCTTAAACGTAGGTCCGCGTCCAGATGGAACGATACAGCCAGAGTTTATCGAGCGGTTGCAGATTATAGGGCATTGGTTGAGGAAAAACGGTGATTCCATTTATGAAACACGTGGAGGACCCATTAAGCCAATGTCATGGGGTGTGACCACGCAAAAAGGAAATAATATTTATCTACACATTCTACAATGGGAGAATGAATTGCTATCAATTCCTAATGTGGGGACTATTGTGAGGGCAACTAATTGGGCTACGGGTTCACAAGTTGCAGTAACACAAGATAGTAGAAAGATTGTGTTGCAGATACCTAAGACTGATGTCGATGAAATTGATACAATTATTGAGTTAGAGTTAGCTCCAGCGGATACATAGATTACAATTTGTGCTGTGCGTCGAGTTGAAAGTCAAGCTTTCGGCCCATTTCAGAATAAACTCTATTGGCTGCAATCGTCTCCAAAGCACTTTTTATGTAGTCAATGGTCTGCTTTACCGAAATTTTTTAGATCTTTTAGTTTTTTCATGGCCTGCCACGTTATTCTGCATTTAGGCTGCTCTTTATTTAAGTACTTAGCCTTTCCATAGGTTAGGTAAAAAATTGAAAGATCCAGGTGGTGCTTTGAGCAGAGATTCGATTATGTTAGGGTAGGCTTGGAGACGACGAAAGAGCTCTTCTTGAGACCATGGATGAATGCCGATATCTGTGAGAAATTGGATCGAAAAAAGGATCATTTCGACAGATTCTAGAGGATATTGAACTTGGAAAAGTCCTTCCTTACAACCTTGAGCAATAAGCGCAGCGTAGATAGGGGCCTGTTTTCGCAAGATAGCTGTAAGAATGCGTAGGTGCATTGCGGCATTCGCAGGCTTATGAAGTTCATTGAGAAGCTCCTCTGAGGAAAGATTACCTTTTAAAAGGAGTGCCTCAATTTTTTCGAGGGCGTTACCTTTAAGTTCCAGAAAAAGCTGTTCCATTTCGGCTAGATTCTCTTCGACAATGTTTTCTATGACTGCCTCAAAAAGCTCCTCTTTTGATTTAAAGTAGTGGTAAATCGTCCCTTTGGCAATGTCGAGGCGTTCCATGATGTTTTGCATGGTCGTGCTATCATAGCCCTTGGTGTGAAAGAGCCAACGCGCTTCTTTGATGATCTCTGCTTTTCTCCCGATTTTTCCCATGCTGAAGAATATATAGAAATGAATCTATATTAGCAATTGACCGACGGTCGGTTTTTTGCTAAAATATCGATCCTTTAAAGAAAAACAACATAGGATGCATATGAAAATATTAATATCCGGCGCAGGTATTGCCGGGCTTACTTTAGCTTACTGGTTAAAACGATGCGGTTTTATGCCAACTCTCATCGAAAAGCATCCTTGCTCTAGAAAAGGTGGCTATAAAGTTGATGTGCGCGGCGCAGCTCTTGAAGTTGCAAAACGGATGGGAATTTACCAGGCCCTTATCGAAGCGAACGTCAATCTCAATCATTCTCAATTTGTCACCTCAGATCTTAAAGTGTTTAAATTTGAAGGAGACATTTTAGGTCACTGTTCTGAAGGGGATGTTGAAATTAATCGATGGGATCTTTCCCAAATCATTTCACAAGCTTTGGGTGACGTCGAAATCATCTATAATGATTCAATTACTAAATTAGATGAAAAAGTTGTCCACTTTGAAAAAATGGCACCTAGAGAATTTGACCTCGTGATCGGGGCAGATGGAATTCACTCAAAAGTACGTAATTTAACTTTTGGAGAAGATTCCAAATTTTTAAGGAAATATGGGATCCATTTTTGTATCTTTCCAATCACCAATATTTTTGAATTGGTACGTTCTGAAATTGTCTATTTTGATAAGGGAACACTAGTCTCTGCATATGCTGTAGATGGTCATTCTCTTGCTTGCCTTGCCTTTAAATCTGAAGGCGATAACCTGCCTCAAGATAACAAAAAAGGGATTTTTGAAGAACGGTTCAAAAACATGGAGTGGGAAATACCTCGACTTATCACTGCCATGAAAGCGCATGATGATTGCTACTTTGACTCTATAGCTCAGGTGCGGATGTCAAACTGGTCCAAGGGACGTGTAGCGTTAGTAGGGGATGCAGCCTATGCTGCAACTGGAATTGGGACAAGCCTTGCTATGGTGGGAGCTTATGTGTTAGCTTCCGAAATCGCTCGTTCAGGAGGAAATCACGCATTGGCCTTTGCTAGATATGAAAAAGTGATCCGAAAATTTGTTGAAAAAGGACAAAACCTTTCCCAATCCAATCTCCAGTTTTTAGCTAACGAAAATTCGTGGTTAATAAAATGTCAGATTAAGCTCATGAAAATGTTGCCAGGGAAATCCATCCGACTCCTATCGAAGTGGGGAAGATGGCAAATGAAGAAAGCAGCAAATGCGATTTCATTAGAGGACTACCCATAAAGAGGTCAGCTCTTTATCTGTTAAGCAGAAAGATTCCAGCATTAAGTGATGTTGCATACATAACCCATAATAAGTAGGGAATCAGCAGAAGACTTGCCAAAGGTCGAAGAGGCCAAGCCTTAATGATCGTTAGGCTGATCATTAAGCAAAGTAAAACGATATCGATTAATCCTAAGATAGGACTGCGTAAGGAGAAAAAGAGAAATGACCAGAGAAAATTGAGTGCTAGCTGACAAGCATAGAAAGTCAAAGCAACAGTTCTCTGAGGGGAGGGTTCAGCTCGGTAGATTAACCATCCAGAAACAGCTATCATAATGTAGAGAGCAGACCAGACGGGTCCGAATACCCAATCCGGTGGAGTCCATGAAGGTTTGGTTAAGGTGGGATACCATGTCGCAACAGTTTCCTTTGTCCAAAAACTTCCAACAATTTGCACAATAAAACAAAGAAGAATAAAAACAACGAGCGAAATATACAACTGTTTTTGTTTCATATAACCCCAGCTTTTTCCGATTGACGCGTTAACTCAAATATTTTGTGAGTTAAATAAGGGAATGTATTACCAAGTTTTAATAAATGGCTGCCATAAGACGGATTCAGCAAAATCTTATGTAAAAGCTTGCCCCAAAACATTTGAAATGAACAGCGCTTAACCCACATTTTTTTGAATTTTTCTGATTGAAGACGGACTGCATATTCTGCTGCTAATCGTCCTCCTAAAATTCCCATAGCCAATCCATTACCACATGCTGGCGGGATGGTAACTGCGGCGTCACCTATAAAATAAGTGTCTAGCCAATCCGGTGTTTTTTTGATACCAAAGGCTGGAATTGTGGCAGTCATCCACTTACCAAAAAGATTATTTTCTGCTGAAAGCGTGGTATTTGTAAATGGATTTTTGGCTATCAAATTTTCTATAAAAAGGTGAGGACTGCTGAATCTGCCAACCTCTTTCAGATTTGCAAGACAAGCAACGTTATATTTATTATCCTCAATGGGGGCGATTCCCAAATAGGCTCCGGGAAAGGAATACATTTCTAAATTACCTTCAGTAACTATATTTTTAAAATGACTTTTAAATCCCATATAGCACATTTGCGGAGCTTGAGTAGGGTAACCCGGGATACGTCCTGTTGCTATAATTACATGAGAAACCTCTAAATTTTCACCACTTTCAAGTTGGATTAGGTGAGCATCGTAAGAACTTTGCTTTGGTTGAAAGCTTTTGACATGTGTATTTGTTCTTAATTTCCCTCCATATTTAGTAACATAACTAGCTAATGCAGGTCCCAGTTGCATATGGGACATGCCCCCAGCAGCTGTTGGAAAGGGAAAAGTTAGACTACTGCTATGGGTCCTTAAAACGGCTTTAGAAATAGATGTTGGATGGATATCCCAATCGTGCAAATACTGAATACATTCTGGAGAAAGAAACTCACCGCAAATTTTATGAGTAGGGTAGGATCCTCCCTCAATTAATAAAGGCTCTTCTCCCAATTCAGTTAATCGAATGGCTGCACATAAGCCTGCAATGCCCCCACCGATGATAGCAAACTTTGTTCTCATTGTTTAAACTTATGTGAAGTATCAATACGCAACACCCATCTGAAAGCCCAATGCCAAGTAATCGTGCAGTATTCCAAAGGAATTTCGGCAGCTTTTAAATAATGAATCCAATCTTGCTTCTTAAAAGCACGTTTGATGGATAGCAAGCCATCATGAAAAATAAGGCGATTGCAAAAAACAGGTTTTGCTATTAATGCAAAGGATAAATAAGCCAGCCAATGACGATGCAAGTCATTGATAATAATTGTTTTTGCTGCAACCTGATAAGAGTTCTTCAAAAAATTAATCAGTTGATCATCATCCATATGATGGCAAACCAGGGAAGAGGTGACAATATCAAAACTATTAGGAGAATAAGATAATTGGTTAGAAGGGGGGACTTCAAACAGAACATTTCCTACATTTGCATGTTGCAGTTTCTTGCGAGCAAATGTAATAGCTTCTTGAGAAATATCGATTCCCACTACTTGTGCATCTGGAAATTGTTTTGCTAGTTCTATAGTGAAATGTCCTCCACCGCAGCCTACGTCTAAGATAGAATGGGGTTTAGGAAGGTTGTGTAACGTTTTAAGAGTCGCTTTATTACCTCCTAAATACCGGCCTATTCGATCAAGTTGATTGAGACATTCCTCATATTCCTCATTGGTATAAAAAGAAGGGCCTAAATCCAACAGCTCTGTCTCGTATGAGCGTTTCCTTTTTATCATACAGGAGGCCTACTTAATAAAATGCCCTCTACTGATAAACCAGGACCAAATCCAATGCCAATGGTCCATTTTTTTGAACTCTTTTGTTCCAAAAGTCTTTGCAAGACAAACAAAAAAGTTGCACTCGACATATTTCCATAATTGGCTAAGGTGTCCCAGGAGGATTTAGTAAGCCCTTCTTGTAATTTTAACGCTTTTTCAATCGCTTGAATAATCGACTTCCCTCCTGGATGAATGGCCCAATCACAATTATCATAGGTACAATCCTTCCCCATTAAAGATTGGACAAAGGGAGCAATATGCCTCCCTAATAACACTGGAACGGTGTGAGAAAGCCTCATGTTAAAGCCATGATCACCAATTTCCCATTTCATCTTATCGATTGTATTATCAATTGCTAAAGAACCTTTATTGCAAATTTCCCATATGGGAGTTTCATGTGAGTTATGATCTCCTCCCACGATAACAGCAGCAGCTCCATCTGAAAAAAGTGAATTTCCCAATATATTATCAAATGTTAGCTCAGCCTGGAAGTGGAGTGAACAGAGTTCCGTACAGACTAATAGAATGCGATGTTTGGGATTTTCTTTTGCAAATGCCTGAGCCACAGAAAGGCCTTTAAAAGCCCCAAAGCATCCCATAAAGTTAATTCCAAGACGCTGGATAGATGGTTTTAGATTTAATAGCTGCATGAGGTCAAATTCAATGCCTGGTGCTACCATTCCCGTGCAAGAAACCGAAATGATATGTGAAATGTCAGCTGTATTACCTCCCCAGGCTTTTAAAACTTTGGAAGCCGCTTCATAAGCTAATTTTGAAGCCTCAATTTTAAAAACCTCGTTGCGTTGAGAGGTGGTCGGTATTGTTTTAGGATATTGTGATCCCCAAAAATTCCATTCAGGACGCTCCTTTTTAAAATCAGAGATTACAGAATAACGCGTTTGAATAGCAGAATTTTTATATAGTTGTTTGATGCTATCAGCTTTTTCGGGATTAATATTAAAGATATCGATGATTTTCTCGGCGATTTCAGATTGATCAAAGGCGTGCGGAGGTACTGCAGTCGCTAAAGCTAATATCGAGGCCGTCATAGGCTGTTTCTCCAAAAAAAATTTATGGCTGTGGATCGCTGGAGACAATACTGATTTCTACGCGTGAATGCAATCTTTCTTTGATCTTTGGAATCGGGCACAGGCAGGGGTACAGGCAGGGGAAAGGACGATAGGACTTATGCGATCTTCTCAACAGTCCAATTTCTTCAAACGAATTTTCTATCCAACTACAACTTTAAAAAACATTTCCATTCATTTACTTCCTGATGAGGAAGACCCTAATCTAGAAATTTATAAAAAAGCTGCTACCGGCCAACAGGTGAGAAAAGGACGCTGATAAAGTTTTATAAAAATTGCTAGTTAAGCCCCATTTTTGCCAGTCCATACTCGGCCTGAAAGTAACCAGGGCGTACCGCCCTGCAAAAAAAGAAGTTAGCCAGACCGTCCCGGTCTGGTAAAAAAGACGACCAGCCAGGATGGCTTGGCTTATGGTTACACAGCACAACAAAATAACCCGGCTTTTTGCAGGGCGGGACGCCCTGGTTACCTTAGGCCGAGGACGGCCTGTATTTGCTGGACGGGATTTCTTAAAGGAAAATTTTTAAAAAACCGGATAATGGTAAGGGCATTGCCCTGGGTATGCTCAGAAAAGGTTTCCTTCGTTGTTTTGCCTTTTTTCTTAATTTAACCACAACACCCAATTTGATTAAGTGGGTTTAAGTGTTAAATTTTTGAAAAGATGCTACTTATGTTAAGAGAGGGGGGAATTAATGGAAATGTCACTCTCAGTGATTCACAACTTGTGAGTTAATTGCCATCAAATTCAAGCCAGTCGACATATGCTTTACAAGATAAAAATATGTTGAATAAGAGTCATGACATTTCTATTATTTGCGCTGCTGTAGTATTATTTTCTCCTTTATAGACCCTTGTAACTCCGGCTTTAGGATTCAAGCACTTTGTCGTGCAATAAAAAATGTCCCTAAGTAGCCCTGGAGCTTGAAGTCCGCGGAACGCTAAACGATTGAAAAAAGTAATTTTTCCTATAGTCATAAAAGAGAATGCCATGCCTATAACTCCCAGCACCCCATCAGCAACTCTGCAGATTATTTGAGCAAGGATAAGCGACAAATAAGTTAGTCGACAAACAACTTGATTAACAAACAAATTAGGTGAATTGTTGCATTTGGTTGCAAACTTACGAAAGTGTTTGTCTACAACGACAGCAATTATTCCGTGTCCATCAGGAGAAAGAAGACAGTCTCTAGAGTTTGCATAGTCAGGATTAACGGCGCTCAATAAGTGTAAATAAGTTTCAGCGGCGATATAATTAGAACTGCTTAAATACTTCATAGAGCGAGAATAAGTATTTGAATGAAGACCTGCTGTAAGTAGTGTGCCAATTCCAAAAATTAATCCTCTTAGGAGGTCTGTTGAATTACAAACAACTGATAGTCCAGCTAATCCAAGCTTTCCTCCACGAAATAAAATAGATCTTCCACACCAATTAGTTTCAGTTGCATCATAATATAATTCCAGTTTTTTGCGTAATGGAGAAATGTAATCGATTGAAAATAAGTTTGAATCCATATTGTATGTCCTAGGTTTTTGAAGGTGTATTATAAAGAGATCAATTTTTTTTGTCAATTACAAGTTTTATATGTACGTTTTTATATTGTATAGGTAAACGCCTGGTCGTTTATATTTACCAGACCGTCGGTCTGCTATCTTCTTTTTTTTGCAGGGCGGAACGCTCTGATTACCTTTAGGTCGAGGACGGCCTTGTTTAGGTATAAGGATGCTGTTCTTCGAAAACCTCACTACAATGGGAATCCAGAGGGTTCATACGCTTTGGCAAGGGTTGTAAGGGGACAGAGTCCCCTTAGTCTCAATCAGTCAAATTTCTTCAAACGAATTCACTGTAAAAAAAAATCTTTATATGTGAATGTGCAAAAATGATGACACTAATTGAAAAAGATACGCACTTTGAAAGTTTCTCTTGGAACCTAGCTTCCTATGTCAAGCGCTTAGGTAATCCTGTCTCAACGATCCTACTCGACTCCCCATGTCTCATATTTCAAACTCCTGAAGTTGACGGCGTTATTGGCTTTCAGTTAGTCAGAAACCACGCAGTCGTTTTAGGTGACCCCATTTGCTTACCAGAAGATGCAGCCAAACTGACACAAGCTTTTCAGCTTCATTGTCAACAACGCAATCTGCGAATTATTTACTTTCTGATGTCAAAAACCTTTGTAGACTGGGCAATCAATAATGGATGCCACACAGCCATTCAAGCAGCAAATGAATTAATTGTAGACCCTGTTAATCACCAAACACATCAAAAGTTACGATGGAAAGTCGCTCAGTCAATTAAAGAGGGCGTTGTCATCAACGAGTATAAGCAGTTCGATCCTGGAACAGAAGAGCAAATTAAAGACACAGTCATGAGTTGGCTCAAAGAAAAACATGGGCCTCAAATACATCTAGGAGATCTTAATTCCTTTATATCTAATGCTAACAAACGAATTTTTTATGCAATATACAATAATAAAATGATTGGTCTCTTAAAACTTGTCCCTATTGATCGCTTTGACGGGTGGTCTCTAAGCGCCTCACTAACATTTACGGATGCCCCGGTAGGGGTTTCTGAACATCTAATTAGCTGTGCCATCGATACACTTGCACGCGAAAATTGCCATTTCCTTTGCTTAGGGGCTGTATCTGGAGATGAACTGGGGGACATAATTGGCTTAAGTACTCCAGCAAAAGCAATAGCCAATTTGATTTTTAAGATATCAAAAAAGATTTTTAAACTTGATGCTAGAGCTGTCTATTTATTTAAATTTCGTCCCCAGTTATCTCAAACATATATTTTAGTAAGCGGAAAATTAACATTAAAGGATCTAATAGTACTTAAAAAAATCTTACATGTGAAATTATGCTTTCAGTAGCAATAAAAATGCTTATTGGCAACAAAGCCTCTTTTATAGGAGTGATCTTTGGAATTTTTCTAGCCATTCTATTAATTTCGCAGCAATCTGCTATTTTTTTAGGATTAGTTTCACGCTCATACCGCATTGTGACGGCAATTTCAGCTCCAGATGTTTGGGTGCTTGATCCAGGTACGAGTGGGGAAGACATCATTCGATCTATGCCTGCAAACTACCTGGGGTATGTCAAAAGTATTCCTGATGTTGAATGGGCTGTACCGATCAATTATGCACTATTTCCAATGACAGCACCTCATTCAGGCATCTTTAAAATGGCAGAGGTATATGGAATTGATGACGAAACATTAATAGGGGCTCCAGAGCTATTAGAAGGGGATATAGCAAACTTACATAGCGAAGGAGCGATTATCATCGACTCAGACTCCGCTGCAGGCATTTTAGCCACTACTTCCCCCGATGGAACTAAAATTCCTTTAAAGCTAGGAGATATCCTAGAAATCAATGATAAGCGCGCAGTTATTGTTGGTATTGGAAAACCCATTCGAGGATTTTTTCCTCAGCCCAACATTTTTACAACCCATAGCCAGTTTCAAACATTCAGTGGATCTGATCGCATTCAGTACATCGGTGTCAAAACTAAAGAGGGCGCAGACGTTAATCAAGTGCTTCGTCAAATAAATGCGCATTCTAATGCAGTGGGGATGACAAGAGACGATTTGGCATCGAGAATGGCAAATCATTTCTTGAAAACTGGAATTTTAATTAATTTTGGTCTTTCCGTTATCCTAGGACTCATTATTGGTTTCTCAATCGCCGGACAGATTTTTTATATCATGACCCTTCAGAATCTAAGTTACTATGCCTTAATCAAAGCTCTGGGTGGGACAGAAAAAACAATTCTAGCCATGATTCTTGTACAATCGATTTTAGTTGGTACCATCGGATATCTTCTAGGAACCGGTGCCACCTTGCTGTGGGGATATGCGATTAAAGAAACAACTTTAGCATTTGAATTTCCCTGGCAACTATTAATGTTTACAGCATTCCTAGCTTTGATTATGTGTATATTTATCAGCGTCTTAAGCATAAAAAAAGTTTTTAAAGTAGATCCTCAAATATTATTGATAAATATATGATGACAATCGAGTGTAAGGGGATTAGCAAGTACTACGGAAAAGGAGAAAATCGATTCCAGGCTTTAAAAGATGTTAATTTAAAATTATTTGCAGGACAGTTAACGCTTTTAGTGGGACCTTCAGGCTCTGGAAAAACCACACTACTATCGATTCTGCATACAATTTTGACTCCAGACGAAGGAGACCTCTTCATTTTAGGGCATCATGTAAGCGAAATGAATGAAAAGGAAAAAGCGCAATTTAGAAGTGAAAATATGGGCGTCATTTTTCAAGCTTTGTATTTGATTCCATCGCTCTCTGTATTGGAAAACACCATTCTTCCATTGATCATAAAAAAGGAGCATGAAGAGGGTGCAAAGAAAAAAGGCATAGAGATTCTCAAAAAGTTAAACTTAGGAAAAAAAATTTATTCAGCACCCAAAGAGTTATCTAGAGGACAACAGCAACGCGTCGCTATCGCACGAGCGCTAATTACCGACCCGAAAATTATTATGTGCGATGAACCCACAAGTGCCTTGGATGAAAAAGCGGGTCTTGAGTTCATGACTATTTTGCGCGATCACGCATTGCAAAGTAACCAAACCGTGGTTGTTGTCACGCACGACCACAGAATTTTTCCCTTTGGTGATCGCATAATAAATATTAATGATGGATTAGTTAAGGAAAACAATGAATAGAAAATATTTTTACATCTTCTTAATCCTTGCGGCACTCTGTTTTTTTCTCATTCTAGCTTTTTTTGAAAAAAAACCAGCTTTAGAGTCTTCTACAAAGGCCCTCAATGTGCCAGTTCCTTTTGAAACTTACATTAAGGGAATTGGTATCGTAGAACCGAAATCCGGTAATATCTATATAGGTATCCCTTTTGAACGTATTGTGAAGCAGATTTTTGTCTCCGTAAATGACAAAGTGAAAAAAGATGAGCTGATGATCGAATTTGACAATCAAGACCTGAAAGCAAATCTCGAAGTCAAAGAAAGTGAATATGAAAAAGCACTTGCAAATTTGCATAAGCTGGAAGCTTATCCTAGAAAAGAAGATCTGATGATTGCAGAAGAGGTTTTGAAACAAAAGCAAGTGGCATTAGATGCAGCAAAGACACAATATGAGGCGGTTCTCAATTTGTCGAATCCGCGAGCCATTAGTAAAGAAGAGCAAAATAAACGTCTCCATAACTTTCAGACTGCAGAGGCTGAGTTAAGACAATCGCAAGCGGAATTTGAAAAAATTAAATCGGGAGCTTGGGAACCTGATTTAAACATCGCTAAGTACCAGGTAGCGCAGTCTCAGGCAGAAATTGAAGCGATAAAGACAGAAATTGAACGTACGTTTATTAAATCTCCTATCGATGGGACAGTCTTGCAAATTCAGATCCATAAAGGGGAGACTCCTGCTTCAGATGTTTCCAAAACAGCCATCATCCTAGGCAATGTGGATGAATATTATTTGCGGGTCAGTATCGATCAATTTAATGTTTCTAATTTTTCACCAGATGCGCCTGCTGTTGCTTTTAGACAGGGAAATCGTTCTACCGAATTTCTTCTTGAGTTTTTAAATATTGAACCTCTTATGATTTCAAAAAAATACTTAACAAATTCGGCTGATGAGAAAGTGGATACCCAAGTTTTTGAAATTCTTTATCGAATACAGAAAAAAGACTCTGGTTTATTGATTGGGGAGAAGATGGATGTTTTCATCAAAAAGCAAACATAGCCTAGCACTCGCTTTGTGCCTTCTCATAGGGCTCACAAGTTGTGCGACACGCGGCTTCCAAGAAGAACCTGAAATTCCTTGCAAATGGCATACACCACTTGAAAAAGGAATTAGTGATGATCCTGTCTCATTTCTTTGGCTAGAGGCCCTTCATGATCCAGTCCTAATGGAATTAGTTGAACAAGTGATGAGTAGAAATAATGATATTCGACTAGCCCGGTTGCAATGCAAAGGGCTATCTGAAACCATCAATTCAGTTGTTGCTGAAACTGCAAAAAGCTATATCGAATTGCGTGGGCTGCAACAGCGTTCAAAAATCCTTCAAGAATCGATAGACGTTCAACAAAAAATTACTGTTCTAGAAGAAGGCTTAAGCGAAAGTTACATCAGCGCAATCGATCAGAATGAAAGTAAGAAAAATCTTGAAGGGTTTTTTGTACAAAAGTCTTTAACTGATCTTTCACTCAAGAAAGTGATCTTTCGTCTTTCTACATTACTAAGCTATCCGCCAGGGGAGTTGAATGAGTGTTTGATTCAGAGTGGTGAGCTTCCACAACTTCCTTGTCAGATTCCAATAGGTCTGCCTATAGAACTGCTTGCGCGGGATTGTGGAGTTCAAGATCTAAAAAACCTCTATCTCAAAACGTCCTCTGACCAAGCCTTCTACCCTTACCAGAAGCAGATTTTAACTGTTCTTGAAGAGGCGGAAAATGCCCTTGCAGCCTTTTACTATTCCCTAGAAAAAACGGTTCACTTAGCTAATAGCAAAAAGCTAAAAGAAGAATCCTATCAGTTCGTAAAGGACCTTTATGAACAAGGTATCAAAGATGAACGAGACGTGCTAACAGCCCATCTGGAGTTGTTATCCCAAGAAAGCTCCTTAATCGACGCCAAAAGCGAACTCCTACTCAACTACATAACTCTCTACAAATCCTTAAGGGGCTTTGCCCCTTAAAACCCCACCAAAGGAGCTTGCTCCTCTGGACTCCATTTGTAGTGAAGTTTTCGAAGAACAGCCTTTCAGTTACCTCAAATCGAAGAACAACGTTTTCTCTGCATAACCAAGGCAGTCCTCGGCCTGCTAAGGGGACTCTGTCCCCTTAAAACCCCTGATTGTGATTTCTAATGGGGCAGATTCGAGTTCTTTTCCTCTAGGAGCTCGCAAAAATAAGGAGGTAATATTGGCTAATATTATCTCCTTATTTTCAGAGCATAGTGCGAGCTCCTAGAGAGAAAATAATCTCGAATATGCCCCGTTATAAATCGCAATCATGGGTTAACCCCCTGCCAAAGGGTATGAACCCTCTGGACACCCTTTGTAGTTGAGGTTTTCGAAGAACAGCATTACAGACACCTCCAAAGAAGGTAGCCAGACCGTCCCGGTCTGGTAAAAAAAAGGACGACAAAACAGGGTTGGGAAGGCCCTGGTAAAAAAAAGCTGTTTTAAACCGGCCCTCCCGCAATGGTGTGAAGCTTAATCTTTACTGCGGAACAAGAAGAAATGCATGCGATTTACCTTCAGGAGTTTTGCTATCGTAAACGATATAGCCATTATCATTTAGGCCGTAAAATTTCGGAACGCTCTTGTTCCATAGAGACTGGTCGTCATTTAATATAGATATAGGAGCAAATTCTCCTTTACTCCACATCACAGGCACCATGCGTTCCTCTATATCTGAAGGATTCTCCGAATTTGTCACCTTCATTCCTACAATTTGGCCGCAGTTATTAAACGCCATAGGTAAAAAATTCGCTAATTCCACAAAACCATTGGTGGGATTCCAAAAAAATCCTTTGAGGGGCAAGAGTTTGAAAAAAATGACTTCATTGCGATCATTTATATGTAAATTATAAAATCCTGTGTCCTTTGTAATTTCAATAAAAGAATCGTCCATAAAATTATAAATGCCAACCATTTTAATCTCATTTCCATCTTTTACTGTTTGCTTTGTCCCTATTATTAAGCCTTGATTATTCATTCCATAAGCCTTGATTAAGGCGCTTGAATCAATTTCAGTAAACGTTCCATTTTGCCAAACGGCAATTCCCTTATCACAAGTAACTAGCATTTGCTGATTTTCATTGAATGCAACAATGCTTAAACGCCCATAATCCTTCCAAGTTTTGGGAAAATCTATCTCTTGAATGTCTCCCTTATCATAAATTGAAATGCGCTGAGTAAAGGTATCTATGAACCAACCAAGGTCCGCATGCAAAAAAATATCTGCAACTTGATTATTATTATTGAGTTTAGGATTACAGGAATTCATTCTACGAGAGTCAATAATAGGCAAAAAAGTTAGTCCGCTATTTTTTTGATCCCAAATAAATTTTTCAATATTTTCATCCTGTTGAAAATATCCTATCACGACATTCTGGTTATTAATGCTGATCGCATGGCTAGCTTCAGTATTCAATGTCCCTAAATCTTGGATAACATAATTAGTTCCTTGAAGGTAGGCAGATGAAAGGCATAAAAGAATGCTGATGGTGTATTTAAATTTCATTTTTTTAATTCCCTTGTTGTTTAAGAAGTTGTAAGTTTACAGACAAATTCTTTAAATGTCGAGCGACCTGACCGTCCTAAGGGTATGAACCCTCTGGACTCCCATTATAGTGAGGTTTTGAAAGAACAACCTTTCAGATACCTCAAAGAAAGTAGCCAGACAGGCTCTGCCTCGCCCAATTTAATCAAGAGGAGTTAGGTATTTAGGATTGGCAAAAAATTGACACTCTTCTCCTGTCTCATCAGAGATAAACAACGTAGAAATACATACTTCGTATAAATTATCGTTTTCATCAATATATTGAGCTAACACTTTCTTTGGGAATAATTGAGGCCCAAGGTGAACAGTATGGAAGTAGTTAAAATTGGTTTCTGCTTGAACAACAGTTAAAATGGAACCCTTCGGAATGATTTTTACTAAATGACGGTAGCTGTAATTTTCTTTCTCTGTGCTTACAGAGTAATTTCCCTCGGATTTAGATTGATTCAAATAAAGATCTTGGAGCAGGCAAAATTGCTTTCCTTCAAGATTACCCCTCCAATGGTTGAGGTGGTAGCTAACAGTGCATGGAATGCCTACAAATACTGTGGTGCAACTCTGCAAAAGATTGCAAAAAGCGCATACAAGGATAATAAATTTAAATTTCATAACAAGAGTTGGGTTAAATTTTCATTGAGGATGAAGTTAAGGCATATCATCTAAAAAAGCTACTCAAGCTTCGTATGGTCGCCGAATGATTGTGTCTGATTCTGCATCGGGTCCTTGTTTTCCTCGCTTTTTAACAGCGGGATTTTGATCGTCATCACCTTCTCTATGCCTTTTTCCCAAAAATGAGTTTTCTTCTTTTTTTTGTTTTGGGGGAGAAATTACCGAATCTGATGATCCTCGAGATTGCAGCATAGGCATCATTTGAGGAATAGTGGCTCTTGGTTGTTGAGGTCTTATTCTAGGGCTTGGAGGAACTACAGGAGCTCTCTGCGCAGCTGCTTGCTTAACCTCTGCTGAAGATTCGGCACGAGCTGCAGCAGCGCTTGCATTTCCTGATCCAAAAACTGAACGACCGAAAACAAAGCCTTCTTTTGAAGAGTCAGCATGACCAGTACCGCTACCTCTTCCAGCTCCTGATTGGAATAATGCCTGCGTCTTCTCATCTGATAGAGTAAAATTTGAAGAAAGACCGAAGACGAAGCCACCGGTTCTTTGGAATGCAGCATCGCTTTCAGCCGCTTTCATTTTGGAATACTCTGATAAAAAACGTTTTGAGGCTTCAGGTATGGGGAATCTTTCATTCGTGAGATTTCTCGTTTCATCATAAATTGGGATTTGATTACCCACATGATCCAACAAAAAACTAAGTAGTTCAAAGTTACCTACTAAAGCAGCATGTTTGACAGCTTGTTGCATGATTTTCTCTGTTGGCTTTTCAGATAAAAAAGCGTGGCGTAGCAAGGGTATATTGCCTGCTAAAACTAGATAGTCAAAGGGAGTATGGGGATCTGTTCGACTAAATCGATTAAAGCGGACAGGAGCTCTAAAATAAATAGCATCAAAAATGGCAGTTGAAACTTCACGTGGCTTTTGACTGCCAGAGTCTAGCCTTTTTATATCATGACAGCAAAGTAGGTTCATAAGAGGTAATCTAAAGGGAGAGGACTTAGGCGTCTGAAATTTGGTTTTTTCAAGAAACAGTTTAATCACGCTATCAGACCCTGCAGCACAGGCAAATTCAAGCCCATTGCAAGCTCTACCTGTTGCTTGAGCCACTCTAGGGGAATAATGACTTAATTGTTCAGCAAGTTCTTTCATATCAGATTCATTATTTATGAGGTCTTCGTGTGGATCTGCGCTTTGAAGAAGAAGCTTTTGAGCACCTTCTAGATCATTTTGTATAGCACATACTGTTAATTGAAAGTTTCTACTAGAACCTATAGTCGAAGTCATACAATCCTTTTTAATAAAATTTTATTTAATTTAGCAGATTTTTTTTTGAAAGTCAATAACTACGGATTTGTAATTTGATATCAAAAACTGTGATGTATCTAAATTGCAGAATTGCAGGTCTGACCCCGAACAATAAACTTAATTATGGGCAAACCTTCGAAGTCTAATTCTCAATGAGAGAGGTTTTTCTTTTCTACGTTCTTTCTTGGCTTGTGCAAGACCTGGCATATTGACTTCATGGAATAATTTACCAAAATCTGAATTTTTTGCGTTCAAACGAGCCATGATGTACATGCGAATGTAAACGTCCATAGGTAGGGCTGGTAATTGACCACTTTCCCATTTGATCACCGCAGCATGTGACACTCCGCAGACTTCACCAAAGGATGTCGTCGTCATTTCAAAGTACTTTCGGATAAAGCGTATTTCGCCTGCTAGCAATGGGGTAGGTTTATGGATGAGTATTTTTAGCACTTCTAACTGCAGCTTGTTTAGATTAATGTCTAAAACCCACTCTCCGAGGATTTTTCTCATAGGTACATCAATAAGCTCGATGGGAAAGCCTAAATCTGTATATGTGAATGTTTCAATTTTTTTTTCGATCATTGTATTATCCCTTTACCACATGCATCACAGTGATGATCATCATTCCAGTATCGTCAAAGGCAATGATGATACGAATGTCGCTTTCATCAATTGTTTTACCCCTAACAGCATACTTCCATGTTTCAAATACCTCATCAAAGGTAGTCTTTTGCTTTTCATGATATCCATTCCTTAAAACGTATAAGACGTCAGGCAAGTCAATGTTTCTTTCTCTTTCTCTTTCTCTTTCTATCGCATGCTTGCTTTGTCGATAAAGTCCTTTATCGAGGCAGTCTTTGTCGATAAAGTCCTTTATCGAGGCAGTCATGGATCTTTGGAAAAAGCTCATCCAATTGAGTAGGTCGTTTCGCTCTGTCTTTCATTTCGTTAAATCTAAACAGGTTATCGTTCTTATTCTTCATTGTAACAAAGTTACATTTTTTTAGAGGGGTGTTCCCATGGGTTCCCTCGCTTAGGTTACCAACAGAAATATACATTTTTGTTCTCTTTTCTCATATCATCGTTTCAGCGTATTATTATTGATTTTTTTTAGTAAATTTGTTATAAATTTAATCTAATTAATAACAAACAGGTTTTGGAGATATTAAATGTCGTCACATCAAACAGGAAGCGTTTCTCAAAGTGAACGTAAAGCAAATGCTGAAATCATTGTAGATCTATCTCAATTCAATGAAGATTCCACTTCTCAAACCGTTATAGAGACTGTTGCAACCTCTATTCTTTCAGAAGCTGAACCTTTGGCGTTAGCAGAGAGCTTATCATTAGGAGGACGAAGCTCCGCAAGATCCGCAGGATCCGTAGAACAACTTAGAATGTCTTCTGCATCTTCAGTTCTACAAGTATCTGAAGATGAAAAGGGTGATCGCAAGGCGTTAGCAGCAGGGGAACCAAAACGTAAACCTCGATCAAGAAAAGCAAAAGTAAAAGTGGCTCAAGCGCCATCTACACAAACTCTAAAGGAAGAGGATCAAAATAAGATCGTTGCAGCAAATATTCCTCTTCTAATAGAACTTTTCAACGTTTCAAAGGATGCACTTCCAATGCGATGTGCGATTTCAGAAACATGCGATTTTCAAAGAGAGTTTTCTTTCCTGACACTAGGCCAATGGGTGGATCTTGCTTATTATGCTCTTTTTGTAAAAATCAATCAGACCAAAAAAAGCAAAACTGCAAAAAAAGGTGCATCTTCTGAAGAAGAGACTACATTTACAATTGCTGGGATGCTCGCAAAATTTCTTACAGATAAAACTTGGATGGATTCTTCCTTAGTTAAACATGAAGATAAAGCTGAGATATTAAAATTTTTATCCACTCTCTATTTGGATTTGGCCAAAGGGCGTGGTGTGAAAGAGACTACAGTTGAAAAATACGAAAAATTATTATTAGGAATAGAAGAACTCGCACAATTGTGTGATCATGCATGTTACCAAAAGCCTATTCAAAGCTCTTCTCAAATTGATCGTCGCTTTGCTATTGTATTTGTGAATGGACTGATCGAAGTGCTAGCTAGTTCCATGCCTGCGATTTGTAGGGCGAATAAGCGTCCTCTTAATAATTTATTAGCAGACCTTAAGAAGGTTAACGCGCAAAATAAACAGCATAAATCTTCAACGGGAAGGGTGCTTGATTTGGACGGGCAGAAAATAATCCAATCCGGCAAAGATCTGGAATTCTCTGTTGATCTGGAGCAACGACTAACACACGTCACACAGATGATTTCAAAACCCCTGGATATTCTCATAGGGAAACTTGAAGAAATTCAAAAATTAATCCCAGAGTTACGAACTTCCAAAGACCCCTTACTGCAGTTTGCACAGTTGAAAGATATGTTAAGTTCAGGAACGCAGTTAAAACGCCTTGCCTCTCAAAACCTCTCTACTTTTAAAAATCAGCTATTAGGAACAGTAAGTTGGTTTTCTTTTGTGGCGGGGATACCGGTTCCTACATCAGCGGAAACCCCTTTTCAAACATGCTTTCAGGCAATACAACAAGCTCGTGGAGATATCTTAAACAATATAGCTAAAGTGTTTGAAGAATCCTCAAAGCAAGCATTCCCTTCAAAGGTAGAACGTGATCAAGTAATTTCAAATATATTATCTCTTTTTATCGCTCATTTAGAACTGAAGAGTTCAACAAACGAAAAAGAGTCCTTGTTAAAAAAACTATCAGATTATCAGGCAATTCTACAAGTAGCTGGCATCCCTTTAGTGATGCAGGAGGGGTGGATAAAGTGTCTTGATAAGAGTCTCCTTGAATCATTGAAAAAGATAATGGAAGCAGGGAGAATGCTTCAAACAACTGGAGCGCCAGCTGGACGAGTTTATCCGCAAGCGACAGATTTAGCTGAAAATGGAGAAACACGATTTATCTGTGCTACCTTAAACCACATGTTGGACAAAACTGCTAAATCGAAAAAAGACTCGAAATTGGATGATTCTCAATTTCTGACTGAGCTTGTGCAAGCTTTCCGCGAAGCAGGAGCAATAGAAATTGAAAAGGGAGCAAAGGCAGAAGAATTTGAAGCCTTTAAGCAGAACACTGCTGTACAAAGACAGCATTGGCTGTGTCAAAAATATGGAGAAAGGCATGCAAAGTCCTTCAGGGAAAAGAATTTTGAATTTTTCGAACGATTAGTAGACTCTTCTAATGGAGTTATTGGCCTGCAAGCTGCTATGGCCATGGTTTATGGACCTTTATTTACAATGCTGCAGGATATCGTATACGCCCTTGTTGGCGATTGGCGCGACACCATTGACCTAGAAACAGGCGGTTTACTAACTCAAAAAGTTGTCTTAGACGATGCCTTTTTGGATGCGGTAGATAGTGGTGCAGCTGAACGAAAAGAAGAGGCGGCAGGAAAGAAGAAAAAGGCAAAATCTAAAGGGAAAGCTCTTCCGAAAAAAGAATCCTCTTCATTGAGCACACGAACTGTTCATGTGGCGATGCCATCCATGCTGCCTACTTTTAGTACTGGAGTCGTTCACTTTACACCTGTATCGAAAATTCAGCTTATCGTGATGAAATGTTGGGACATGGGTGATGAAGTGGCGCTCGTCGAACGGTTAGGCACTAGAGGACGGCAACGTCATCAGTATGCCCAGGATGACTACTTGTTTGCACTTAAGTTAGTGGATCGAGTAACGGACATGATGCAGAGACTAAAACAGCCTTACAATGCAGATGGAACGTTACATCCAGTTGCCAGCATTCTAGTTGCATTCGGAAGTTTACAAGCGTCTAATGCAGCAGAACAGAAAGCAACGCATGAGCTGCTTGAGCGAAATCCTGCGCTGTTATCCGACAAGACAAAGTTTCTGAAGCATTCGATT
Source organism: Parachlamydiaceae bacterium (assembly GCA_013821265.1). Lineage (GTDB taxonomy): Bacteria > Chlamydiota > Chlamydiia > Chlamydiales > Parachlamydiaceae > JACDHD01. The sequence goes on along the minus strand of JACDHD010000001.1, from coordinate 48,380 downwards.
CCCTTTATGCGATCAATGAATAGCCGCAGTTCAAAGGGGCATCAGTTAGCACTGCAAGTTCCTCAAGAAACATTAGAATACCGTTATCCGCGCCAACAAAACAACCCTCAGCGGGAACTGATGTTATTCAAGCTGTGGCCAGAACTAATGCAGGATCTCGCAGACGTATCGTGTGAAGCGTTACCAGCAGGTTCTTATGATGATGCGTTGCGCAAGGAGCTTCTCGCGTTAGGGGAAACATTTGGAAAACGAGCAGCTGAAACGGGAAGTTTAAGTGCTGATCAGATACATCGGTTGTTACAAGCTGAAAAAGAGTTGCAATCCACTATAGAAGGGCTGCAAAAAATTTTGAAGGGGGCACTTCCACGAGAAAATCGAGAAACTTTAATCCGTTTGCTGAAACATCTTTCTACATTAAAATTTGTTCCAGCATGTGTTATGGAATTTCCCAATCAAAGAGATCTCGCTGTGTCGGCAATGATCCTCTTTTCATCTGTGCAATGTGCAGTTGAACATCTTGGATTATGCTGTGGTCTAAATGCAGGGGAGACAAATATGGTTCGCGTGATGGGAGATAGCGTTCACTCTCTTGCAACCTATTGCGAATCTTTTGGATTAGCTGAGCCGTTAAACGAGAAGACGTCTCAATACGTGCATATGCACGATGTAGGCAAACTGTTCGAATATCCATTTTATGCGAGCTCTTGTGCACTACCAGAGTCAGAAGAATTTTATCAAATGTTCAAAGAAATATTAAAAGGGTCATTTAGCCCGCATGATGCAAAGGGGATATTAGCATCCTCATCGTCTACTAAGAAAGATCTTGAATTGGCTTATGCAAAATATCAAGAGCGCTTTATCCAGCATTTGGTAGGAAGTTACTCAATGATTAATGCTTTAGTTCAGCATCATGTTTTTTTTGAAGGGGACTAAGGGGTTACCCCTGCCAAAGGGTATAGTAAGGTTTTCGAAGAACAGCTTTTCATATACCTCAAATGGAAGAACGACGTTTTCTCTGAATAACTAGGCCGTCCTCGGCCTGAAAGCACGTCGTCCGAGGCTGTGAAAAATTCCCAAATAGAGCATCAAATGACTACGAAATGTCATTCTATGCATCTTATTCTTGGTCGTAGCGTCATCATCTGCATAGCCTGTCATTTTTCGTAAATTTGTTGCTCGTTCGATAAATTTTTACAGACTCTCCCGCCCTGAAAAAAAAAGTATGGATCTCCCATTCCACGAAATTGAGGACAAAAAAAAGACGTAGACAGATAAGTCCTAAATAGACTATATTGTCTATTTCATAAATCATACGAGGTCGTAAATGGGTGAGTTATCGCATTTTAAGCCAGTTGCAGAAGCGATTAGTTTATTGCTTTTTCCGCATGCCGAAGTCGTGCTGCATGATCTAAAAACAGGTCGTGTTGAAGCCATTTTTAATAACTTTTCTAAGAGATCCGTTGGGGATGAGTCATTATTGGATGAGATGGATCAACTCTCAGTTATTCATGACGTATTTCCTCCCTATTTTAAAACCAACTGGAATGGGAAAAAAATGAAATCGGTAACAGCTATTTTGCGAAATCAAAATGGAAAAGCGATCGGTTTATTATGCATCAATCTAGACATTTCAAAATGGGAAGAAATGCATCACTTCATTCTTGATTTAATTAAGCCAACAACAGATATGCCTGACTTCCTTTTCAAGAACGACTGGAGAGAGAAAATAAACAGCTATGTGTCTTCATATCTTAAACAGCACGCACTCCGTTCAGAATCTCTTGATAAAGTTGAAAAAAAGAAGCTTCTTTTAGCTCTTTATCAAGAGGGGGCTTTTGATACAAAAAATGCTGCTTCTTATGTTGCAGAAGTCCTGCAAATTTCAAGAGCTACAGTTTATAAATATCTTAAGGAGATCCATACATGAATATCCCTCCGTTTAAATTAGAGGAATTTTGGAAAAAATATGAATTCACCGCTCCCTACTTGTTGTGTTGTTCAGACGCAGAAAGTTGGAAACTCAGCGAACTAATTGAGCTTGCGGATCCGGAATCTAAGCAACTTTGGGAATCCTTAAGTTTAGGATATACCGAATCTCCTGGACTTCCTCTGTTACGTCAAGAGATAGCTAACCTCTATTCTCAGATTGATAGTGAAAAAATTATTACTTTTGCAGGAGCTGAAGAGGGAATTTATTGTGTGATGCGAACGCTTATAGAACCTGGGGATCATGTTATCGTGATCGATCCTTGCTATCAATCGTTAAAAACTCTACCCGAAACGTTTGGTGCTCATGTCACAAGTGTCCAGCTAGATTTTGGAAACAAATGGCGACTAGAACTGGAAGAGCTAGAAAAAGTCTTTCTTCCGAATACGAAGTTGCTTGTTATAAACTACCCCCACAACCCAACAGGGGCTATCTTAGACAAACATGTATTTGATGGTCTCATTGAATTAGCTAGAAAGCATGGAACCTATATCTTTTGTGATGAGGTGTACCGTTATCTTGAAATAGAAGAAAAGGATCGACTTCCCTCTGTTGCAGATGTCTATGAAAAAGGAATTACACTAAATGTAATGACAAAAGCATTTGGACTTGCAGGCCTTAGAATTGGTTGGATAGCCACTCAAGATAGCGATTTACTACAGAAAGTGAGCTCATACAAATTGTACACTTCCATTTGCAATAGTGCTCCAAGTGAGATTTTGGCTTTGATTGCTCTTAGAGCGAAAGACAAGATATTGCAGAGAAACCGTCAGATTCTGCTTAGAAATTTCGAAGTTCTAGACGCATTCATGAAACGACACCAAAACTTGTTATCTTGGATACCTCCTCAAGGAGGAACCATGGCAGTTTTAAAATTGTTGATCCCTGTTTCTGTTGAAAAATTTTCTGAAGAGCTCGTTGAAAAGACTGGAGTCTTAATTATGCCAGGATCTGTATTCGATCTTTCTGGAAACTTTTTTCGTATTGGATTGGGCAGGAAAAATATGATCGATGTCTTAGATCGATTGGAGCAATTTTTGAAACAAAATGAGAGGACACTCAGCTTTGATTGAAAAGCAGTAAACATCGATTTCATTTTCGTTCCTGTTTTTTATCCGATTCTTCTTTTTCTATGGGTAGCTGAGCATTTCTCCATGCTGTAAAACTACCAGGAAGATTCATGACATTTTTAAATCCTGCTTGTTTCAGAATACTAGCAGCCAAGCTTGCACGGTAGCCTGTTGCACAATAAGTTACCGTAGGAACAGATGGGTTAATCTCATTTTTTCTTATATCAAGTTCAGGTAAGAAAATATGTTTTGCATGAGGAATATGCCCTTTCTTCCATTCATCAGGAGATCTGACATCAATAATTTGAATATTTTCCCCCAGTTTTTCTACCTCGTGCACTTTAATTTGCCCCATTTGAGCAATTTCAAATCCGGCTTTATTCCAACTGTTCATCCCCCCAACCAAATAGCCTGCAAAATTCGTAAAACCTGTTCTCCAAAACATGTTGATCACTTTTTCAAGAGTGTCATCAGAGTCCAGAACAAGAAGAATTTTTTTGTTTTTATCAAGCAGCCAGCCGGCCCATACAGACATTTCTGGTTGTGCCCCTAAATTGAGAGCACCACTAATGTGACCTCCACCAAAGGCCAGCATCGAGCGTGTGTCGATAAGAACTTGATTTTTTTCCGAAATAGCTTCTTTAAAAAGTTGTGGAGGTAATCCAGGTATAATGGGAAGATGTCCCAAAATCTGCGGCCCTTTTGCATTCTCTACTTTAGTTCGCTTGTAGTAAGTAGGCTCAGGAGGCGCTGTCTTTATTGCAAAATCTACAAAGGGTTTCTGTTCGATGAATTGAAGGAAAGGATTAAACTTTTTTTCATAGCCAATTGTGCTCGTAAGCCTTTCTCCAATATCAGCCCCACATGGAGATCCCTTACCGTGACAAGGATAAATGATTACTGAATCGTCGAGCTTTTTATAAAAATTGTTAAGTGTTGCAAAAAGTTGCTCAGCCAGTTTTTGAGTCTCAGATGACCCTGCAAGATCGGGTCGCCCTGCTGAATTAACAAACAGCGAATCGCCCGTGAGCACGCCCCATGGACACTCCTCTTTGCCTTTTGCTTGGCCCTTATCAATGAGTAAAAAGGACATATGCTCACTTGTATGCCCTGGAGTATGTTTGGCATGAATCAAAAGCCCTCCAAACTCAAAGCTATCCCCATCGTTTAGGACTTCATGCTCATATCCATATTCTGTATTTCCGGCATGGCTAAGAAAGATCTTAGCGGATCCCAATTGTTGACAAAGCTCTCTTGCCCCACTAATTAAATCGGCATGATTGTGAGTTTCAAATATATGAGTAATCGAAACTCCTTTTTTTCTTGCAAGCTCCAGATAACAATCAATATCTATCCTGGGATCAAACACTGCTGCAACACCTGCTTGATCATCTCCAACTAGGTAAGATAGCTCTGCTATTCCCTCGGTCAAAATTTGTTCAAATACTAATGCCATTTTTCGTTTTCCTTTTTTTAAAAAAAACTTGCTATTTTGTAGTGGTGTTCGTTGAATGTTTGATCCGTGAATTTATAACTCAAGCTCTTTTTTTTGTTTTCTTTCGTAGTGTTCGATGAGTGCGAAGAATATGATGGAAACCAATGTTAACCCGGTAATAAAAATCCAGGGCGACCAGCCTGTCAAAGTGGATAAAGTCATAGGGCCAAGATTGATTGGTTCAAAGAAAATAACGAACAGCCAATCATAAAGTTCAGCAAATAATGCTGCGCCTAATACCATTCCGACTAAGCCGAACAGACCATCAACAGAACCTTCTGCTACAGCTCCTACGCAAGTTCCAGGACATAATCCCAAAATCGCCATCCCGATCCCAAATATTATCCCCCCAACAATATTGGCAAGGATAAATGCATTTTTAATAGGCAGCTTTTCGATGAATCCCATCTCATGCATGTAATAAACTCCGATACTGCCGACTACGATGGCAGTCAACATAATCTTTATCACAGTAAAGTCTTTCAACAGAAATTGACCGACGATCGTATCAAATCTGGTTACCATCCCTTTTCGTAGAAAAAAGCCAAAAAAGATGCCTGCGATAAAGCCCATGGCCAAGGTTGATAATGAATCCACTAAAGCCTCCTAGACTCTTTTTTGGAGCGATAAAATAATAGGGAAAAAGGAATGCTTGTTAAAAAAGCAGACAAGATAAAAAGCCAACTAGAGATGGCCAATAGTAGCCCCCCAGAGATCCCATGTCCTGAAGTGCACCCCCCGGCAAGTCTTGCTCCAAACATGACTAAAATGCCACCGAAGAAAGCGCCTACAAAACGTTTAGTGGGGGAGTAACCAAAACATCTTCCCCAGAGCTCTGTTACAGTTTTGGTATTGAACGATCGCGCTAAATACGCTGCTAAGAAGGAACCGACAAATATCCCCAAAACAAAAGCAAATTGCCAGTCAATCAAATTACTTTTTGAAATCGTTTCCTTAAAATACCTTAGTTGCGCGGCATGTTCGGGAATGATCCAATTCTCTACCAAAATCGCTACGTGAACAAATGTTGTGGAGACACCCAAGGTTTCGTCCATAAAACCAAAGACTATCCAAGCCAGAACACCTATCAGCCCTCCTACAATATAGGGCGACCACCGAACTTCCTCAACCATCTTATATTATCCTATTTGAGTGTAACTTCAACCTATAGCAAATCGGTCATTTCTCCACAATAGTCCAAAGTTTTGTACCGTATTGCTTAAAGTTGGATCGGCTAATTTAACTCGCGCAAGCTGCTTTTTCTGCAGCAAGCCCACATAGGGCAGATCTGATCCCAAACGTTTACTTTAACCCCTGATTGCGCCCCTAATTCGTAGGCAAGCGCTACAGGCAGGTTATAGATTTTTTAGATTTCAATGAAGGAACTTGTTTTATGTTTAAGCTACTCCAATTGTGATTGCAAAACCCAATATCAATAGCATTGAACCGACAATGAGTTGAAGCATTCTAAATGTAATCTTGTGTGTCAGTTTTGATCCAATATACGATCCAAGAAAAGCGGTGATACATGCTGCGGTTACAATTCCGATCATATTTTGTGAAAAAGGTTCTGTCAACTTTTGGGTATATACAGCCCAACCGTAAACAAGTATGCGAATGACATCTACAATAATACTGCATAACACACCCGTACCGATAAACTCTTCTTTGCTTAATCCTGATTTTATTAAAAAGGCTGAGCGTAGAATTCCTTGATTGCCTGAAACCCCTCCAAAAAAACCAGAAATAGCTCCACCAAGAGGGATGTACTCTTGGTCAAAAGATAAGCGAGAAAATCGAGGAACCAATTCAAAAATCGAGGAAAACATAACAATGCTGCCGACTATTATTCCTATAATAGTAATCTTAAAATCTAAACCATTAAGGTGATATGAAGAGATAGGTGGCCAATTTGAAAAAAAGCTTAGCAGATATGCTCCTAAAGCTGCCGCTAGAGCGGCTGGAATACCAAATTTTATTACAACACTAGTTTTAGCATATTTCCCAACTAGAAAAGCCTTAAAAAGATTGTTTGCAAGATGGACAACTGCTACTGATGCTATAGCTACAGAAAGAGGGAAAAATATGGCAAACACTGGCATTAAAACAGTTCCCAATCCGAATCCTGAAAATAGTGTAATGATGGAGATCAGGAATGAGGTAATGCAAATAATCAAATATTCGATATTCATAAATCCTGTTTTCGTGAGTGTTTTATCACTTCTAAACTCGATCGCTAAGGGTCAACCCAACGCTTCTCAATTCCAGCTGAATTTGGCTGTAATATATCCTTCTTTAGACATTAGACCAAACTTCTTACGGCACAGGCTGACCCCAAACGTTTGCATCCTATCTTAGATTCTTTCTTAGAAAGATTTTTGAATGACCAAGCCAGTAATTTTTTATTTCGCTTATTCGTTCATAGCCGCTTTTCAAATAAAATTCTTCCGCTTGAAAGTCCCAAGTATCCAATAGAGAAAAAATGCATCCATTTTTAATGGCTTCTTGTTCTGCTGCATCTAGCAATTTTCCGCCGTATCCTTGTTTTCGAAGATTTCCTTCAACCCATAGGGTGTCGATATAGATTGATTCCGTACCTAAAAATGCCTGTATCCCGCCGAAAACCTTGCCCGAATCATTTTTCAAAAAAATGGAAACTGCTTTATCTCTCTCTCCTAATATCTTCTCATTGAATGCATCAATGCCCTCTCTTACAACGGCATTATCAGCATCGGTTGGTGCATAATCGACGACTACTTTATACATATTCTCTTTACTTTGAATATTCGAATTTCCTTGAGAGGTGAATTTTAAAATAATCATAGGGTGTGGCTTGGGATCTGGAACAGTCTTAAGTGTTTTCTCAAATTGACCAAATGAATATCGGCTGACAATACGATCCCAAAATTTTATTGCAGCTGCATTTTCTGGAATTTGAGAAGTCTCCCATACTCCAGGAAACTGGTTAAAGACTTGCTCTGCCACATAGCGCCCGACGCCTTTTCCTTGAAATTTGGAAACAATGAAAAATTCACCAATGTTCCAATCTACATCAGGTGTGCTGCCTACTTTATTGATTAATACAAATCCACCCAATTCCTCATCCACTTTTACCAAAAACGCATGCCTATCGGGTTTCTCGCAATAAGAACTAAGATCAATGCATTCAAATAGACCATTAGAAGGAACTTCCCAAGTCGGTAAAAAACCACAAAATCTTGACATCTCATAAACATAAAAACGCCCGAGATTTTGAATGGTAATCTTGTCTTCTTGAGAGGCAGCCTTAGTCAGGGTGATTTTCATCTTCTTCCTTGCGAGTTCACAGATTTCGAAAAGCCTGATTGTAATTTCGTGTTACAATTCAGTCAAAAGCCCACTGTTTTTTTTGATACCTTATATTGAGGCTTGACATACCTACCGTTTAAGAGGATGATAGGAAATGGAATGGTTTTTTGAAAGAGAATCTTGATGAAAATATTTATCATCCAGGCAAAGAAAAGGTAGTAGATCACAATTAATAATTACTTTCTAAAGAGTCCGAGAAATAATGAACCATATAGAATATATATTCCAAATTTGGAATAAATTATATGACAAAGATGAAGATCCCAAATCAATAATAGAATTTTTCTTTCATGTTGATTATATACAGTGTATTAATGGCGTAGTTATGCATCGCAAGGAATATATTGATCATGTTATAGAACAAAAGAAAAATATTAAATCAATGGAATTTAAACATAAAAAATATCTATCACAAGGTAACGAGCTATTTATCATATATAATGCAAAAGGAAAAAATACCTTGGAGGATGAGATTGAAGCCGAAATAATAGCATATTTTGAACTTAAAGACGCTAAAATATTTAAAATACATGGTCAGGTTTATTTATCAAAAGGCAAGTCATCGGATATTGATATGGATCATTGAACCTTATTCTCCGGCGTCAGGCCTTCAATTTTGCAATTTATTGAATGATCCCGGTCGAATATTGCCCTGTTGATGAAACAAAAAGGGAAAAAAAGAATTGCAGACTTGCAGGCCTAATCCCGACACATTTGGTTGTTCACTGGATTTAACTGTTCAAAAAATTCCATTTTGACTTTTCTTGATTTATATCACTTTCCTTTACGAGGGCATGAGCAAGCAGAATTTATGGCAGAGCGTCTTCCAGAGCTTAAACGTGTTTATAAAAGCGGTTAAATCGTTATGACATCCAATCAAGAAGACAAAATCATTTCGGAATTTTTAGAATCGATAGGCCCTTGGCGAGATTTTGTTGTCATAGGTGGTGGTATTGCTCTCTTTATATACAAACTTTACCTAACAGATCCAAAATTAAAAAATCCTCCGGTTGGAACAAGAGATATCGACTCTCTCATTCCTAGAAAAATTCCAGAAATATCAGAAAAGAACATTCACAGTTACCTTCAAGAAATTGCAGGCCTGACCCCCGACACCCCAGACACTAACTTCGCGCATGAATATTGATTTTATCATAAACTTCAGGGAATGCATTTTCGCACTCATATAAGGCGCGCATTTTTTTATATAAAGTGTGGTCAAACATTTCTTGAAACTCTTCCTGATTCATATAACAGTCTGCATAAAGCATTTGAAATCCTGTTCTTTCCCTCACAAATTTTTCAATTTCTCGGATTGTTTCCAGTGCCTGATACGATGGCAAATGAACATTACCATAGACACCGATGTCGACATACATCCGGCTTTTATTTTCTTTTAAATTGAGCATCCCTGGAAGATTTGGAAGTTGAACAGGACACAGCCAAATAGGATACACAGCAATTTTATGATCGAAAAAGAGCAAAGATTGCTTTAGATCAGAAATAGGAACAATCATATCTTGAAGGATATGATGTTTTTCATACAATTTTTTGAGTGTTGGTATCTGAGCTCGCTTTATCAAGGATATCTTTATCGGCAGCGACCATCCCAAAAGATAGCGAAAAAAAGGGTGATTGCCAAAGGGGATTATATCGTTCATTTCCCAAAAAATACCTCGGGAATAGCGATGGTAGTAGTCCTGTATGGGAATATACTCCTCTAGAGATTCATTGCTGTCCAATTTTTTTTCCACATGCTTGTAAAACCAGGGTTTCCAAAAATAGCCAATAGAGTTTTTCCTTTCAGGCTTGCACTCATCTTCCATTTTACCTTTGATGATTACCGCTTTGTGAGGGGAATATACTATGGCTTCTATGAAATCAAGATCACTGTCTTTTTGCGTCTCATGCATCAGAATTTTTTCTAAATCGTCAAGATTCTGGAGAGGCAAATATTGGACCTTTACATATTTTTTTGCTGGGATGATCCGGATAGCAACTGCAACCAGGAAACCAAGCGTCCCATAGCTTCCAGGCACAGAGTAAAAAAGTTCTGAGTTTTCTTCTTTCGAGCATCTTACCAATTCTCCTGAAGCTAGAATTATATCAAAATACTCGCAACAATGCTGGAAAAGTCCATAACGATAGGATTGAGATTCAATGCCCATTCCCATGATCAACCCACCCACGGTCAAGTCGTCAAGCTCAGGAAGTACTGGAACAGTCAACCCTAAAGGATTCAGCATAGAAGTTAGCTGTTTCATGTTTACCAATGGTTCCACGAAGACGAGTTTTTTTTCTCGATCAATATGAAAAATACTGGTGAGCTTGCTAAGGTCAACATTCCAAAGCTGATTTTTATAAAGACCAGAGCGAAAGCTCATTGCTTTCCATCCAGGCCTGCCAGTACACATTCTTTTTTTTGGATCTGTTTGATTTCTACGTTTAATTTGATCCTGTATTTCTTTGATTTTTAGATCATGTGCTTTGTAGCTGTTTTCCTTAAAAAAGGACAGTTTGTTTTTTAATGATTCGTAAACAGAATAAATGATTGATAGGGGAATAAGAAAAAGAATAACGAAAAGCCAGTGAAATTTAATTAAAAGAGTTTCAAAAAGATTTGAAAACATAATTCCTCATTTTTTGCTTGGAGGTCGGGCCTGCAATTCTGCAACATGTTTAGCATTAATAAGCACTTTTTCGATCAATTGTTGGTTTCGATGCAATTATCAAAGCGCAAGGAAAAACGAGAAAATAGACTACTTATTGTATACCGTCACGATTTAGCAAATGGATTCTTTTTTAGCAATGCCCTGGGTCATGCCCGGGTCAAGTAAAAATTTTTAAGTTGCAGAACTGCAGGCCTGACCCGGAATAGTCTTCGATTTCTAAACATTGAGGCTTGACAGGACTACCGTTTAAGAAGATTATAGGAGAATGTGTGAAAGTTTATAAAGAGAATGTAGATGAAAATATTTATATTAATTTTACTGGGGTGCGTGACTATGAATCCAAATATATCTGGCTACACATTGGAAAATACCTATTTGAACGAAACAAATTTTCCAGTAGTGAAAAACAATTATGTGATTATTTCTGGATGTTCAGGGGGTGGAAAGTCTACGCTGCTATCTGAGCTTGCAAGCAGAGGTTATTCTGTTGTTCTAGAACCAGGACGTCAAATAGTGAAAGAGCAAACAGCAATTAAAGGAGATGCCTTTCCTTGGACTAATCTTGAAAAATTCCTTGATCTAGCTCTATCGCGTTATGTATTTCAATTTAACTCTCAGAAAGAACAACAGCAGCTAGTCTTTTTTGATCGAGGCATTATTGATGCAGTTCAGCTACGTAATCCACAACCTGAATACTTTCAAAACGCAGCCAAAAATTTTAGATACAATCGATCAGTATTTTTGGTTCCGCCTTGGGAAGAGATTTTCGCAAGTGATGCAGAGCGAAAGCATAGTTTCGAAAGTGCCAAAAAAGAGTTCGATGAGCTACTAATCAAGTATAAGAATTTTGGTTATGAGACCGTTCTCATTCCTAAAGTTTCCGTAAAAGAAAGAGTGAATTTCATTCTTGAAAAATTGGATGCCACAACTTATAAAGCAGCAAATGCTTCCAACTTTTATATTTCGAAGGGAAAGCGTCTGTTGGAATGGAATAAAGAGAAATTAACAATTCAATCTGACCTAAGAATCAACGATCTAAAAGAATTATTTGCACCTGAATTTGTGGTTATGGCAAATGGAAGAAGATATGATGCAAATTATCAAACCTATTATGAATTTCTTAATAAGTTTCGTTCAGATATTTACTCCATTGACTATGAGGTACAAGAATATCTCAATATAGAGTCAACGGTCGTCATGCCATTAAAGGCCACAGTAAAGCGCTTAAAAGGTAACGTAGATATTTTTGATGCAATTATGCTCATTAAATTTAACGATTTGGGGCAAATTGTTCACTGGCAAGAAGTCTATTCAACGTCTGAGCCAAAATAGAGCCTTTAAGGCTCGGTTATTACCCCAGACTCCAACAGGAGCTGTTTGACTCTTGGAATTCTTTGATCTAGATTTATTTTCTTTTCACGAATGAGGTAGGCGAACGGGTAAAAGTTTTGGTCTTTTTCAATCCATCCCACAAACCAACCATGCTCCAAAGTTTTACCATCTTTTCCTATATCCGAACCACTCCATCCTGTTTTCCCAAACAACTTCCAGCCCTCAGAGAACACTTCCTTAAATAGAATTGCATTTGTCATTTGAATTGAGTCTGGAGAAATAGGAAGTTTTCCGATGACCATTTTTTGAATGAAATCTACTTGTTCTTTTGGAGAAATTTTTAAAGAAGAGTTTATCCAGGCGACGTTTGTAGGTCCTGGTTGTCCTAGTCCTCCAGATATGTCCTTGTTCCCATATTCCATTAAGATTAAATATTTTTGAATTTGTTCCATCCCTAATCGTAAGGCTAAGATCTTAGAATACCAAACACAAGAGTGTTTCATCCAGGATTGAGGTGACTGGGGGGCTCTCCAAGATTCAAGCCAATCATCATATCCGTCTTGGAAATCCCAGATTGGAGTTTTTTCGTCCTTTAAAATACCAGCATCATATCCCATCAGGCTTAAAGGTATCTTAAAAGTTGAGCAGGGACTCATTCCTTCATTTATGTTTGGGCCTAACTCAACTACTATTTCATTTGTCACACCATTAATAAGGAGAAAGTTTTCCTCTGCAGAAAAAATGTTGAGGCAGGGAATAACGAATAGAAAGCAAGCAGTTAACCTTACAAGTAGTTGACAATACATTAGAAATTTCCTTTGGATTACAAAACCTTCTCGAACAAATTCGAAGCTACAACCAAGTTAGTGAGTTTACAGATAAAAAGCTACGGGATTTGCGTGATTCATCTCATCAACTGTCATATAAGGACGACCAGCATACTTGATGATATTTTTGTGAAAAATAAGTGTTTGACATATTTAAAGCTCAGCTTTTGTTTATATAATGGTTTTTGATCCTTTCCCTATCCTCATTCTCTTGATCACCTTTGTAGTAGATTTCGATGAACTCAATTCTGTCTTCGATTGGAAAATATGCATATGTAACGCGAATACCAGAATGAACACCTCTGCCTTTTAATGATTTGCAAGCGAACTTCTTAACTTTAAAAATTTTAGGAGAGGAGAGTGCAAGATTTTCTATTGCAAAGATGCCATGATTATCGACATTTAGTTTGTGATAAGCATACAGTTGAGCTTTTGCAAGCGAGTCTAAGTCTTCCTCAAGACTGGGAAATCTTTTCAGGAGCTTCTTTAGGTCTTTCTTGAATTTATCTAGCTGCTCAATGTGTTTGAATTTCATCGTTGCTATACTCTCTTACGCTATAAGCAGGGGTTCGGTAAAATACAGATTCATAATCAATTTTTTGCCTTTCCGATGTGACCATCCACGGAACATCTTGATGAGAGTATTCACTTATTGTTGATGCATTCATGCCAGATAATTTTTGCAACACATCGTCTATCACTTTGATCTCATTTGCATTAAAGACAGAAAGATCAGGTTCTTGATGAGGCAGATATTTTTTTTGGAGATGCTGAAAATACTTACTTTTCACAACTTCAATTTCTTTGTTTTCTATCATTTCATTTATAATGGACTGAAACTCGATAGGGGTAGGGCCATGATGATTTTTGATATAGGTGGCTCCAATGAGTTGTTCTTCATATTTTTCGTAATAGTTGAAATCTATGAAGTACAGCAGCTTGTAGAGTACAGTTTCACCAACATTAGGTTTTGCTCCAACCTTTCCCAATATATAGAGAAGAACTTCCTTAAACTTTTTCAGGTTTTTTCTTGGGACACTAATCCGTAAGTCTGTTTTCTTCTCTTTCGGCTTCTGAGGTTTTTCTAAAACAACCTCTGTTGACGATTTGAGATTTAACAGCTCATCGATCGAAATATTCAAAGATTTTGAAAGTAAAATAAGTTCATCAGCTTTCAATGAGCGTTTATCATTTTCGATTAAAGACAGCGAAGCTCTATCCAGCTCTAATCTTTGCGCCAATTCCTCTTGGCTTATCCTCAATGCTTGCCGCAAAGCTTTTATTCGTTTACCTAAAGATGTTTCCATAAACACAATCCTTTTCTTTTCATCATAACATATGTTGCAATTTTATGCAATGCTCTGTTAGAATACATAACATGTTGCTTCGGGAAGTACGAAGACAGAAACGTAACTACAGAAAGCAAGATAATTCATAATAGGTTAAATATGAGCGGTGTAGGGGGAATGGCGCATTCGTATGGGGGGACTGATGAAGCTAAAGTAATTCCAAAACTTTTAATTGTAAAAGCGCTTTAGCTCTAATTTTTCTAGATATTTTTCAGGGTCTTGCGGATGTCGAAAAATTAAAAAATCAACCTTGGGATAACGTTGTCGAAGTTCTTCGATACCCTGTCGCTTATCTCGATCAAAATTCCAAATGTATTTTATGAGCAGCCAATTAATACCATTAAGACAGCCTGTATCAGCAATCCTTTTGTCAAAAGTGAATAATCTTTTGCATACTCTCCAGATGCAGAGCCAACGTGGCAGATGAAAATAGATGATGGTGTCTGCTTGGGCAAATCGCATTTCTAATGTTGAAAAAGAGCAACCTTCTATAATCCAAAACCCTTCTTTAAGCAGGGCACTTTTGACTGATAGGAATTCTTGCTTATCTCGTTTCTTTTTGCCATCAAACATGTGCTTGTCTAAATGATGGACAGGAATGTTTAGTATATTTCCAAGCTTAGTAGCAAATGTAGACTTCCCACTTCCTGGCAAGCCGATAATAGCAATTTGCTTTAATTTTTTTTGTTCCATGAAAATCACAAGTATTTAGAAACGACCATAATATCAAAAAATAATAATTTTACCACCACTAAAAGAGGTTAAGCAATGCAATGGACTAAGCAAAGCATGCATGCTATGGTCGATATGGAGTGTTATTTATGGATTGCACCATTCACAATACTGAGAATCACCAAGGTTAATCCAACCTGCCTTGGAGGGTATATGTGTATAGCAGCTAAACGAAAAAAATTTGCTTTCTAAAGTGGGGCAAGCGTTTTGTCCATTTTGTTTCACGTACTCAATAAAAGGCAAAAGCTCTTTCGATATGTATTGTATTTAAAAAAAAAAAGCTATAAAAATCAGGCAGTAATCTTTCCTAAAACTTTCAGGTGAATGGTGGTATGCGAAAATTTATTTTTTTGGGACTTCTTTTACAATTATTTTTTTTCCAAATATATGCCCAACCCTCACGTTCACTTGCAGATGCCTTAGCTCTTACCTTATTAAATAATCCGGAGCTTAATTCCTTTAGTTATGAAATGCGAGCTGGTGATGCGAGGATTTTACAAGCAGGCTTTCGTCCTAATCCGGCATTTGATGCGGAAACTGAAAATATTGGTACTCCAATTTTCATGCAAACCACGCTTTTATTAAGTCAGCTGATTGAGCTTGGAGGAAAACGCAAGGCACGTCTTCAATTTGCACAAAGTGAACGGGATAGGGTGGCCTTAGATTATGAAGTTAGAAAGAGGCAACTTTTTGTAGACACAACTTTGTTATTTATTGAGGTTTTAATAAATCAGCAGAAAATTGCATTTCTAGAAGAAAATTTAAAAGTTCTTCAGGGATTTTCTTCAATAGTTGAGAAGCGTGTACAAGCTGGTAAAGCATCTGTTATTGAACAGTCAAATTTTACTGTTTTATTAAATTCAGCGATTATTGATATTAATAATGCCCATAACGAATTAAGAAATGCAAAAAATAAACTTTCAGCTCAATGGAATGAAACAAATAATAATGCATTTGAAGTTGTAGGCAATCTAGAATGGATTCCAGAGGTTATTTCTCTTGAAAAGATGGGGGTATTAGTCGATCAGCATCCTCAAATTGTGCGTTCTTATTTTGAAGACAATCTCCGCGCTGCTAGGGTGGCAGTTGAAAAAAGTAAAGCCTATCCAGATGTAAATTTGAGAGGAGGTCCTCGTTATTTAGAGGAAGCTGGTAAATGGGTTTGGGTATTAGGGTTTTCTATTCCCATTCCCATTAGTGACCGCAATCAAGGGAGAATATGGGAGTCTTATGAGAATTTAGAAAAATTAGAGAAAGAAAGAGAAGCTATATGGACAAAGCTTCTTACTGAGCTAAACACCTCATATTCAACTGTACAGACAGTGTTTTCTGAGTTAAACCTTCTAAGGAATGTTGTTCTTCCAGCCGCTCAAAGAGCCTATGATTTTAGTTATAAAGGTTATGAATTAGCCCGATACAACTATTTAGAGTTATTGGAGACTGAAAGGTCTTATCGAACGTCTAAAATTCGTTATTTACAGGCTTTGGAAGCGTATCATAAAGCTTTAGCTCAACTTGAAGGGCTAACGGGATCAAAAGCAATTATTAACCAGCAGTGTGAGTAGACATGAAAAATCATCCGTGGATAATCAATCTAATAGCGTTACTCGTTATTGCTATACTAGGAGCGGTTAGCTTTTTTTATTTTAAACCTATTCTATTTAATCAGCCTTCCAACTTTCATGAAGTAACTAGTACAGGTTCTGTAGAAGCCTTTAAAAGAGGTCCTCATCGCGGTAGACTTTTAGAAAAAGACGGGTTTCAAGTTGAAGTCACAATTTTTGAACCAGAAGGAGTTCCACCTAGATTCAGAATCTATTTTTATGAGGACGGCACACCCATTAAGCCTTCCGATGTTCAATATGAAATGGAGTTGAAGCGTATTAATCGTTTAGAAAAAATTCCATTTAAACTAGAAGGCGATTACTTAGAAAGTACTATGGAGGCCACTGAACCTCATTCTTTTAAAGTTAAAATGATAGCTACAAATAAAGATAAAAATTATGAATGGGAGTATGAATCTTATGAAGGACGTGTTGAACTTACGCCAGAAGCAATTAAAGCTAATATGATTAGAATCGAAGAAGCGGGGCCAATAACTTTAGAGATCAAGCTAGACGTCATGGGCAAGATTATAACAAACGAAGAGAATACTGTCTACATCACCCCACGATTTCCAGGGATGGTGAAAGCTGTAAATAAAAAGCTTGGTAATTTCGTTCGTAAAGGGGAGGTTCTAGCTGTAATCGAAAGTAATGAAAGCTTGCAAAATTATGAGGTGCGCTCTGAAATTAATGGGATAATTATTAAGAAAAACATCAACCTTGGAATGTATCTATCAGGTCAAGAGAATATATTTGTCATTTCAGATCTTAGTTCAGTTTGGGCGGATTTTAATATTTATCGCCAGGATTTATCTCGCGTGCATGTTGGTGACTCCATTCAGGTAACAAGTTTAGATGGAAACTTAAAGCAAGAAGCTGCTGTATCCTATATCTCTTCTCTTGGGAATGAAAATACTCAAAGTGTTGTAGCACGAGCTGTATTAACCAATCCTAACGAAACATGGAAACCTGGATTATTCGTCTCAGGAGAAATTACTGTTGAAAATGTTCCCATTCATGTAGCTGTTAAGGATGGGGCTTTGCAGACATTTAGAGATTGGGATGTTGTTTTCCTATCTGTTGGTAATTTATTTGAAGTCATGCCTGTACAATTAGGAAGAAAAAATAAAGAATGGGTAGAAATTATATCTGGAATCAATCCGGGTGATCGCTACGTGTCTGAAAATAGTTTCATCCTTAAAGCTGATTTAGAAAAATCCGGAGCCAAACATGAACATTAAACATTTGATAAATCATGCTTGATAAACTCATTAAATATTCGATCGAAAATAGTTGGATCACTTTTTTAGGCGTTTTAGTCTTGATTGTCCTGGGCGTTTATAATTATCAACGTCTTCCAATAGATGCTATTCCAGATATTACAAATGTTCAAGTTCAAATCAATACAGAAGCTTCTGGGTACTCTCCTCTCGAAGTAGAACAAAGAATTACCTTCCCTATTGAAACGATGATGTCAGGTCTGCCCTACCTTGATTATACACGATCATTATCAAGGTATGGTCTCTCCCAGGTGACTGTTGTATTTAAGGATGGAACCGATGTTTACTTTGTCCGGCCGCTGATTAGTGAAAAGTTGCAGGAAATCAAAAGTAAGCTTCCGGATGACATCACCCCTATCATGGGTCCTATAGCCACTGGGCTTGGTGAAATTTTTATGTATGTCGTTAAAGAGGAAAAAACAAATCCTCAGGAAGGAAAATATACACCAACAGACTTAAGAACTATTCAAGATTGGATTATCAAGCCACAATTGCGTAATACCCCTGGTGTTGTGGATGTCAATTCAATTGGTGGTTATAGAAAACAGTTTCACATCACCCCTTATCCCGGACAGCTTATTGCATATGGCTTAGGCTTGGATGATATTGTGAAGGCCCTGTTAGAAAATAATTCAAACATAGGCGCAGGTTATATTGAACGAAATGGTCACCAATATCTAATCAGATCGCCAGGTCGCGTAAAAAATCTGGAAGATATACGTAAAATTGTAGTTAAGAGTTCAGATGGAATTCCAATTTATATTGAAAACGTTGCAGATGTCATTTTGGGAGAGGAATTAAGAACAGGTGCTGCAACATCAAATGGTGAAGAAGTTGTTTTGGGAACTGTATTCATGTTAATTGGTGAAAATAGTCGAGCTGTTTCTCATTCCGTGGCTGATAAAATAAAAGAGATTAATGAAACTCTACCTAAAGGAATCATCGCCAAACCCGTTTATGATAGAACAACATTAGTGGATTCCACTATCGAGACAGTAAAAAAGAATCTTTATGTGGGGGCTTTACTAGTCATCGTGGTCTTGTTTATTCTATTAGGTAATATTAGAGCCGCGATTCTCACTGCTTTAGTCATTCCTCTATCTATGCTGTTTACAATAGCCGGAATGGTTTACTATAAAATCAGTGGAAATTTAATGAGTTTAGGAGCGCTTGATTTTGGTATTATCGTAGATGGTGCTGTTATTATTGTTGAAAACTGTTTGCGTAGACTTACTGAAGAACAGCAAAAGCTTAGTAAACAACTCAATAAGGATGAACGTAATGCCGTTGTTATAGACGCCACAAAAGAGGTGATTCGCCCTAGCATTTTTGGGGTTCTCATCATCATGGTCGTTTATCTACCTATCCTAACACTATCTGGGGTGGAAGGGAAGATGTTCCATCCTATGGCCTATACAGTTCTTTTAGCACTGACAGGGGCTCTCCTTTTATCGTTAACATTCATTCCTGCTGCCATTGCCACCTTTTTGAGCAAAATGATTTCTGAAAAAGAAAGTTTCATTATCAGATTTGGTAAGAAGGCTTATGAACCCCTATTAAAAACAGCTCTATTTTTTCGTTATTTAGTGATATTAGGAGCAGTAATATTTGTGGCTTTTTGTCTGGTGTTGGCAAGTCGAATGGGAGCTGAGTTCTTACCAAGTCTCGATGAAGGCGATATGGCTATTCATGCTCTAAGAATACCCGGCACGAGCTTGAATCAGGCTATAAGCATGCAGGATATTGTTGAGAAAAAGCTTAAAGAATTTCCTGAAGTCAAAGAGACATTTGCTAAAATCGGGACAGCTGAAATTGCAACTGATCCAATGCCTCCAAGCGTTACAGATGGATTTGCTATCATGAAGCCAAGGTCGGAATGGCCCGATCCTAATTTACCTCGAATGGAACTAATCAAACGCATGGAGAAAGCCCTTAAGGAACTACCTGGGAATAATTATGAGTTTACCCAACCTATCCAAATGCGATTCAACGAACTTATCTCAGGGGTAAGGAGTGATGTTGCCGTTAAAATTTTTGGTGACGATATGCAAGTACTTCTAGAATCTGGAGCAGAAATTGAAAAAGTTTTAAAAGAAATTCCTGGTGCGTCTGATGTCAAGATTGAACAAGCTACAGGTCTTGCGGTGTTAACCATAGAGCTGAATCGAACTCTATTAGCTCGTTATGGATTAAACGTTGCAGATGTTCAAGAAGTTATAGCCATCTCCATGGGAGGTAGGCAGGCAGGTGAAGTGTTTGAGGGAGATAAACGCTTTGAAATCATTGTAAGGCTGCCTGAAAAAATAAGAACAGATATTGAAAGCTTAAAACGAATTCCTATTCCTCTACATGCTAAGGAGCAACCTTCTCAAAATCAATACCCCAGTATCTTGTTAGGAGATGTTGCTGAATTCTCAATAAAGGAAGGACCTAACCAGATTAGTCGAGAAAATGGCAAACGCGTCCTTAATGTGACTGCGAATGTAAGGGGGCGAGATCTAAGTGGGTTTGTAGATGAAGCGCAACAAAAGATCGCTGATAATGTTTCTATTCCTGCTGGATATTGGCTTCGGTGGGGTGGTCAATTCGAGCAATTCATATCGGCGTCACAAAGATTGCAAATTGTTGTCCCAATTGCTTTAGGATTAATTTTTATTTTGCTAATTGCAACCTTTGGATCTCTTAAAGATGCGTTAATTATATTTACAGGAGTTCCCTTAGCATTAACAGGGGGGATTATCTTCTTATGGATACGGGGGATTCCCTTGTCAATTTCTGCTGGTGTAGGCTTTATAGCTTTATCTGGTGTTGCAGTATTGAATGGTATAGTCATGGTTTCATTTATAAAACGATTATATCAGGAGAGGGATTATACGTTAGAAAACGCCATTGTTGAAGGATCAGTCATGCGATTGCGACCCATCTTAATGACAGCTCTTGTAGCATCATTTGGCTTCATCCCCATGGCAATAGCCACAGGTCGTGGAGCTGAGGTGCAGCAGCCGCTGGCGACCGTCGTTATTGGAGGAATTATCTCATCGACAATATTGACACTATTCGTTCTTCCAGTATTATATCTAATGTTTAATGGAAACAACTGTAACAAAAAAAGTATTATTCATTGAATACTAAAAATTCCTTTTTATGTATTCATTTTATAATCTGTAAGCCACAATTCCGCAGCATTTATAATTTAAATCTTACAGTCCTTTACTGCAACCTTTCTCTTAAATTGAGCTGTCGATAGTTTCCCGATCAATGATAAGTTCCATGCCCCTATGTACCAAGCGATCCAGCCGCACTGCCGATTAACGGATTTGAAAACACAGAAAGGGGAATGATGCAACAGGATCGAAATATGTATAATCAGCGCTAAAGATTAGGAAGCTTGGATTATCCAAGCTTCTCTAACGAGCAACATTCGATGCTGAAATAAAGCCAAGTTGACCGTTTCTAAAAAGGTCTCTGACCAGCTGCGCGTGCTTGATAGCTTATATTTCTAAAATAGTTTTGGTATTTAGGAAGAAGGAATTTATTGGCTGTTGACTTTATTTAAGAGTCGAATATACCATAGTTACAAATGACATTTACCTTTACACTAACGCGATACAAAGTCAAAAAATGCGAAAGAAGAAAAACTTTAAATTAGCTGCTGCATCTACGCAATCATTTAGAACAGAACAGAAGAGTTCGTGTACTCAAAATAAAAAATGTTGTTGCGGCAGTGATTGTTCATGTGGAGATAATTGCTGCTGCATTGAATTAGCTTAATAGAAATATTTTAAACTTTACACAAAAAAAGGAAAATTATGAAAATGATACTTGGTTTTTTAGGTGCTTCACTTATGGCAGTTAGCTTTATTTCTGCTACTCCCAATATGAGCAATTGCAATTGCCAAAATTGTACCTGTACCCAAGAGAGACATTGTGGCTGTTTTTCTAATTCAGGATGTCAATGTTCATCTCAAGCATGCAATTGCGGAGAGAATTGTCAGTGTGGTTATAATTGCGCATGTGGAAGCAATTGTCGTTGCAAATAGTTTCAGAGATTGCATTTTAGAAGTGAGCGCCATTTCTAAAATGCAACCGTAATAACTCAGAGTTAAAATTTGTGGAAGCTATGATCTTCATCATGCCTTCTAAACAAGGGTAATATCGAAAGCGCGAAGCATTCCGGCCGCTTCAGGAAACGAGAATTTCGTTTTCGTAATTTTATTTGTCCGTGGATCAATTCTTGATAACTCCATCCGGGTTTCGGATTGCTTGAGGAAATGAACCGATAATTTTCGTAAAGCTTAATGGCTATGGCATTCTGGCTGAGCACCATATTGAATTGCATTGCTTAAAATCCAATTGTAGAGCTTCCTAAAAACGTGATAGGAAGTGATAACACACTTTTTCCTTCAATAAAAAAATTTTTAAAACAACTTAATTATTATTCAGAAATGCATAGTTTCGTATTATTCTTTAACCAGGAATTAATGTAAGAGATCACATCCTGAATTAACTCTGGGGGTTTAATCGCAACCTGATTGCTTGGAAGATCCTTTTGATATTCCCGCCATAACGGTTGCAATATCTCTGTAAATTCAACATCAAGCTTTAGGGGTAATTTCAGCTGAGTTTGTCTATGATTAAAAACTGTCATCACGACCTTGTCAGTGTAAGCGGGATCTAAGCATTTCTCTAAAGAGATGAGAGAGTGGAGATCATGGAAATCCTTCATTCTAGTGTTACCCATGCCACGATGAACTACTGTCTCAAGCTTGTCTGCAAAAATAAACTCTTTGGGATATGAGCGCACTTGAATTTTGCTTTCAAACAGGGGACCTTGCGATGTTGATGTTAAGTCCATAGAATAGTCAATAGCCTCTACTATATCCCCAAAACCAAGATCAATCTGAATATACGTTTGTGGCCCACCTAGCTTTGCTAACAGCAGCACTTCAATGCCTGTATAGTCCATTCGGGGATGTGCAAGTTTGCCTATTTTCACTTTTTCAAATTCAAATCCATCTTCGATGCGAACGCTACAAATGTGATCGAAGGCTTTACTCAAGAACTCTTCTGTATTTTGCAGTTTATCAACCAAGAAATCTAAATCCTTTGTTTCGCGTCCTATGGGTATGTATCGAGCAAGAAGAGATCCTCCTTTAAGAATGAAGTTGCTCTTATACTTTGATTGGCAGAGACGGGCTAAGAACCGTTCTAGAATCAAGTTATGCCAAATTTCATCAAAAGTAAGATCGCGTTCTTTCGCAACCGACCGAAGAAGTTGTTTCATGGATTGTTTTAAAGAATTACTCATGTTGTGAGTGCCATAATGAAGGGGTGAATATCGACCCGAAGCGTTCTAGCATATTTCAGAAGCTTATTAAGATTGGGTTTAGCAGAACCACTTTGACGAAGGTAAGCTTGTAATGCCTTAATGGCTACTTCTTTGCTTAAATACCGAAAGGAATCGACCACTGTTCTTTCCTTATCAAAAATTTTAAGATGGGCAGTTCCTAATTGAATTTCTGTTTGACCAAGTACAATATTTCGCATGCGTATGATTCGCGTTTTTGGTCTTTGAGGAGTCTTTGATGCATGAGGAATTGCAATCCAAAATTGCCGCATTATTTGATCTGTAAGACCATAATAACAGAGTGCTGAGATCAAACAAATTACCCCATTGGGTATGCCCATCGCCATTAAAGCTAGATCCTCCCATTGAAAATCGATATCTATCTTTGCTTGAGAACCTTTGTAAACGCCACGAGTCACTCGCTCAATTACGCCTTTTTTACAGAAATGGGCAAGCATTCGGGATGGAATGCCAGCTGCTCTAGCCTCTGAGGCCGTAAACACTGGTGTTTCTATAAAAACCTGAATAGCAGCATTATATTTAGAAATAGTCATGCTTTCTATGTAACACAAGCACCCAAAGTTGTCAAGTGGGTGCTATTAATACATTTTTTAGATAGGACTTCATTCTCTTTATTTATACGAGGGTTCAGCCCCGACCCCCTAAATGAGCTATTTCTCCAGTTCTTCAGCAGAGGCGCCGTAAATGTAGAAAGGAAACTCACAAACCTCTTCAAATCCTAACTTCGTAAAAAGCCCCCAAGCTAAACCCTTAGGCATCAAAATTGCCATGACCTGGTCATAGTGCCGTTTCTTTGCTTCAACAAGTGCTGCGTGAACTAGAGCTCCACCAATACCATGCTTGCGATGCTCTTGTGTAGTCGCCAAATTCCAAATCCCTGCAGAAGACGGTGATACCGCTAGTGTTGCTGTTCCAACAAGAATGTCATTCAAGTAAGCCATAAAATGAACCTGCTCTCCATTTTTCATAACGGAATCGTTCAATGCCAACCACTGATCTGTTGCCTTTGGGCTCATCGCAAAGGCGTTTGATGCAAGGTCTGTAAAGGCTTTCAGTTCAGATTCCTGTTGTACAATCTTAATTTTTAAGTCGGGTGATATCAGTGAAGCAGAAGGAACTTCCTGAGAAATATCAAGAGCAATTCCAGTAAGAATACCTCCAAATTGAAAGCCTTTGGTTTCTAAAATTTTTGCCGATGTCCACCACATGAAGGGGAGGCTCTTAACAGAAAAATACTCTATGGCCTGATCGATTTCTTCTTCTGTTGGAATTCGATCTCCGTCGTTTTCAATTACCCCGTTTCCACAGACATAATCCATTCCCCAAGCGTAGATGCTACTTTGACTCGTTTCTCTAAAGTCGGCTTCAGGTAATGGACTGCAAACAGAGCCTGAGCGGAAAGTATCAAACCTTCCCCGTACCACTGATTGTAAAAGAGTCTTTTCTATTTCGCTGTAATCTTTTACTTTTGGATTTTTTATGACTTGTTTCATGCCTACTCCTTGAAGCGGATCAAAAGGAAAAAAGGTGTGAGTGATGTCCTATAAGTGGTTAGGCAATCCTGATAACAGGATCAATAGCACAAGGCTTGTTCTGATGCCCTAGGACGATGAACCTAGAATTTGAACCCAGGATCATCACTCACAAAAAAGAAAATATGGGGCAAGATGGACTTGAACCAACGACCCGCGGGTTATGAGTCCGCTGCTCTAACCGACTGAGCTATTGCCCCATGAACTATCCGACAGCATACCAACCTCCTCTTCTGATTGCAAGAAGTTATTTGTAGACTTTTCTCCCACCACAATGCTATTTATTCTCAATTCAACCAAAGGTCCCCAAAACATGGAAATCCCTTTACTAAAAGATGTCGCCGTCATCTTCGGTCTCGCTGTCATCGTCCTCTGGATCTGTAACCGCCTCCGCATCCCTGCCATCGTGGGCTTCCTTTTCACCGGTGTCCTCAGCGGTCCTCATGGTCTTCAACTAGTCCAGGCTGTCTCAGACGTCGATATGCTTGCTGAAATCGGTATCATGCTCCTCCTCTTCACAATCGGTCTCGAATTCTCTATCAGCCAACTCATGAGCGTAAAACGTTACTTCCTCATCGGCGGTATCCTCCAAGTAGGCCTCACAACACTCTGTGGATTGGGCATCGGACAAATCGTCGGCAGACCTTTTGGAGAATGCATCTTCTTAGGCTTCCTCTTAGCAATGAGCAGCACTGCCATTGTCCTAAAATCCCTCGACGCACGCGACGAAACCGACAGCCCCCATGGACGTCTAATCCTAGGGATCCTCATCTTCCAAGACATTGCCGCTGTCCCTATGATGCTACTAACGCCTGTACTGGGAACCGCAGAGGGGAGTCCTGTATTCGATTTCACTCTAGTCCTTCACCTCCTCATGGGGATTGTCGTCATTTCAGTGGTCTTTGTAGCCGCTACCAAAATCGTTCCAGCACTACTGTACCAACTAGCAAAAGCGCGTAGTCGCGAACTCTTTTCCCTAAGCGTGCTCACAATATGCTTTGCTGTGGCGTGGTTAGCCTCAAGCATCGGGCTATCGATCGCTATCGGTGCCTTTTTAGCAGGCCTAATCATCTCAGAATCGGACTACCGTCACGAAGCTATCGGAAACATTTTACCACTTCAAGACATCTTCTCAAGCCTCTTTTTTGTCTCTATCGGAATGTTGTTAGATGTACGCTTTGTACTGGCTCAGCCGTTCCTGATCCTAGGGATCACTATTGGCGTGATTCTCCTAAAAGCTGCTATAGTGGGCTTTACATCGTTGACTCTAGGCCTTTCTCTACGCGTTACAATCCTGGCGGCAATCGGATTAGCGCAGATAGGGGAGTTCTCTTTCGTTTTAGCTAGCGCAGGAATTCACTTCGGACTAGGCAACGAATACCTTTACCAACTGTTTCTTGCTGTCGCGCTATTTACCATGGCCCTAACTCCCAGTTTAATCGGTTTTTCTCACGGAGTTGTCAACTGGATCATGCGCTTGCCGATTCCAGAACATTGGAAAAGCGGATTGCAAGCAGCTCCTTCCCACCACGCACATGCATTGAAAGACCATATTGTTATTGTGGGATTTGGAATCGCAGGGCGCAGTCTAGCTAATGCTGCAAGGGCCACAAACGTTCCCTATGTCATTTTAGAGATGAATCCGGACACGGTTCGCACCGAAAAGGCAAAAGGGGAGCCTATACACTTTGGCGATGCAACTCACGAAAGTGTGCAAAGGCACTTGCATCTCCAGGACGCTCGGGCTATTGCTGTAATGATCAACGACCAAAATGCAGCACGACGTGCAATTATGCTTGCACGACGCGTAAACCCAAATGCGTACATCATTGTTCGTTCGCGTTATGTTAAGGATGTGCAGGCTCTGCGTCATCTGGGAGCCAATGACGTCATTCCTGATGAATTTGGAACGTCCCTCGAGATGCTCACAAGAGTGCTACAGCGTTACGATGTTCCAAGTGAACAAGTGGCTTCGGTCATTGATGGCTTGCGTTCGCAAGGTCACTCGGAAAGACAATTACAGCCAGCGAATTAATAACATGTGACAATAATTATTTATATCGCTATTTGGTAAATGTTTAGTGATTAAACATTTTTAACCAGATTTTTGATAGATGATTAAAAATAATCGAACGAACACATGGGCAATGGTTCTATTAATTTTACTGGTAATCTGTAATCCCATCCATGCTTCATTTTTTAGTGAATCTATTGATTCCAATTTTCGCAACATTGAAATGAAAACAAAAGTTAATAAAAAGAAGATAAATAAAAAGAAAGAAACAAAAAAAACAAAAAAAAAGACCAGTAAAAATAAATTAAAAGAGAAGAAACATCCAAAACCAGAAAAGACCGGTCCAGTTGGCTTTGTTGTAGGTGACGACCCGTCCTGGGGAAGATTAGGGAATCAATTGTTTGTTGTATCTACAATTTTAGCCTACGCCTGGGATCATAATTTTACGCCGGTATTTCCTTATTTTAACAGACCCTATTTTGCTAAAGAGACCGATCAATTGACCTATAACCGGGACAGGATTTTTTTTCGCTTGAACACAAGCGATTTTCCCCATAAAATTCATAAACAATATAGCTATGCTCCATTAGCGTACAAACCTATCCCACGCTGTAAGAACAACACAAACCTTTCTTTACAGGGTCAATTCGTTAGCTGGAAGTACTTACACCACCATTATGACAAGCTTGTCGCGCTATTTGAACCCTGCTCTGCCGTATTAGATCATGTACGGAGCAAATACGCAAAATTAATTGAAAATCCCAATACTGTTGCCATTCATGTCCGTACGTATTCGAAAGATCTTCATGAAGGGGGGCTTCCCTTCGTAGGTATAAACTTTTTTAAGTTGGCACTTGCAGAGAGCCCAAATGGAGCAACATTTGTTATTTTTTCCGATCGCATAAACTGGTGTAAGGTAAATTTTCAAAAATTGTTCCCTGATAAAAGCTTTGTATTCATTGAAGGAAATGATCCGATTGAAGATCTGCACTTAATGTCCCTAATGAAACATCAGATTATTTCAAATTCGACCTATTCCTGGTGGGGTGCGTATCTTAACAAGAATCCTAATAAAATTGTTATTTGTCCTCAGCAATTATTAAGAAAAGCTTCCTCTTGGCCTATTCAGGATTGTTATTTGCCAGATTGGCGTGTTATTCAACACAATTTTACTGTTGAACCATATCCTGAAGATATCGCTGATTATGACGAAAAGACCTCTGACGATACAAAGAAATACTAGCTGTCAGTAGGAGACTCAATTCCTCGACGCTTTGCCGATCTTTCTGCACCTTCGCCATCAGCCTTAGTCTGCTGTTCAACTTGTTCTTTAGTTTGTTGTTCAATCTGAGGAGGCGCTTTTAGTGTAAGACGAGCGATAACAACACGCTTAGCTTGATACGCTAATAACGCAAGGAGATCGCGACTTTCCGGCAGAGTCGTAATGGAGAAAATACAGCTAATGTTATGGTCCCATGTACGTGTTAGCAGAGGATCATCTGCATTTAAATCCCAAATGTAACGACGGTTACCAATCGCATGAGATAGAAAATGGGAATGAACCTGAGATCCGACGGAATGAGCATAATCAGCAGTCTCATCTATCGATTCCAATTGCTGTAGCATTTGACCTGTATGAACATCAAAAACCGAAGAACCTGATGACATATAACCTTCAGATCCATCCAATACGCAATACTGATCAATCACTAAATATTTTTCAGTTGCATAGCATCCTTCAATATTGAATAAATCTTCGTCCTCAATAGACCATTTTTCCACAAATTTCTTGTTCTCGATAGCATAAGCAATAAACTCGTAAGCTTCCTCATCGTTCTTCTGAATAATAAATAAAAAGTTTGAATTAACGGCATAATGGGTCCAATGGTAAAGTAAGTCCTGGGTAACTCCTGCATCTTTGGTAATGTCAGTATAGGTAGACTTGCAATCAATGACCCTGAGTCGATTTTGGGTTTTGATCAATAAAAGGCCACCTAACTTACAGAAACTTTCCACCTCGTCTCGAGGTTGTGATAACAAGTTTTCTTTATATTTTAATGTGTAAGTACCTGCATCAAGCTCCCAGCAAGAAAGAAAACGTGACTCTGTAACAGCAAACATCAGTTTTCCCTCAACGAAACAGTTTTTAGCCATACTAAGAGGGTGAGCAGCTTGTGTTTTCGTTTCTCCCTCTGCTTTTGCTTGAGCTTCAAACGTAGTGGGAAGGCAAGAATTTGTATCAAAGCGTAGAACTTTACGTTGATGCCAGAAAAAGGCATTTTTTTCTGATTTAGCTAACAGTCTACAGTCGGAGAACGAAGTAGAAGGCTTTATTCCTGAAGCATCAACAAAATGAACAGTAGACTCTTCTTGCATAATTAAACAAAGAGCTTTGCTTACTAAAATAGGAATCAATTGAGTTGCTAAAGGCGAATCAACATCTATTAATGGTCGGTGCAAAAGAGTTTCTAATCTCACATGAGCTGATGAAAAGGTTAAAGAAGAAAGTAGGCTTCTACAGGACATTGATCTGTAGATCATATCATCCGTTAGATCTCTGGCTGCTAGTTTATTCGATTGTCTAAAACGACAAAGTTCTTTTATGTCTACGAAGGAAGCGATATTTAAGATTAAATCCGTCGATAAACGTAATAATTGATTTGTCATAAATACTCCTTTAACTTTGTTTATGTAAGGTCTTTGCTTTTTTCCACGGCCGTTTGTCTTCCGCGATTTTAAAAATTTTTTCACAAATTAGAAATATAGTGTAATTCAAATTAAACAAAAAAACAACAATAAAACCTGTTTTTTTTCAGGACTGGAGAGGACTGTAAAAATAGAGAATGCAAAATAGCGAAAAAAACTATTG
Organism: Parachlamydiaceae bacterium; assembly: GCA_013821265.1. Taxonomy (GTDB): domain Bacteria; phylum Chlamydiota; class Chlamydiia; order Chlamydiales; family Parachlamydiaceae; genus JACDHD01. Next base: position 18,901 of record JACDHD010000001.1, on the reverse strand, counting down.
ATGATAGATTAATTAAACGATAAAAACGATCAACCCCGGACAGCCTGGTTACATTTTCTTGAAAAAAAAGTTACGTTGTTTTATGGATTAAATTAATTTCTATAAGGAGCTTACTTTGCAAAAATTTATTATTTTGGCTTTCGTCGCACTTTCCCTATTTGGACGCATGGATAGCAATGAAACGGATACGATTAGACAAAAATCCTCTTCCTATATCTCTGCTTTCAATAAAAAAGAAGCTCAGGAAGTGGCGCAGTATTGGGCTCCAGGAGGACGCGAGTTCTCTCCAGGACATCAACAAACGTATGATCAGGCACGTGATCAGTTAATGAGAGACCGTCCACGTCAAGGTGACTATCCAGGCAGTCCAGCTGCCACAAATGCAACAAGAAACCAAGTTCAAGATTTTCTCAATTCATCAGGAACTACTACAGGCGGCCAAAGTCAGGCTGTGCAGAACCTATCTGGTAAAAGAGGGGATAGACAGCAGTGGCAAAATAACGCAAACGGTATTCGCGAACGTGTGAGTCAAAATAATATCCGCAACGATCTCGATCACAATCAAAACTGGAATCGAGACGGAAACTACTGGCGAGGCGCTTCTTGGGGAACAGTTGCTGCGTGGGGGGCTTGGGGATGGGGAACACCCTATTATTACGACTATGAGGAGGGGTATCCTTATGCTTATTCTGATTCATATTCCGGCTATGCACCAATCCCTCAGATAAGTAGTTATCAGGAGCAACAAGCACAGCTTTCGAGTCAAGTGGTCTCTGCTAATTCTACAGGGCAAGGTTGGTTACCTATAGGTAATTTTGCCGTCATCAAGCAAGGGGAAGCTATTGTTACGCCTAATCTGTATTTACAGCTTTCCTTAAGCAAAGAGGGGAGTATCCAAGGAACACTTTTTAATACTACAACTAATATCACCCACGGGGTGCTTGGGCGCGTAGACCCTCAGACACAGATTGCCGCTTGGAAAATTATTGGCAATGAAAACTCACCAATTATGGAGACCGGGATTTATAACCTGACGCAATCAGAGACTCCCGTACAAGTAAACTTTTACGACAACTCCTATCAAGTATGGATGCTAGTACGCCTCTAAGGGTTAACCCCTGCCAAAGGGTATGAACCCTCTGGACTCCCATTGTAGTGAAGTTTCAGCAGAACAGCATCACAGAAGCCTCAAACAATATGGTAGCCAGACCGTCCCGGTCTGGTCATTTTACCCTGAATTCAAGGGGTCAAGCCTGCAATTCTGCAATTTGTTGAATAAACGCTTGCGCAGCTGTGAAATTCCGGCCTTGCAGGCGTTAGCACAGCCTACTCAACCAATGCTATTTATTTCAAAAAGGCTCCAAAAGAGGGGATCATCACGCCTTTTTCTTTGAGAGCGGATCGATCGGTCTCGTATTTATCTACAAACTGTTGCATCGCTTTGCTGTCTAGAATGTCCAGTTTGCCCTTGGACCATGTACCAGCTAACTTCTCTGGAGCAAACACACTGTCGCTCCAATAAAAATAGAGTTGGTCAGCATAGGTAAAATAAGCATCCATTCTTTGAGAAAAGAGAGCTCCTTTTGCAACTGCATCTTCAGGAGAAGATTGATAAAAACGGACAACGCGATTGCGGTAATCAACTGCCTTGTAGCGGACCTCATCCGGGCAAGAGCAGAGAAGCAACACAATTTCGTAGTTATTTTCTTTGAGTCTAGCAAAAAAGTCGGGAGTGTGAGCTCCGGTTGAAGTGGTGCCGTAGGTAATGCTACGACCCGCTGCAAAGGACTCTTCAAGAAGTGACAAAACAATATAGTTTGAACCCGCTCTCCACTTTTCGTACGCGTTCTTAATCACTTTATCATAATTACCTGTCGATGAAATGACGAGGGGGCTCAAAGATCGCGCATAGTACGTGTGCACCATAAATTTTAAAGTTCTTGGGTCTGGATCTAAGTAGACTCCACCTTGGTACTCAGGATGCAACGATACAAATTTCTCAAGAATCGTCGTTTTGCGGGCTCCAGGAGCCCCTGCAGTCGCTAGGTAAAAGCGCTCCTCTGTATTCTTTGTACCATCCAGACATACGCTACGAACAACATTTAGATCTTTATTCAGTAACTCAATTTCCTCTTGAGAGTATCCTTTGAGGTGAGAGGAAACCATCTGGGGAGTAAAAAAGAACTCCGCGTTAAGCACAGCCCCTGATAATAGAGCTAAAATAAAAAATAAACGTCGCATTTGCATCCTCCAGTCATTTGTTTCAGATAATGGAATCATAATTTATCAAGAATTGGACAAAGAATCCAATACAAATTTTGCTGTAATTAAAATATTGTTCTGCTAAAGTACAAATCAAAAAACTATGAGGCTCTATGAAAAGAACATCTCAATTATTCACTACACTGTTACTAATTATTTTTGGCGTTACATATGCAGACGATACCATACCGCATCAAATTACATGGAAAACACAACAAGCTGACGCAAAACAGGAAATCGCTGACCACTTTCTTCGCGCACGCAAAATCCTCCAAAGCCTAGTCAAAGACCATCCTGCAGTCATGCAACAATTTGATTCCTTCTCAAAATCTGTTCAACAGATCTATGTGGCAGGGGAGGGCCTAGTGTCAAGCGATGTGCATCGCATCATCGACGCAACCATCTTTGCATCTGCTCAGCATCGCAAACAAACGCGCAAGGATACCACACAAACTCCATATGTCATCCATCCCATAGGCGTTGCAGAGTCCTTAGTTAACCTAGGACATGTTAGAGACCCTGATGTGATCATCGGAGCTCTTCTACATGATACTGTCGAAGACACTGAGACAACATTTGAAATGCTAAAATCGCTTTTCGGATCACGTGTCGAAGGATTTGTTCGCGAAGTGACAGATGACAAAAGTCTTTTGCAAGCCGATAGAAAGCGTTTGCAAGTAGAACACGCCTCACACAAATCTGCAGGGGCAGCTCAAATTAAATTAGCCGACAAATTATACAATATGACTAACGTGGCAACGAATCCACCACCAGATTGGGATAAAGCGCGACAAGATGCCTATATCGAATGGGGAAAGCAAGTCACAGATCATTTGCCATGGGTAAATGCTCCTTTAAAAAATGCAATAGATACAGTCGTTAAAAATTATCAGACCAAGAAAACTACACAATAGGACCTTTATGGAACCAGCTATGGCAGCACAAGCGCCTGGACAAAATGAACCTGCAGTTACAATAGGTGCTCAAGTTATGATCCATATGCATCGCGTGTTTAATGAAACGTGGAGATATGCTTCAGAATCCCATCGAAATTACAACAACATGAATGCGGAAATGTTACGCAGCACGATCGGCAAAGTTACTCTAGTCATGGCTATTTGTTGGATTGTCTTTAATGCCACTGTAGCATTAGTGGCTGCGGGTTTTACAGCTATTCATTTAACACATCAATCTAATAGGGGCTTATTCATTCAGTTTGATGAAAACTCGCAAATTGTTGTTTCACCGGCAAGGATGCGAAAATTCCTTTTGCACTTAAATGCGCCTCAACAAGGGCAGCAACAGGAACAGGGGGAAAGAAAAGCCCATTCTGCTAGTATTACTAGGGGTGTTGCTGCAGGAGTCAAACCAGGTGTGGTTAGCTAATTTTAAAATAAGAAATTGAAGCAAGTGATGTTTGGTAGCACCACTTGCTTCTGTCGCCACGTTGTGGCTTAGATTTAGGGGGCATTTTCCATGGGTTCTCTCGCTGCGTTCGATCACCCATGACCACTGGCGCCACTGGCGTGGCTCTTTACCGCTTCGCGGTTTATAAATGTGCAAAGTCCAGCATTAGGAACAAATACAAGCTGCAGCTAACTCCTCCTTATTCTCTTCAGCACAAATCATTTTTATGGCTTCTTCGATTACTTGATCTTTCTCTTCCTGTGTGCCTGCTTGTGAGTTTTCCATTTTTTCCTCCATCATATCAAAACCTTCGGCTTCCTTTGAAGATGCAAGAAAAGCAATAGCTTCTTCTGTATTCTCATCGTCTAATTGTCCAAGTACTAATGCTCGGGAAGCAAGATTTCGAGCAAGAGGGGTAGATCGTTTTATCCCAAATCCATATGCGTAAATTTTTGCAATATTCCATGCTATACCTGCACTCTCTAATAATTGGCAGTAATTATAGGATACTCTTAACTGAGGCTCGTGAACAATTTCTTTCTGATGAGCTTCGTATAAGGCAAAATGTGCTTGAAAAAATCCTTTTTCGCCAGCAATCTTCATATTTTGAAAAAATTGTTCACGATTTCCAATATGTAGCTCACATTGTCCTAACATATAATTTCCCAACCCAAATCCTTGCAATGCAGCTAACTGGTAGGATTGCTTTTTTGAAAGAACTATTTGTGATTCATCCCCACAAAGAGCTGGTCCATATTTTTCTTGAATAGCCTCTTGAATGCCATCCTCTTTCAAAGAAAGTCCATGTTCTCTTTGCCACTTGTAATAATAAAACCTTGCCCTATAGTCTCCCTTCACAAATGGGGCAATTATCGTAATCGCTTTGTTTTGGTCTTTTGGTACACCCCAACCAACATATAAGCAGCTTGCTGCAGCTAAAACGTATCTAGGATGCTCTTGATTAGAAATACACATTTTATACAAGTCTTGTGCTTGTGGATGTGAATAAGCAATTGACGCCCATTCAACTGTTTCAATAAATTTTTCCAAAAGTAAAATCTCTATTGCTAAAGAGCGCTGTGAATGTCCCCAATAGGTTAACATCATGTCAAAGCAATCCATTGGTTTGTCGTATAATATTTGCTTAATACGCTGCTGACAATAGGTGACTAATGTGGGTAGCATGACCTTTACAGCATCATGTAAGGTCATCATTTGATCGGGTGATAGGTTTGTAATTGTCCCGTTATAAACAAAATCAAGAACCTGACGAATTTGTTCTGTAGTCAGATTAACACCTGCACCCTTCGTCCCTTTTTTAACGATTGATGCATGCAACTCTTTGCTTTCAATTATTCCTGCTATAAATCCGTGCACCGGTACGCTCTCGCCTTGGTGATTTACAATCTCACAATCCATTGTAGGCTCATCCAAACGCAAAACCTGAGCTCTTGTATCTCGCATTTCGAAGCAGGCATCTCGAAGTATTTTTACTAATTCTACTAACATTTCTTCAGTATGTTGGCGAGTGTGTAGCATCTTTAGATAGGCGAAAGACGTCACCATTCCATTTTGCGTTGAATCTTCTTTATCATCACGCTCCAAGCAAACAATAATTTCATCCATTACACTGAATTCATATCTTCTTTTATTGGGTATATCTAATGTCTCAACGCCTATTTCTAAGATCTGTTTTGCCAGAATTTTTGCTTGTCCGGCGTTTTTTTGAGTACCCATTCCCTTAGAATAACAGCACATAAGAAAGAACATCCCTTTTACATTTCCTTGAATTGCGGAACGTTTATACCATTCAAATGTTTTTTCTAAGTCTTGCTTTACTCCAGTACCGTGTCTATAACATTGTCCTAGCTTATAACTAGCGACGCTATCGCCGTAAGTTGCGGCCATCTCATAGTACTTCATTGCTAGCTCGGGCTTTGTCTGTAAAAAATGATCACCCAATAAAGTGATGCCTGAAATATCACCTTGTTGCTTGAAAGCTTTTGCTTGTGCTGCTCCATCACCGTCAGGAATTTTGTGGGCTTTCCTCCATGCTTTACGCATAGTGTTGCTAACTTCAGCTGAGACGTTCAAGCTTAGGGTCTCCAACATTTCCATTCCAAGCTGAACAGCGGGCAAATAAAATTCGACTTCTTTTTCATTAGGATATTTTTTTTTAAATATATCGTTAGATTTTTGAAAAGCTAATATTATAAGATTAAAGGCAATGGTTAGATTCTGTTTTGTTCCTATTCCTCTTAAATAGCAATTTGCACAAGCAATTAATTCCTCAGGGGTTGTTTTAACGTTTTCATAAGAATTTTTTATAGTTGTAGCCCCACAAAAGTCATGCAATAGCTCACGTTCTTTAGATGTCAGTTGGCTTAAATCTCCCCAACGTGCGTAATTATTAAATCGGTGCAAGAGTAGTGTTCTGACATCAGGAGAATCTCTATTAATTTTTGCATATACAAGAAGAATTGGAATAACACTCGGGGGTAAAGAGATTAGGATTGAATCTAATATGGCTTTACAGCGTTCTGTCAGATCATCAAGTTCAAAATGATGTGCTATACGCAATAAATTTAATAATTTTTCAATAGATACATCTTGAATATGACCTGTATATCGGAAATCTAAAACCTCTTCCATTTCCTGTTTCGTACATTCCGACAAGGGGATTGAATTGCGTCCCTCAACATCTTCAAAAAGAGCTTTAAAATAATTTGATTGTTGTAAAACAGCAGAATGTGCGCGAATTGTTTGTTTGTCTGCTGTTACAAAAGTCACATCCATTGACTCTGTGTGTTGACGTGCTGCCAATGTTATACTCTTTGGCAATGGTGTTTGTAGCACTGTTCTAAGAAGCTTTGTATGCGTATTGGAGCCGCAAAGCAACTGCATTCTAGAACCAATAGCAGCACTTCTCTCAGTCCAATTTTCCCCTAAAACCTTTACATATTTTTCGTATTGCTCTAAGAAGCTAGAGTTTCGTTCTAAAAATGTGACAAAAGCGGCACGTGTGTTATTGAGTAAATCTTTAGAGATCCCTTCCACAGACGTACTGACACTGGAAATTTTACCGTCCGTATCGATTAAGAGTGATGCCCCATGTGCCAAGCTATCTAATACTTTTCCTGCTCGTTCATTGAAATCTTGCTGTGTCTTAAATGTTGTATCGATTGTGAACATTGGCGTGACTCCTTTGCATTTTTTTAAAGCATTGTAATCAAATCGAAATAAAAAGTGAATAAAATTAACATTCGTCTAAGGGCTTATTCATTCAATTTGATGAAAACTCGCAAATTGTTGTTTCATCGGCAAGGATGCGAAAATTCCTTTTGCATTTAAATGCGCCTCAACAAGGGCAGCAACAGGAACAGGGGAAAGAAAAGCCCATTCTGCTAGCATTACTAGGGGTGTTGCTGCAGGAGTCAAACCAGGTGTGGTTAGCTAATTTTTAAATAAGAATGGAAGCAAGTGATGTTTGGTAGCACCACTTGCTTCTTATGGAAATTTATTGTTTTGTAAAGTATTGTAACACTGCTTTAGTGTGTTTGTCGACCGCTGGTTGTACGATAAACTTTTCTAACACTCCAATATTTATTTCTTTTGCATCGTGATGCTCTAATACATACCATCCAGCGCCAAGCAAGATGAGTCCAGTCGCTAATGCTTGGAAGGAACCTGATGCCAAAGCTGCAATAATACTAGTTAGGCCGTAGACAGCCGCGGCAGAACCCATAACAATGACAGTAGCCGGAGCAGATAAAAGTGCTCCCAACGTTGCAGTTACTAGTGGCGATGCTCCGCTAAGAAGAGCAACAGCACCTAGGACAGCAAAGCCAGTGCGAATGCTGCTAGCAATCATTTTTTGTGCAGGGGGGTGAGTGATTCCAGCACCACCAAAAATACCGATGACAGCATTTCCAGTCTGAGATGATGCTGCTGTGTCGCGTACGGTTTGGACTGATGCTTTAATGTTTGTAGGGCCAAAAGCGATATCTCTTACTGGTCTAGGACATATTACGGACATACTCATATTTTTCTCCTGTGTGGATTTAAAAGAAACAAACATACTAAATTTAGAAATTAATGTCATGCTGTTTTTTGATTTATTAAATTGAAGTGACAAGCTGGGTACATGTTCACCATAGTATGGGACCGACCCGCGGCTGATCTGGTCTTTGTCTGGCAGGCCGAGAACGGCCTGGCTTTGCAGGGCGAGACGCCCTGGTTACCTTCAGGCCGAGAACGGCCTGGGGTGAGCACCTGAACATAAACATATACACCTGGTATCGTTGGAGTGATTTTTATATCATACATTCAGAAACTGCTAACGACAATATAAAAAAGCTAAAGAAATAAAAAAATATTCAGAAAAATCACTTGCACAATTGATTGCTTATATATATAATCTTCCACATTACTAACAAAACGGAGATTTTTTATGACAGATATTAATGATCATTTTAATGCAGTTGTTGATACATGCAGAGTTTTAAGCACAGGTAACTTTTTATACTATACACAGCAAAGCTCGCCAGATTATATTGGAAAAGTCGCACAGAAAGCTATGGTAGTGGCTGCTGTTGTGGGAATTATAACTATAGTAGCAGGAACTACTGTTGGTTTTCTTGTGCTTGTGCCTGCTTCTGCTTTCTTTACATATGGATATCAAATGCGATCTAAAGTGGACCTAGTTCAGGGGAATTGTGGAATTGAAATTTCTCTTACTCTTACAGGTATCAAAAAAGCTGCCAAAAATGCAGGCAGAGGGATAGAACGTCAGGGAGATTGTGCGAAAAGTTTAGGGGTAGCAATTCAATCCCTCACGATTGTAAGAAGAGCACGACTCTATACAACATAACATGAATTATCAGACCATAAAACAAAACAGGAGCCGCTATGAATTCGGTAAGTCTTTGCATGCCATTTATAGGCTGCCCTGTTTTGGGCATCATTGAATATTCCAGAATCCATCAAAGTCGCAAGCACGTTGACAAACGCTTAACTGATTTCGTGCTAAGTCAAAATGCATTAAATAAGTCAAGTGGGATCCTGCATAGTGAGCTTAAAACTAACTCGGATATTGTCCTCTTTGAACTCTACAAAGAAACCCAATCCATAAGGGTTTTAACAGAAAAATTGGTTCAGTTGAGATCTGGCGATTTGGAAACAGCCGAAATAACAGAGGAAACACTTCCTAGAACAGATCTCTTAACGGAAGTGGATAAATTTACATCTTTTGTCACTAGTGTATCTGACAGCAAAGCTGCTCAGAACGAAGAGTCTATAGCCAATGGAAAAAATTTAATCGGCCAGCGTAAAAAATTGGATTTTAGAGAACAAAGTCTTCTGGTAAAACAAATGGTTAGCTGCACCCTAAGCCTCGCGATTTGTATTATTTTGTTAGCAGCAAAAGTCTTTGCCTCCCCCGCTATTCTTATAGGCATACACATTTCTTACATAGTAATTTTGCCTGCGTTGATTCTTCGATGGCAGGTGTTAGAAACAGCTAATAAAAAGGCCATCCCAAAGGTATCTCATGCAACCGTTGAATAGTTCGAATTTCAGTTCGTGTTCTACCTTCAGTTCACAAGTTCTGTATCCATGCATTAAAACAGCCTTGCAGTGCACTCCCATTGTCGGTTCCGTTTTGAATGCCTTTGAGAGACGTAATTTGATTAGAGAAGCACAAAATTTGTTAAATAGGAGCTCGAAGCTTAGTTTGGATGATGATGAATTAACTAAAGAAACAAACATACTGTATGAAGGAAATATAATTGACATAGACGCTATGAAAAGGCTTGTAAATACACAAAAAAATGAGGAAAATGCATTTGAAGCCGAATTCTTAGAATTAGAATCTCAAGTTGCTCGTGAAGCAGGTAAAGGTTTTGAAGTTCATAAGAAAGCAACACATGCGTTTGTGAAACTCAAGTATCCAGAGCTTATAATCGATGGCTTATATGGACAAATGTTACTCTTAGAGGTAACTTGTATGGGTATTGAAGATGGTGAAGCAGGTAGTGGCTTAATTCTTACTAGTAAGCACCTTCTTCAAGCACAACAGCTAAAAAAGCGATTCATTGAATTTAGAAAAAATTATGTCAAGCCTGTTGATGAAACAATTACTAAAGAATGTAATTTAAAGGGAGCTCAAATCGATCAATTTAAAAGGAAAAGAGATGACCTTTCCTTAGAATGGCGAGAGTTCAACAATCAAGCTAAGCTATGCAAAAAACGCATGTTAAATTTGTGTCTTAAAAGCCTTGTTTCTTCTTTTTTAGAAATAGTAGCACTCAGCATCTCTTTTTTTGCAATTGAGGTTTTTGGGGCTATTACTCCCTTTGTTGTCGCAGGACTATTTGTTTGGAAATGGTTCCAGATTGTCGATACATTTTTTCTGATAATACAATTCTGCAAGGCATCCCCCCCAAGCTTAGCGACAATGCAGGATTTTTTTTAGAGTCTGATAATTTAACACTGTGGGGCAAAAACACTTTCTTTAGAAAAAGTATGGACTATTTGCAGCGGTCGCTTTGACGTCTGATAATTTATGTCGTAAAAAGTGTCGTAAAAAGTGTCGCAAAAATGTCGTAAAAATTGTCGTAAAAGTGTCGTAAAATAAAAGAAAAATAATGCAAAAATAATGGTTTTTGTGACACAATAAAGAAAAAAGTGTCGTAAAAAATGCCATTTAATCCTAAATTTACCATCTCCATTCCTATAGCATCTGCCCTAACGGCGATCGAACGAACAAGAGGATTTTTAGAAGCAGCTCAGCTTTCAAAAGAATGGGTGGCTAAAATGCAGGCGCGAGCATTAATTCTAGAAGCACATCACACCACCCATATCGAAGGGACGCATTTAAGCCTGGATCAATCTGAAAGACTTATCGCCGGCGAAGAGATGTCCGATGTTGATTCTGAAGATGTCAAGGAGCTGCTGAATTATAAAAAGGCTTTTGATTTCGTGGCCGACTACGTTTTTTCGCGAGGAGCGATAACAGAGGGTTTAATTAGAGAGATCCATAGACGTCTTGTCGAAGATGTCAGAGGAAATAGTGCCCTACCAGGACAATATCGACTCATTCAAAATTATGTTGCTAATTCCAAAACGAAGGAGATCATCTACACTCCACCTGGGGCCTTTGAAGTCCCTATTTTAATGGCCGAATTAGTGGACTGGTTACAAAATGAACAAACCATTCCCCCAGTGCTTTTAGCCGGGATAGCACAATTTCAACTTGTTCATATCCATCCCTTTTTAGACGGAAACGGTCGAACGGCTCGACTATTGTCAACGTTGTGTCTCTACCGATCGGGTTACGACTTTAAGAAACTTTTTACTATCAGTGAATACTACGATCGCAACCGACAAGACTACTACAAGGCTATTCAATCCGTTAGAAATAAAAGCATGGATATGACTTCCTGGCTCGAATATTTCACAAGAGCTTTGGAAACGCAAATGCAGGAAATCCAACTTAAGGGATCTCATGCAATGAAGCTGGATGTTTTAGTTCTTGAATACAAACTTACTGAAAGACAAAAACACGCCTTAGATTGGTTGCTAGAGAGGAAAGAAGACTTTTCAATTAACGATTATGAATTGCTTTTCCCAGGAATCAATCGACGTTCATTACAGCGAGACCTCTCCGATTTAATAGAAAAAGGTCTCATCTCTCAAACGGGTATCAAAAAAGCCGCTCGCTATAAGGTAAGGTAAGGTGCTCTTCCCCTTAACACTTAGACTCCTTCAGCAAGACGTTCTCGAATAATTTGTCTTGCGCTGCGCATTTCGGCTGAGGTCTCACCTTCGCTAGATTCAAGGAATGCGGCATAAATTTCCCTAGCAAGATTTCTATCTTGAGGTACTCCCCTTGCACCTTCCCAATAGATATCACCGAGAGCTAGCATAGCCCCAACAACTCCTTCACTGGCAGCTTCTTTTAAATACGCAACCCCTTTCGCTGGATCCGATTGGCGATAATGAAATCCTAAAAAATTTAACGCACTTGGATTTTTTCTTAAAGCAGCCAGTTCATACAATTTTATTGCCTGAGCCTGTTGTACAAGAATCTGAGTGGAATTTAGCAAACGAGCATCATGTAAGAGAGCTCGTAAATCTTGTGGATTATCCATCGTTTTGGAAGAAGTAGCAACACCTATACTGGTAAACTGACCATCTATAAATGCCTTAAGACCCTCATAATCTTTGCGCATTGCTAAAGCCATTGCTTTATTGCGATCCTCTTCAAATGCTGGCTCCGCACCCAAAGTTAACCCCTTTGAGTGTGCAGAATCCATTAGCTCTCTACTTACTTCAGAGTCTTTTTCAACTCCTTGACCCCAGCGAAAACACTTTCCCTCCATATATTGAGCAAATGGGTAATCAGATTCTTTAAATAAATTATAGGCTTTGACTCTATCCTCCCCGCACCCCAAACCCAAATAATAACAGAGACCTAGAAACGTTTTTGTATGTACATTCTGTGCGGCAGAACAACTTTGAAATAACATTGCTTGGGCTTCATCAGAAAGGATTAGAAAGTCACGAAATGAGGTTAATTTATTGAGGCAATGATTAATGAGTTCGCCCCTTGTTTTTTCTGTGACATTGGATTGTGTGAGTAAAAAATTGATTACTTTAGGAGCAAGAGTGGAATCGTCGGTCAATACATTCATTAAAGCGGTCACGCAACCTTGCCTAACTTCAGGAAATTTTTCACTAAGACCGCGCTCTTCGATTAACTGATAAAATTCGATCAATTCATCATAAGTTCCCTCGACACGACCGGTATATAGAAAGTCTAATAAACATCTGACTGTACCTTGAGAATAAGCACTAAAATCCAAATTTGATATTCCAGCAGCCCCCAGGACCAGTTCATGAGCATTTATTCCTCCCCCTTTGCACTTAATAGTACAATCCATAGACGAGTCATCTAGACGCAATGCATATAATCCTGTGCACTCAAAAGGAAATTCAAGAGAAACTACCGAATCGACATCTTGTTTTTTAAAAGGAGCTAACTCTCTATCCAAGACAGAAGTAATCTTATTCATTCCTAAATAGCTCGCAAGTTCGCGAAGTCGTCGACATTCAGCCACAGAAACTGAACATTCGGTTATTTTTCCCGCAAAAATATCAAATAACCGGTCAACTATTTCTTTTCTTGGCTGAATAGGGGTACGATCGGATGAGATGTCGATTTCTTTGTCATCTGAATCAAAAGGTGAACCAGAAGCAAAAAGCCCGATTTGCTTGCGCAATAAAGGATTAATTTTGAACTCTCTGCTTTCTTGTACAATTTTCCCAGATGGTAATTCTCTAGAGCAAACCATTTTGATGGAGTACCCCTCATGCTCTATAGATCTTGCAACACGATTTGCCACATCTACCGGAGGAAGAGGCAACTGTGCCCAAGCCTTCAGTTGATTTGCAATGTCCTTGTCAGCGTTTTCCACAAATGGTATTTTTAGCTGCATGTAATACTGGCTTCGCTTAAGATCAGGAAGTACGCCAATTCCTCGACGATAGCAATCTGTTAGAAACAACCGATCGCGATGCAGCTGTTCGTATTGCTCAGGTGTTCTCAGTTTTTGAGTAGTATCTATAATTAATTTTGAGACAGCAGCCAAAACACATGGAAAGGCTTTTTCTGGCTGGCCAAAATGTTGATAAAGGCGCCCTTTAGTTTCTGTGGATAGATTTGCAAATTCAGGAAGTGATAAAATACTTTCGTCGCAATGACCGGTACCCACTGCTTTTAAAATAAAATAGTCAATATACTCCTCGGGCACTCGATAATTAGAAGGGCTTTTCATTAAATATTTTGCTAGATAGTAAAACTCTTCGTCCTTAGCATTTTCCATTAACTTCCCCTGCCTTAGCCAAGTATCTGACAAGGCATTAGTCAGCATAAATGTTACAAATGGTTTTGTAGTGTCGACAGCACAATAAGTACCAGTAAAGGGGTACTCGTTAGGTGGATAGCTCAACCGATTTATGTGTAGTCTGAAGGCGTCAAAATGAAGGAGAGGAGCTTCAGAGGCATGATAGCGTTTTGAGGTAGCTTCAACGTCATTGATATCTTTAATGATTTTAGCGGGATTCCAACTGCTAATGACCCCTGCAGGCATCTGCTGGACATCTTCTCTTGTTAAGTCTGCAACGGCATAAGTTAAAATCGCCGCACATTGGTCTCTAGAGACCCCTGCAGGAGGAGTATTCATTAAACTCATGACATAGTTAGGATCAGCAATCAACAGTCCTTTGAGCAAGACGATGCATTTATCTTTAGCGGAAAATAGCTTGAACTGCTCTGCCATGCGGAAGCACTGAAGGACGTGTTTAGGGGTCACATCTTTTAGATTGATCGGTTGTTCCGACGACAGAAGTCGTAAAAGATCCATCGCCTCCATGTCGACACGTGGAAAGGCTGCGTTTAGTTCTTCGTGGGAAATCGAATGAACGTCTAAAAACGCATAAAATTGTGTGACTTGTTGTTTAAAGGCTTCGGCTGAGACTTCTTCTTTAGAGACTTTTGTCTCGGATTCCTTTTTAGAGGCTTCTTCCTTAGAGACCTTTTCCTCTGGTTCTCCTCTAGGGTCTGCAGGTAGTTCGAGTGCCAGTCCGTTACCCTGTAAATTGTCTTCGATCTGTGTTAATCGCGTTAGCAATTTATTCAAACCTGCCCGATCGGCCTTCCCTATCCATGTATTGCCAAGCGCCCGGATACGATTTAGATCTCTTATGGCAAAAAGCGGATTCTCCTCGTAGAAGCGAAAGATATCTCGTGCCACCTCTTTTGCTGAGGTACTCCAAATTTTACTAATTCCAGTAGGTTTTTTTGTGCTGTATAACTCTTTGCCCGCTCCCGTATCCTCCCTTAGGGTTACAGTTCGTACTCCTAAATAGGAGCCTGCTTGTGCTCCATCTTGTATTTTTTGGGAAACAGCTTCAAATTCATCAAAATGTTCATATCTAGTTAATAATTGGCCCATATCAGATCCGCTAGTCATAACAAGCCTCCTGATAAAATGCGTATATATTATAATAACACTATTTTCAGTTTATTGTAAAACTATGGTGATGCTTTTATTTATTATTGGACGAAATGAGGCAATTGCATAAGTTTGACGAGGCATAGAGAAGCGCAGGGGGCGAATGTGCTTTTTGGAGTGCGGTGGGCTTGCCACCGCTTTCATAAACATCGGCTTGCCGATGTCACAACGAACTGTGAATGGGGCTGGCAAGCCGCCCCCCTGTGAAAACTATGGCAAGCCACCGCACTCCAAAAAGAACATAAATATTTTTAACCTTTTTTTAGGCTTGGAGCTTCTGGGAAACTGTTCTTAAGATCCCTACAATAATGGGAGTCCAGAGGGTTCATACCCTTTGGCAGGGGTTCTAAGGGGACAGAGTCCCCTTAGTTCTTTCATTAATAATAATGATCTGATATCCTTTCCCTGAATATAACAAGGAGTTTAATATGGAAATGAACGATAAGATTTTTAAAGCCCTTAATGAGCAAATCAAGCATGAATTTTATTCCGCTAATCTTTACCTTTCGATGGCTTCATATTTTGAAAATATCCCTCTAGAAGGCTTTTCAAAGTGGTTTCTAAAGCAAAGTGAAGAAGAACGTGAACATGGAATGAAGATTTACACCTACATAACCGATCGCAATCTGCATGTTCATATGCACGCGATTGACCAACCGACAATTAAATTTAAATCTCCAGAAGAAGCGTTCACAATGGCTCTTGAGCACGAGCAAAAAGTGACACAATACATTCATCAGCTATACGAGCTAGCAACAAAAGAGAAAGACTACGCGACGCAAGTATTCCTTCAATGGTTCATTACAGAGCAAGTTGAAGAGGAGAAAAACGCGCAGGACAACCTAGATCGCATTAAATTGGTGGGTTCAGATAAAGCAGCATTGTTTATAATCGACCAAAAGCTAGGCGCCCTAGCGTCTTAATAATTTTATGTTTTTCGCTTTTGGAGTGCTGTGCCTTGGTACAAGCTCACAAACATCGGCTTGCCGATGTTACAGCGAACTTTGAATGGGGTCGGCAGGCCGACCCCATTCAAAGCGGTGGCAAGCCACCGTACTCCAAAAAAAAGGAGTTGCAATTATTTTAAAGTGGATACGGCAAGAAACATCGAAGTTTGCAACTCCCCAGACAACCCCACCTGAACCCTCTGATCACGCTCTGCCTTCTCTGTAGAGGTCATTGGAGGCTCCTCACAAACATCCACCATCTCAGCCATTAAATCATCCAAGAGAAATAAAGAGATCAATTCTATATTGGCACTCGTAAATTCATCTAATCCACCTTTCGCCATGAACGTATTTAACACTTGCTCAGCCCTGGGATCCTGCAAATACCCCATCAATGCTGTCTTCATCACTTCGGACACCCCCGCCTGCTTAAGCATCTGCGGTGCCATTGCAATCATGAATCCAGCCATTTCCGCCGCAACTTCTCCTTCCCCCTTAGCACCTGCGCGCGACGTCTGATAATGTGAAACAGCTTTGTCCACTTTTTTTCCCACTATTGATTTCCCTTTGAACTTAGCCGCCATTCTCACAAGTAAACTTGGGCTTAACTCCCCGGATTTACCTTTCTCAGAAACGAGCTTCGCAGTGTTGTCTGTAACACGTTGTAGTGCCCCTTCTCGAAACTGCTGAACAGCCACAGGATCTCCAACAGGGACCTCAATCCCATCTCTAGTCGTCAGCAGAGCTTTTTCGCCTCGTTGTTGCGCCAAATTTGCTCGAAGCACCTGATTTAAATTTCCCAAAACTGTCGTTCCAACACGTTGTGGATTGGATTCTTTCAAAACCACTTCCATATTTTGCATTAAGATATCGCGATTTTTGCGCGGCAATTTCTTGCATTTCTGAGCCATGCCATCCATGCCACGCAGAAGAAAAACTTTGGAGGCTTCTTGTGTTTCAATGAGTACAGCTGTAGACACATTAAAGACCCATCCTACAACAGCACTTTCGACTCCGCTTCCGCCTTTATAGTTCAAAACAGATGCTTGCGTTTGTCTAAATACTGTTGGAGCAAGCTTCAACACCGCCCCCATAACAACCGCTGCTTTGGATTGAGTCAACCCAAACCGCTGCTCAATCTTCCTTGTGCCTAACTGCTGAAAGAGCTTTTGCGTTTGCCCTACCCCTTCAGACTTACCTTGGCTCAATGCGAGCATCTCTTTTATGCTTGCATCGGTTACTTCAGGTGTCACTTGTAACTCTTTAGCCAATAACAATTTCCCTTTAGGAGTGATTCCCTGCAGCAATGCGGAGGCCAGTCCTCTGGTTTTTTCAGCCATTTCTTGGGGTGATTGCGGGATTCCAGGCAACTCTCCTAAAGTAGCAAAGAGCGTTTTGGTCGCCTTAGCAAACTCTTCAGCAACAACCTGCTCATACAGATCACTAGAGTTCGTCGATAAAGCTCCTCCACTTTCCTTTCCGTTACATAAATCAACAGCTTCCGAGAGCAAGTTGTCCAGCAAGAATAGCTGAAAGATCTGCCTTTCTTCCTTATTTGTTGCACCTGCAAGCATTTTCTGAATGGCTGGATTAGACCTGTTTTCCTCTAAATACGTTTTCAGTAATGCTGAGACCCCCATCTCTTTCACCAGTCCAGGAGCATGTGCATCCAATTCAGCAATAAATGACTCTACATCGGTTTTAGGAAGTGTTTTACTTGGCTTATTTGAACCGTCAAAAATGCCTATTGCAGCAGCAAAGCGTCCTAGCCAATGGAGCAAATTACCAAAGCTAAAGGTTGCCATTTTAAGTATGCCTGAAGCATCTTTTTTAGAAAAAAGCTTCCCGGCATTTTTAGAGATTCGCCCAACTGCGTCTCTGCGAAACTGAGCAGTCTGCGCCTTATCGTCTAAATCCACTTTTTGATCATTTGAGCTTTCTAAAGTGCGTGACTCGCCAATGATTTGATTGACGTTATTCAAAAATATCGCATTCATTTTTGTCGCATTTGGACCGGTCAGAACCGTGTTCAAATTGTTCCTAAAGTTTTGTTTAGCTGCTTTTGTAATGGGAATTTTTTTTAGAACTGGAACCCGCTTAAACAATTGCTCCATGTATCCTGTAGTTTTGACATGTGTCGCAGCTACCCCCTGCACTTCGGAAGCCAACGTTTGATTCAACGCCGCATCATCCCCTTCCAGTACCTTGTGCGCAACCCTATCCATTCCTTGGGCCGCGCGCTGAATGGTCTGAGGACTTGTTTTTAATAGCTTAGAGACGTGGGTGGCAACACTTTCCTTCTCCAGTGTTTGGCCGATTTTTGGATTACTTACAATTGCTCGACTACACGCCTCCATCGCTCTGCGACTGCTACTTGGATCACTCGCTCGCGTTGAGACTTTTAATTGAGTTCCCGTAGGAAGGCGGATATTGCTCGTTGACTCTGCTTCCTGCTTTTGCTGGGCAAGCGAGGTCACGCTATCAGTATTTAATGATCTAAGAGGATCTAGCTGCATACTCCCCCCATGTCTAGATCTTCTAATTATAACATAAATTCAAAAAAATAGTTATTTTATGTAAAAAAAAGATTAAATACTCTTGTTATTTAAATTTTTATTTAATAGAATTCAATAAAACAGGAGACAATTAGCATGGCAACCCATCTGATACCTTTCATTTTTAGCCTAATAACCCTAGTGACATTTAGTTCAGCAGGGGCACACGATATTATTACCGAAGTGCGCCAACTCGAAAATGCTGTCGAAATCACAACATTTCGCCAGTGCCATGAAGGATTTTTACACCACTCCGTAGAATACACAGCCGACGCTCGAGATATCTGGTTCTTACAGTTTATCCAGTTTAAAGACCCAGATTACGCCCTATTTGATTCCTTCTGGACATTCCGATTCACCGATGAAGCGGCAACCGAAGCCGCAACATGGCGTATCGGCCAACACCTAGAATTCCTCATCGATACCCCTTGGGAACAACCACATATCCCCCAGCTACTCGACGGTAAAGTAAAAAATAACACCTTAGACTCAGCTCTACCTGCCAAATTGATCGGCGCCAAAGTCCTCTCTTTCGACGGCTGCACCGGCAACGGCCTCTGGCCTAAGGGGACTCTGTCCCCTTAGAACCCCTGCCAAAGGGTATGAACCCTCTGGACTCCCATTATAGTGAGGTTTTCGAAGAATAGCATTACAG
>JACDHD010000039.1 GCA_013821265.1 Parachlamydiaceae bacterium | reverse complement strand
CATTTTCGCAAAGGCGGACCTTCTTTTGTCTCGTAGGTGTTTTGAAAATAAAATTATCAATATTATGATTTTATGATTTGATGGGTGAACTTGGGTCTGTGTCTCTGTGGTAAAAAACAAAACGAACTCTTCTGTAACTGACCTCTTTTACCTTTATTCCTTTTTCTGTAAGAAAATTACAGCTTTAACTACCCTTGAGCAAAAAAGGAATTTTTTATGACAGATATCATGGAAATGCATGCTATTGTTTCAGGACAGGTGCAAGGAGTCGGATTTCGCGCTACCGTTTGTTACCAAGCCACAAAATTAGATCTAACTGGCACTGTTAGCAACTTATCAAATGGTTCTGTGGAACTGTATGCTCAGGGTTCTAAGCAGCAGCTCGAAACACTGCTACAAAATATTCGAAAAAATTCTGGTCTTGGATATATCGAATCGATTACAACCGATTTCTATAAACCCAGTCAAAACTATGAACATTTTTCAATTTTATATAGCCGCTCTCCCTAGGAGAGTTCTATGACGTTGCCCAAAGCATTTGTGTGGAGACGTCTCCATTCATTAACAGGTATTTGGCTAGTTCTTTTTCTGATCATTCATCTTGTAGCAAACTCGCAAGCCGCTCTTTTCTTTGGAGAAGATGGACAGGGGTTTATTAAAGCAGCAAACGACATTCGCAATCTCCCCTATCTACTTGCTATTGAAGTCGGTTTGTTAGCCATTCCATTTATCATCCACATTGTGTGGGGAATTCAATATTTGATGACAAGTGAAAGCAATTCTATTTCCAGTGACGGATCTAAGCCTGCTTTGCCAGAGTATCCACGCAATCAAGCATACACCTGGCAGCGCATCACCTCTTGGATCCTACTCGTTCTTATTACGCTGCATGTGGTTCAAATGCGTTTTATGGAAGCACCTGTTTCGACACAGGTGGGTGCTCAGAAATATTTCGTGATTCGCGTACATGAAGATGCGGGTCTGTTTCCATTAGCTGAACGATTAGATGTTAAGCTATTAAATCATCGTCAAGCACAGCAAGAGATAGAAAACAATGCCTCGAAAGAGTTACCTGAAGGCAATTCTGCAGAAGCGCTAGTCGAAAAGCAGCGCATTTCTCAGGAACAAAATTGGAAAGACGCCATAAGTTCGTTACCTCTGAACGACGAGCAGTTGCTTGTGATCGCCAAAAACTTTGGAACTGCTGAACTGCTAATGGTACGCGAAACATTCAAAATGCCGTTGATGTTAGTTCTATACACGGTTTTAGTGTTATCGGCATGTTTTCATGCGTTTAATGGATTATGGACATTTTGCATCACGTGGGGAATCACACAGTCTCCTGATTCTCAAAATAAAATGCGCTCCTTTTCTACTTTCTTGATGTGTGTGATTGCATTTATTGGTTTAGCGGCAATCTGGGGCTCCTATTGGATAAATCTAAAGCAGTAAATGAACATGACAACAAAACATCAAAAACATGTGATTGTAGTGGGAGGCGGTTTAGCCGGATTATCTGCTGCGTTAAAGCTGTGCGAACACGGCTGTCATGTCAAAATCGTCTCTGTAACGCGTGTCAAACGCTCGCATTCTGTGTGTGCTCAGGGAGGCATTAACGCTGCGATTAATAGCATGGGAGAAGATGATTCTCCTTTGATTCACGCCTATGACACCATCAAAGGTGGCGATTTCTTAGCTAACCAACCACCCGTTTTAGAGATGTGCCTGTGTGCCCCTGCAATTATTCGCATGATGGACCGATTTGGCTGCCCTTTTAACCGTACTCCAGAAGGTAATTTAGACTTCAGACGCTTTGGGGGCACTCTATATAATCGAACAGCCTTCTGTGGAGCCTCCACAGGGCAACAGTTGCTCTATGCTCTAGATGAACAGGTGCGCCGCTATGAAGTTAAAGGAATGGTCGAAAAATATGAAAACCATGAATTCATGCGCTTAGTTTTAGATGCACAGGGTGTGACGCGCGGTATTGTTTTTATGGACCTCTTTAATTTGAAAATCGATGTAATGAAAGCCGACGCTGTTGTGATCGCTACAGGGGGGCCCGGACTGATCTTTAAGAAATCGACGAACTCCACATTCTGTACCGGTGCTGCAAATGGACGTCTCTATATGCAGGGCATGAAATATGCCAATGGTGAATTTATTCAAGTACATCCTACAGCGATTCCTGGACAAGATAAAATGCGCCTTATGTCGGAATCGGCAAGAGGAGAAGGCGGCCGCATTTGGGTCTATGGGGACTCCAGCAAAATGATTGAGAAGCCAGATGGCACTTTAATGCGTTGTGGAGTAACTGGAGAACCCTGGTACTTTTTAGAAGAGATGTATCCTGCTTTTGGCAATTTGGTTCCACGCGATATCGCCTCTCGCGAGGTGTTGCGTGTCTGTGAAATGGGTATGGGAGTCGATGGTCAGATGCAGGTCTATCTAGATGTGTGCCATCTTTCAGATGAAAAAAAACATAAATTGGAATCGATTTTAGAGATCTACCAAAAATTCACCGGAGATGACCCGCGCAAGGTCCCGATGAAAATTTTCCCCGCCGTACACTATTCGATGGGTGGTGGATGGGTCGATTGGCCCGCTGCAGATGATCCAGATCGCGAACAGCGTTACCGCCAGATGACCAATCTGCGCGGATGCTTCAACGTTGGAGAATCGGATTACCAGTACCACGGAGCCAATCGTCTAGGAGCCAATTCTCTGATGTCCTGCATCTTCGGGGGCCTTATCACCGGAGTCGAAATTCCTAAATACTTGGAAAGTTTGCCCCCTACTGACGTTTCCGATGCTGTCTTTGAACATGCGCTTGAGGAAGAATGCGCCTTTAAAAAAGATCTCCTTTCGCGTAATGGAGATCAAAATATTCATGCCCTACATGATGAAATGGCGGAATGGATGGTGAACAACGTCACTGTCAAACGCAACAACAACGACCTACAGCTTACCATTGACAAACTCAAAGAACTACGCGAGCGTTACAAAAGGATCTCTCTAGATGATCGTAGCCAATTTGCCAACCAAACTTATATTTTTGCCAATCAGTTTCGTGCGATGTTAGAATTAGCTTTGGTCATGACCAAAGGAGCTTTATTGCGCGACGAGTTTCGAGGCGCCCACTACAAGCCTGAATTTCCACAACGCAATGATGAACAGTGGCTTAAAACAACAATTGCTGAATACACGCCAGACGAACCTAAAATCAGCTACGAACCGATCGACCTGCGTTATCTCGATCCCGTCCAACGCAACTACACACATGCTAAAAAGGTGCAGCCTACATTAAAAAATGTTCCCTCTAATATTAAATTGCCGATCTAGCAAGGAATGCATATGAGCAAAAACTACATTTTAAGGATTTATCGTGGCAGCCCTGGCAAGCAATATTGGGAAGAATTTGAACTGCCCCTGCTCCCTTCTTCTAATGTCATCTCAGGACTGATGGCGATTCAACAGAATCCGATTAATCGCGAACAAAAACGGGTGGAACCGGTCGTGTGGGATCAAGGATGCCTCGAAGAGGTGTGTGGATCGTGTTCAATGCTAATCAATGGCAGACCACGACAGGCATGTACAGCACTCATTGAGCCAATCATACAGAAAACGGGGAGTTCTACAATCACGCTTGCTCCATTCTCAAAATTTCCTTTGGTGCGCGACCTAATTGTCGATCGCGGAATGATGTTCGATAACTTAAAACGCGTGCAAGCATGGGTGGATGCAGATAGCACGCACGATCGTGGCTTTGGCCCCAAGGTAAGCCAAGAGCAGCAAGAAGTGATGTATGCGCTTTCCACCTGCATGACATGCGGCTGCTGCGTAGAAGCATGCCCACAGGTCAATCACAATTCAGATTTCGTAGGACCACAAATCATCGCTCAGGTAGACTTATTTAATTCACAACCTACGGGAAAGATGCGAAAGGCAAAACGATTACACACGATGATGGAAAAGGGCGGAGTCAGTGACTGCGGTAACGCACAAAACTGCGTCAAAGTATGCCCCAAAAATATTCCCTTAACCGATGCGATCGCTTCCGTAAGCCGTGACGTTTCGTTGCAACTATTTAAAGATCTATTTGGTCTTCCAGGAAGAGAGTCATGAAGTCACGCTATTTTTTAATTCTATGCCTCCTACTCATAGTCAAGCTAGGGGCTATGGTATTTGTGATTCAAAAGGCAGGGATTGGCCTCGGACCCGACGAGGCGCAGTACTGGACCTGGAGCCAACAGCTCGACTGGGGCTATTACAGCAAACCCCCTGGTATTGCATGGCAAATTTGGCTAGGCACAGAGCTATTTGGCAATACAGAATTGGGAGTACGCTTTGGCTCCTTAATTCTAGGAGTCCTACTTAGTCTAGCCACCTACTGGTTAGCAATAGCCTGTCGCACCACTACTAAAACAGCGTTCTGGGCTGCTTTGGTGATGGCATTTACTCCGGTAGGTCTTCTAGGATCCATTTTTGCCATTACCGACGGTGGCCTTGTTCTCTTTTGGACTCTAGGGTGTGTCGTCATTGCCTACGGACTATCCCAAAACAGAACACCCAACTACTATCTGTTGGGACTTATGATCGCGTGCGGAGCCCTCTTCAAATGGCCGATCTATCTGCTCTGGGGCATCCTCGTCATCTTTATGTACTGGTTTTCTGTACTGCGCAGCCCTCACATAGTTGGAGGGGCATTACTTTCGCTACTAGGTCTTTTTCCTAGTGTAATGTGGAATGCTAAACATGAATGGGCAACGTTTCGACATGTGACGGCAACGGTTGCCGGAGGCCACGGTGAATCGGCTTGGAGCGGAAATGTTTTGGAATTTATCGGCTCTCAAGCCGGCCTAGTCTCACCTATTATATTTGTACTGCTCATCCTTGCTTTCATCTTTCTGTTGCGCCATCACTCACGCATTCCGGCTTCCTTAACATTCAGCGGAGGCAGCTGCCTCATTATTGTGACTGCATACATCATCATGTCTCTTTTCCAAAAGGCACAAGGTAATTGGTGCGCCTTTGCCTATCCTCCAGGATTCGTTTTCCTCTCTTGGTACTCCCTAGAAGCCACACGCTACAAAAAGTTGTGGCTAAAAGGAGGTCTAATCCTGTCTGTACTACTGTGTGGACTCATCTTATCCATTCCAACAATTCAAGCCGATACCAAATGGAATGACTACTCCATTCCCTACAAACTAAATCCATTCCGACATAATTTAGGATGGAATCAGCTAAGCATCGTTTTGAATAAGGTGGGATATGACCCACAAACCGATTTCCTCTTTGGCGACAAATACCAAACAAGCAGCATTTTGAGCTTTTATGGCCCATCACAAAAACGTGCCTACTTTCTCAACTTGAACCATATTCGCAAAAACCAGTTTTCCTTCTGGCCCTCAATGGCGCAGGAACAAATAGGAAAAACAGGCTATTTTGTGATAACCGAAAACTCTCCTCACCTAGAACGCAACATGGGCACCTCAATCGCCCTTTACCAAGAGATCCTCCAAAAATACTTTGAACGCGTAGACTTTTTAGGTGTTTCATCACTTTTTGATAGCTACGGCATGATGGCCAAAGGCGCCTTAATCTTCCGTTGCGTTAACTACAACGGCCTAGAACCCGACGCTTCTGCGTTGTATTAGCCATGCGGGGCCTTGCCCCTGCACCCCGCAAGAAGGCTTGCGCCCTCTTGACTCCCTTTGATGTTGGGTTTGCGTAGTCGTGACGTGCTCTTTGTTGTGCCTTTTCGTCCTTTTCGTCCTTTTCAAACAAGTCGTTGTCCAACACTATTAGCACCGTATGACCTTGATGCTACCCGTCCTACAGGACGCTGTCAGCTTCTTCAGTGGGTTGGACAGATCCTCCGCATTTTGATCAACCGCATTATTGCTGTGCGTCTAAGATGTTTGCCTGCAGAAGACGTCGTAAAGAAATTCCCTCAAATGTCTTCCCAAACGCTCTATTATTTCAATAATGCACAGTGGTCAGCGCTGAAAGATCTTGTAGTGGTAAACAGCAATGGTAATCCTACTTCCACAGGACAAACACTCCTAAATATTTACCAAAGCATGCATAAACGCGATATTAGCAAATATGGTAAAGACGAATATCAACCTGTTGATCAAGAGATGTGCAATAAATTCTTAAGCCATTTAGGAGATAGCCAGAAAACATTGTTAACCAAAAGACATTCTGGTAACTTTTATGCAATTCTTGATGAAGCCTTCAAGCGTGCGCCAAGAAAAGCAAGTGAATATACACCTGACCTATTCACACAAATAGATACAGCCCTACACCTCTATCCATACAGAGATTCTGTTGTAGCACAATGGTCACCTGAGCAACAAACAGCCTATTTTCAAAAGCTTTCTCAAGTAAAAAGAATAAAAGCACTTCGCAGCTACGTTCAAGCTGGCGCTCCAAAAAAAGATCTAGATGCCTTCAAAGGCTATTACGGACGATTAGTGGCAACGATTGTATCGGCCCCAGCGGAAGCGGAAACAAAAAGTCGAGAAGCATCTGAAATGCAAAATGCCAAAATTGAGCTATTAAAAGCCTTTGGTAGCGCGATCAATACCCAGTCGTCCGAAATTGATTATCATCTAGATCCTCAATGGCTGAGAGATATGGCTACTGCGCGAATCCTTAGTTGCGAGCAGTTGCTACAAATTACAAAGAGTGGTCTTCCTTATGTTTCAGAACGCCGTGATGCTCAAGCACCCTTTTACGCGGCTATTTTTGAAGCTTGGGGCAAAAGCATTCAAGAAAATGAGCCCGCTGCAACTGTGCTGAAACAATACGATTCTCCAGATTTTAGAGACCTTAGTCAGTTATATGACGATTGGGATTTCCCTTTTACAAATGGACGAGAACAGCATACAAATATAGACGTTGAACGTGGCCAAGCCTATCTTTTAGGTTCAGTGGTTGAAGCCGCACAAGCTCTATTCGAAAAAGATCCAACATGCCTTCCAAGAGGTCAGTCCGACAGATATGATCTTTTTACAGCAGTCTCAAAATCCTTTAAGAGTGAGGATTATGCAAAAATTGAGTGGACTAAGGACTTAATTTATCATTTAGATCCAAAAGCAAGAAAGCACGCTTTTGCAGCACTCTCCGATGAGCGCTTAGCATCGATACTAGTTTGGCTATATTTAGGTTCATACATGGATCATCAAATAGCTGTAGATGGATTTACCGCATTTCTAGCACGCTATAAGCAGCCCGGACAATCAGGACGCGATATTGCTTCCTTAAACCGAATTGTTGAACGCTTGCGTAAGACGCTTCCTGACTCAAAAACAGTTCGAGAAAAAGCAACATGGGGTGAGAAAACAACACCTGGATTAGTAGAAATTTTGGAAGAGTGTCGTCAATTGACAGCACTCCCAATCGCAGAATCTAAAAGCTCTTCCTAAAATTTTGGAGTGCGTTGGCAAGCCCTTACAGTCGGACACATCTTTTCCTAGAGAGCTTCATCGATAACCAACCAGGCCGTCCTCGGCCTGACCGTAACCAAGGGCGTCCCGCCCTGCAGAAAATGAAGGTTGACCGTCCCGGGTCTGGCAAAAAAAACAACCAGCGAAGGTGGCTTTGGAAATGGTTACAGCGCTACAAAATAACCCGGCTTTTTGCAGGGCGGGACCGCTCTGGTTATTGTTTAAATAAAAACATTTTTAATTTACTTTAATTAAAACGTTTATTATACTTCCTTATTAATAATAAACTACTTAGGAGAAATCCATGCCAAAATCTGTAAGAAACCGTTGCTGCCCAAGCTTTTTAGCGCTGTATGATCCCGTCGCTAATCGTCCCGTTGGACGTTGCCAGTTTCGCAAATGGGTGGGGCATATTCTGGGTATCCTAATTAACCGAATTGTTGCTGTGCGTCTGAGATGCCTATCTGCAGAAGATGTCAAAAATAGATTCTCCGAAATGTCCATTGAAACGATCCGCTACCTAAACAAGAACCAGCTATCAGGACTGAAAGCCCTCGTCGTAACAGCAAGTGACGGTACGCCTACTCTTGCTGGGCAAGCGCTCCTACGTATGTATAAGAGTTGCTTTACATATTCTCGGAAAAGCAAATTCATTAATAAAGAGATGGTTGGCCAACTAGTGACACATCTAGGTGACACCCAGAAAGCATTTCTAGTCCAGCATGAAAATCCTTACGAAGCTCTAAGTTTTGAAGAGGCCACACCGATCTATGCGGAGGCCCTGAGTCGCGTACCAAGCAAGGCAAGCGACTACACAACAGATTTATTCACAATAGTAAAAAAGGCCGAATCTTTTTACCACATGGATTATATCGCAGGAAAGTGGTCTTCAGATCAGCAAGAGGCCTTTTTCCAGAAGCTTCCTCAGTTATCAAGAGTATACAGACTAATCAATGCGATTCAAGACAATCGCAGGCCCGTGGATGCTATAAGAGACTGCTGCGGACGTTTAGTTGGAACGATCTTATCAGCGCCTGCAGAAGCGGAATCAAAAGGTAGTCAAGCCGATTCAACAGAGGCAGCAGAAGCCAAAGCAAGACTGATTGAAGCATTTACAGAAGGATTACGATATGGCGTCGCCCGTCCTCATCTAGATCCAAAATGGTTGGCAGATATGGCAGAGAAGCAATATCTCAATCGCAACGAATTATTACAGATATTGACTCCCTCAACAGGTCGGGCATCGGAAAGCTTGGCCACAATGGCACCTTTTTTCGCGACCATCTTTGCAGCTTGGGGCAAGAGCATTCAGGACAATGAGCCTGCGGAAACTGTGATGAAACAGTTCGCCTCTAGCTCATTTGAGCAGCTCAATGCGCTGTATGTCCGCTGTAACTTTCCATTCAAAGAGGGAAGAACACAGCATAAGGATAGGAATGTTGAAAGAGGACAAGCCTATCTCTTACGTGCAATCACTGAGACCGCCCAAACGCTCTTTGATAAAGATCCAAACGTTATGAAGGAATTTCCAATGAGCACTGAACTTTTTGCGGCAATCGCAAAATCTTTTAAAGCAGAGGATTATGCAAAAATTCCGTGGACTACAGATTTAATTTATCATGGATTAGCACCTGAAGCGAGAAAGAAAGCCTTTGCAGCGCTATCGGATAGAGACTTTGCGAACATTTTTTCTGAGTTGACACAGTTCAATTATGAATTTCTGCGGAATGTAGTTTCAGATGCTTTAATTGTAGATGCTCTGTCTTTATTTTTGGAACGGTATAGAGAGCCAGGACGTGATGCGATTACTCTCAACCGAATTGTGCATGAGATGCATCGCCAGCTTTCTGATAAAAACACAATCGCAGAAAGATCCATATCGCGTGATGGAGAAACGCCTGGATTAAGGTCTCTTCTCGAACAGTGTTTTCAGTTGCCGCTACTTCCCGTTCCACAAAAAGCCCTAGCAGAATCTAAAAGAGCCTAAGAAACTCAATTTGGAGTGCGGCGCCCCTCCCTCCCTTTGCGTTTAATCTTATTCTTTTAGTATACTTGGGGGAAATCTAAACTGCTATTCGTCAACAAGATAGGAATTATGGACTCTCTTAATCCCAAAAAAATCATCGTCCGCATGCCTAACTGGCTCGGGGATCTCGTCATGGCCACACCCATTCTAAAGGCGCTACGCGAAAAATGGCCTGACGCTCACATCACAGCGATGTGCCAGTCCAATGTCGCTTCCTTGCTTGAAAACGATCCCAACATTAACGAAGTGCTTAAATTCAAACGCGTCAGTGGATGGATTCATCATTTACACCACGGCGAAGTGATTAATGCGCTGCGTTATGGCCACTACGATTTGGGAATTTTGCTAACTAATTCCTTTTCCTCCGCTTGGTGGTTTTGGAGAGGAAAGGTAAAAAATCGCATCGGTTTTGCCGGCAACGTACGCAATCTACTCCTGAACAAAGCTGTTCCTTTTCCAGAAAAAATCGCTTCACAACACCTTGTGATTACTTACAAAATGCTATTGGAACCCTTAGGAATTCCGGTCTCTGATGACTCTCCGACGCTTTATTTGTCGCCTGCAGAGCAAACAGCCGCACGCGAGCTTTTGATGCGTCAGGGAATTGTAAAGGGCAAAAATGTCATCGTTGGCATCAATCCTGGAGCAGCATATGGCACAGCAAAGTGCTGGCTGCCTGATCGCTTTTTGGAAGTGACAAGACGTTTGATCGAAGATCCCAGTGTGTATGTGCTCTATTTTGGAGACAATGCAGGATTATCGGTTGTGAATGATATCTGCAAAGACTTACCGACAGAACGCGTGATCAATCTTGCGGGAAAGACATCGATTCGCGAGCTGTTAGCACTGATCCAAGTGTGCGATGGCTTTTTAACGAATGACAGCGGTCCTATGCATATTGCCGCTGCATTAAAGGTGCCATTAGTGGCGCTATTTGGATCAACCAGTGACGTCAAGACAGGACCCTATGGAATCGGCAAGGTTATCCATAAGCATGTGGAGTGCTCCCCCTGCTACAAACGCGTCTGTCCTATTGATTTCCGCTGCATGAAGCGCATCGAAGTAGATGAAGTGTATCGAGAGCTAAAAGACATTTTACCTAGAAGATAAACAGAGAGACTCTTATAAATAAATGACAAAAGTAGTAATTTGTTTTAATCTAAATAAAACTAATTTTTATACTAAATAAGGATGTTTATGAATTCTATGTCACTAAGTAGTCAAGATAATATGAGATCTATACACCTGACTGCACAAGGTCAGCATCGTATCGCCTCCTTTAAACAAATTTTTCGCATTCAGCGTGATCTTTACAAATGTCAGAAAACTCTTGATAATCTAGAAAACTATGCGAAAGTCGACCAATCTAGAGTCATTACAAAAGCACTTTCATCTCTTGAAAAAATGTTAACCATTGATTTAGAACCACGCCTGCGCGATGTCCCCAAATCCTATCGGACCGAAATGGGCTTGAGGCTATTAAGCTTAATACCAAAAATCATGACTATTTCTGAACAATTGATCTCTAAGAAAAGAGAGCTCATTCTTGCTGACTTTATGCAAGAAGTGGGTAGGCATATAGAAGCCCAGAAGAACACGTATTTTCATCACTGGCGTCGATAAAACTAAAAAACTTTTTGCTGAATTGCATAACGAGAAGCCCTTCCTGCACCAACTAGAAAAACATATTGCTCTTTTAACAACTTGTCTAATGACTTCTTGATCGTATTTCGGTTCGCCTGTGTTAAAAGAGCAATTTGACTAATACTAAGAGGGCCATGGGCAGCAATAAGATCTAATATTGTTGCATTCAACGGTGTAAGACCTTTTAACAGAATCTGCTCCCTTTCTAATTTTACCTCTAAATGGCGCTTTTGCCTCTGTAGACTACGTAGAAAAAAGAGTAACCAAGTTGTCCAATCTGGCTTATTTTTTTGCCAAGCCCTTTGGGTACGCTGAAGAGCCAAGTAATACTCTTCATTACTAGCCTCGATAAAACTTTCCAAGGAACTGTAGGGAGCATACAGGTATCCGTTCTTCAACATCAAAAGTGTTGTGAGCAACCGTGACAGCCTTCCATTCCCATCTTGAAACGGGTGAATCCCTAAAAATAGAACAATAGTTACCCCAATGACAATTAACGGATGCATCGTTTCTAATGTTTTTGTGGTCCATTGAAGCAGCTGTTGCATTTTCATTGGCGTTTTTAAAGGCGATACAGTTTCAAAAATAACTCCTATACTGATGCCAGAAGAGTCAAAAGCTTCAATATTAATCGGAATGGTTTTGTATTCGCCTCTATGCCTCTCATCCTTGTCACTGTACTGTAGGAGCCAAAGGTGCAGCTGTCTGATCATATTTTCAGTAAATGGCATGGAAGAGAAGTGCGTACAGATCTGCTCACAAACAAACGCATAACCCGCTACTTCTTGCTCATCCCTTGTCTTAAAATTACCATTCACTTTCGCTAACAACGTTTCGATTTGAGGATTAGATAGCTTAGCTCCCTCAATCCTTGTTGAAGAACCGATGCTTTCTATCGACGCAACTTTTTTTAAAGCAGAGAGCCTATCCGGAGCAATATTTCTCATCTGCTGCCACGCCCCTTTAAATTCATCAATTTCTGCAATGAGATTTAAAATCTCGGAAGTAATCACAATCGAATCTTGCGCAACCATATCCATAAAATTACCCAATTTACCCATATTCTTACCCAATTATACCCAATTTCTTTTTTCCACAAAACATTTTTATCGCGATGTTGTCTAGATATAGCCTCTTTCGTATAGTGAAAAAAAACCGCTACCCTATGGAAAATGACTCATGCCGGAAAACTCGTCGCCACTACCTCCAGAAGAAGATGAAAACAACGAACGCCTTCCCGATCGCCCTCTAGAGTGCACAGAATGTCGCAAACAGGTCATGGTGCGCTACACGGAAATTATCGGAGAACAGATGACACACACCTCCATGTGTGGCGAGTGTCCCGTTCTGCGCAATAAACTGCATGGAACGCCTCATCTAGAGCGCGAATCAGGCCAAACGGAAGTCAGTGCCGGATTAGCCTGTGGAAACTGTGGTACCTCCTTGAAAGGAATCCGCATGGGGACTCCGCTAGGCTGCACGGTCTGCTATGAAGTGTTTGATGATATTCTCATCCCTGAAATGCTTGCTGGGGGCAAAGTGCCTCAACGCATGACAACAACCAAACGCACCATGCCTCTTCACATCGGACGTTCTCCTGGAGAAGTGCAGGAGATCAATCCTTCGATGCGTTTGTTAGCCCTTAACGAAGCCCTTAATGAAATGCTAAAAAGCGAAGACTACGAACAGGCCGCCTGGCTCCGCGATCAGATCAAAGCTCTGACAGATGAACAGCCAAACGACACGCAGAAGAAAGAAGGGAAGCATGAAAAGCAATAAAAAACCAACGACTGAGTTATATCAACAGAGACCTTGGGATAAAAACGACAATAGCGTGTGGTTGGCTTCAACAATCTCCTTTTGTCGCAACATCGAAAAATTTAAGTTTCCAGGAAAACTGGAAGGTGAACGTCAAAAGCAGATCGTCAATGCTCTCAGTAAGGCATTACTTAGCAGCGAACATCTTAAAGACCCTCTCTTGATGCGTGCTGATGAACTTTCTCATCTGCAAAAAGAGTTTCTCGTGGAACATTTTTTGAGTCAGCAAAGTTTCCAATCTGCCCATTCCAACGAAGCGTTTTTAATCGATAAATCCGGCGAATTTCTGGCTTCAATGAATATTCATGATCACGTGAATCTGCAACTCATTGATTGTCGCGGAGAGCTTGAAAGCACCTGGAATCGATTGCTTTCAATAGACACTGCTCTTGGCAAGCAGATTGCTTATGCCTTTTCACAAAAGTATGGATTCCTCTCTGCCGACTTCAATAACTGTGGCACTGGCTTAAACGTCGCGGTCTTTTTGCAGGTCCCTGGATTGGTCCATATCGAAAAGATCGACGATGTCCTCGAAAAAATCACCGACGATTCCCTTACCATTAGTGGCATTCAGGGAAATCCGACAGAGATTATTGGCGATATCTTAATGGTACAAAATAACTATACTTTGGGTGTGACAGAGGAAAATATCATCGCTAGCCTACGCGCATTCACAACGAAAATTCTCATCGAAGAAAACGGCGCGCGTTCAAAAATCTTGAGTGACGGTAATGGAGAGATTAAGGACAAAGTGAGTCGAGCCTTTGGTATTTTGATGCACTCGTATCAAATTGAAGCGATCGAAGCACTCAACGCCTTAAGCCTTCTCAAATTGGGCCTGGAGTTGAAATGGCTCGAAGGCATCACTTTGCGTGAAATCAATGGCCTCTTCTTCAACTGCCGTCGAGCACATCTGATGCACCAATGCGGAGAAGATCTCAAGCAAGAGGAAATTTTGCATAAACGCGCTGAGTTTATTCACGCTAGCCTCAAAAATGTCAAATTGACGATCTGAATTCATGCATATAGAAAAAAAGGGAATTGGGATCAACCCCTCTTCCCTTACACATTACATCGATCACCTTGCTGTCATCTGCATCATCATGGACATTCCTCTTCTCTTCATCGACGAAGAAGATTTCATTCTCGCCAAAAAGTACTACCCTGAACTCAAAGCAGAGTGGGCTGCCTACGAAGAGCTGACCCCCGAATACCTAATCGCTCGCTACGACGTCTTATACATGTCAGACCTATGGGATCGACACACCTTTCACGAAAAATATGCTCCACTTGAAAAACAGTATAAAAAACAGCTCCGCCACGTGCATTGCCCCCATGGGTTCTCCGACAAGGCTTTTTATCTTCGTAAGTGTGCCAACGAGGACATCACTCTTATCTACGGACAAAACATGTGCGACATGCTCAAAAAAGAGGGTGTCTTTGAGCAATTAAATCAATATGTCATCACAGGAAACTACCGCTACACCTACTTCAAGAAGCATCGTTCCTTCTTCGACAAAATCGTCAAAGATGAAATTCTTTCCAAATTCGAAAAGCAGCAACCACTTATCTTGTATGCTCCCACATGGCTTGATCTTGAGGAGTCGACAACTTTCTTCGATGCGGCTTCTTTCCTCTTGGACAATCTTCCAGACCACTACAACATGCTTGTAAAGCTACATCCTCGCCTAGAGTTAGACGATGTTGCCCTTTACTATCAGATTCTCGGCAAGTATGAGCTCAAAAAAAACATCCTCTTTCTTAAAGACTTTCCCCTCGTTTTTCCCATCCTAGCATATACGGACATCTACATCGGTGACACTTCTTCAGTTGGATATGATTTCCTCGCTTTCAACAAACCGATGTTTTTCCTTAACAAACAGCCGCAAAACCCCACCCTCTTTCAATGTGGAACTGTGATTACGCCCGCTGACTACCATAACCTTTACAAAATTATTGCCTCTCAGTTACCCCAAAACCAGTTGTCGCCAATCCGTTCCCAACTCTACGAATACACCTTTGGCCCCGAAATTCCTTTTGAGCAGATAAAACAAAACATCATTCAAGCATGCACTTAAGAGGGAAAAGAAAAGACGTAAAGGACGCAGTTACAAAAAGTGCACTTAATCGCGAAACGGTTCATAACCACGAAAATAGCGACATGATTCATAGCTTTCATATTCCTGGGAAGATTGTGTGGGAATTAAGACTTCGCCAACAGCTTCTCTTTTTCCAATAAATCCTTTTGTAACTTTTCGGAAAAAGCGGTTAATTCATGTGTCTTGGATTGAAATAGCTCAAAGGCTTTTTCCACAATCCATTCGTAAATTTTGTTTTCTGCTTTATATTCGCGCAATACAAGTCTCTCATATTTTGTGCTTGGAAAAGCTTTCAAGAGTCTTTCATATACTTCTGAAAGCTGTTTAGGATCCATTTGTGCAGCAGAATATGGCTTATCAATTGTAGAAAACATCTCTTGGATAAAGGCATAATTTACGCGATTTATCTTCTCCGGGATCATTTCCAAAACAGTAACAGGTCCTAAGCTTTCACAAAGCTGATCCAAACTTAGATTAAGTTGACTTTCAGCTTTTAGATTGCCTAACGCAGTCCTTACCGCTTTAGAGATTTTCTGAGCCTCTGATCTTGGTAGATATTGAAGGAGAGGAACGATACTTGATTGTAGTTGTATTAATTGATCTGTTGGAGCTTGCTCTAGCAGGCATTCAAAAAATAATACAAATAAAGCTGAGTGCTTTTTTACAAGCGTTTCTCCGTCTTCCGAAGACAGCGTAAGGTTTTCAGTGCAAGCAACTGCAGATAAAAAAACGAATGGATCGCAACTCTCTTGCCTTTTTTCCATTTTAGAAGTCATAACACCATCCAGTATTTAGTATTCGAAAATTACTATAGATTTTTTTTAAATAAAAAAGAGGAATGTCTCATTTTCTCGTGGAAAGGAATCTGTGGACTTTTACTCCTTTTGAGAGGGCACCTAGAGGTATTTTGACAACCATTAGGTAATTTATAAAAGCTTAAATTATTAACCGAAAGGCTGACGAAACACACTTCCGAGTCCTTCACTAAAAAGGGGGCAGAGCCCCCCTTTTTTTTTCTTTTTTATTCGGAACTATCTTCAGCAGAAGCTTTCGCGCTTACGGGGCGGTTTTCTTTGACGTATTGGGTTATAAGCATTTCGAGTTCTTCGCTGAGTTTTGGGTTATTTTTGATTTCTTCGCAGGATACTTCGCGACCTTGGCCAAGGCGTTGCCCTTTATAGCTAAACCAGGCACCTTTTTTCTCGATAATATTGTACTCGACGCCCAGATCAATAATTGAGCCTGCTTGTGAAATACCTGCATTGAAACGAATATCGAATTCCGCGACTCGGAAGGGAGCGGCCATTTTATTTTTTGCAACTTTCACTTTGACGCGGTTACCCACTTCGCTGTTATCTGGCCCCTTAATACCCCCAATGCGGCGGATATCTAGACGTATTGAAGAGTAGAATTTTAGGGCGCGGCCGCCGGTGGTTGTTTCTGGGCTACCGTACATCACACCGATTTTTTCGCGGATCTGGTTGATGAAGACTGCGCAGGTATTGCTCTTTGATAGTGTTGCAGTTAGTTTACGCAGTGCTTGAGACATCATGCGTGCTTGTAGACCAACAAAGGAGTCACCGATTTCGCCTTCTAGTTCTGATTTAGGCACTAGGGCTGCTACGGAGTCGATGACGATGACGTCGACAGCGTTGGAGCGAGCTAGCATTTCGGTGATGTTGAGAGCTTCTTCGCCGCAGTCGGGTTGTGAGAGGAGAAGGTCATCGATTGAAACACCAATTTTTGTGGCGTAGGTTGGGTCTAGAGCGTGTTCTGCATCGATGTAGGCAGCTGTTCCGCCGTTGCGTTGAGCGTTGGCTACGATGTGTAGAGCTAGAGTCGATTTACCGGAGGATTCTGGACCGTAGATTTCGACAACGCGTCCGCGGGGGACTCCACCAATGCCTAGAGCAATATCGAGAGTCAGAGCACCTGTTTTGATCACGCTGATTTCGTTTTGCGACGAGTGCTTGCCGAGGGTCATGATGGCGCCGTCGCCGAATTGCTTTTTAATGGCTCCTAAAGTTGTTTCAAGGGCTTTTTTGCGTTCTGTATCGTTGGGTTTGGACATCTTGGACTCCTGTCTAGAAAATTAAGGGTAGAGGAGACTATAGCCGATTTTGGATTCCGAGACCAAACACAAAATAAAGAGAGATAATGGCAAAAGAGTTCGATTTATTTTTTACCACAGAGATGAGAAGGAGCATTATTTATTTAACAAGATCACTAGGATCGCCTTCGTCGACAGGATATGAGCAAATGACATTTGTTCTACATCCTGTCGCCGAAGGCGATCTTGATCATCCTGTTTTAAAAATTTATTCCAACATCCCTATGTAATTTCAGTGAAGTTACTTAGGAGACACACAGAGAACACAGACAGCGAAAAAGCACAGCTTTACGATGCAGTAGTGCGGCTAGGACTCTGAGGGACGGCTGTTGAGATAACTAATTTTTTGTAAAAAATTACCTTTACTGTCGAATATCGTAGCTGTTCCCTTGCCCGATTTAACCACACTAGTCGGAGTGCGTTCATTGGGAACATAATATTCGCCCGTAATCAATTTATTTTGATCATACTTTTCGATCAGCATGAGACTACCATCTTCGTACCAGGCAGTGAGGACTCCGTTTTTGACATTCTTGGTCATTTCACGTTGACTTTCTTGAACGCCATTTGGGTACCAAGTTTTAGTAAGACCGTGGAGGACGCCGTCATTCCAGGTCACAGAGAGCTTAGGACGTGGATCTTTAGTCTTGGTCTCTAGCGTCGTGTAGTACTCAATCTCTTCGCCATCTTTAACTTCCTTTTTGACGTGGTAGATGCGCGCTAGTGTGCCGGTGGAATCGAGAATTTTGACCTCTCCTTCAGGTATACCGCTTTGGTATTGGTGGTACTCGCTGACGGATTCACGACCAAAGACCGCGCGGTATCCAGATCCATTTTTAATGGAGCAGATTAGCGCTTGATTGAGCCCGTAGTAACTAGCATTTGTTAGCAATCCATCGCAGTAGGTTTCATCAGCAGCGATAGAACAATTGCTCCAAAAGCGTTTAGAAGGTCCATTTCGCGTGCCAAAAACATATTCAGTGGACTGAAGCAATGTCCCTTCGCTTGTAAACACCTCATAGGGACCGTGAATAAAGCCTTTTTCGCATGTAAACTTTTTCCAGATGTTTCCGTTGGAGTGGTAGTAGGCAGATGACCCTTGTAGTTCGCCGTGGCAATAGAGAATTTCTGCTAGCAGATTGCCACATTCATCCCAGGCGTAGCTTGTGCCATCGAAGAGCCAAGAGCGTTCAGAGCCCGTATCGATATCGGCTTCACCGCCAATGATAAACGCTTCAACTTTCATGACACCGTTCGTGTGCCATTCGCGATAGATTCCGTAAGCGCGATTGTTGACAACTTCTAAATACTGTTTCGGCTGTCCGTTTGGGTGGTAGCTATTGATTCGTGCGCAGATGTTGCCAACAAAGTCTCGTCCATATACTCGTAGAACTTTTTGGTAGGGTTGAGTCGAGCAAAAATCGACGTTGGTATATCGTGCGAGGCGATCTTCACTACTAATCGTTTCGGCAAAGCCGTTGCGATCGATGATATTAATCGTGCTTAAAACAGGTTCTGGAGGATTATCTACGTCATAAGAGCGTTGGCAACCAGTCATCAACAAGACACATAAACACACAATACAAGAAACTAAATAAGATTTTTTTAG
Organism: Parachlamydiaceae bacterium; assembly: GCA_013821265.1. Taxonomy (GTDB): domain Bacteria; phylum Chlamydiota; class Chlamydiia; order Chlamydiales; family Parachlamydiaceae; genus JACDHD01. The sequence continues at coordinate 5,265 of JACDHD010000039.1, read as the reverse complement.
ATCCATTATAATTATTTCCTATTTATCTATTTGAGTCGCCCCAAAGGGCTCTCTTATTTTTTCTGATGTCCCCACAGTTCCCTTCGGTCACTGTGGGCTGTAATGAGAGTCGCTCTCGCTGCGCTCAAGCTCTAGTAACAAATGTCCTCGTTGATCAATTGTCTTCGCAATAAGGAACTACTTGCTAAAGTCCGAGCAAAGCGAGGACGCCTCTCAATAATAGCCCACAGTGACCGAAGGGAACTGTGGGAAAACTGTAACCAAAAGAGCTGAGCCCTTTAGGGCGACTCAATCCTAAGTTATCCTCAGTACAATGACTACAAATACTCTCTTTTCAAAAGTTTAAGATTTAATATAAAAACTTCGTTTTTTTCGGAGTGGGCTTTGCGGTCTAGTTTGAGATCGAGAATCATCAATTGCGGTCTTTCTGGACTAGGAGTATTGGAGCCCACATCGATACCTTCGATGCGCGCGAGAATCTTTTGTAGATCGTTGCCATTAATTTCCACTGGATGGACAAGTGTTTCGGTTGTTTCTTGGTAAATTGGCGTCGACTGCACAACCCCTTCTGAAAACACAAGGCTGTTGGAGGGGCCATTGAGGTATTCTAGACGCTTTTTGATCGCTTCGTCATCAGCTAAATTTTTATTAGTGAGCAGCTTTTGGAGACTTTCGATTTCTGGTTCGAGGAATGTCAATGTCTCTAGATATTTATCGATGTAGAAGTGGTCGGCGTCGCGGTAGTGATTGCGCACAGCGAGATTGATCGCTTGCTTCTTTTCTTTGAGTAAAGCCCCCTCTTGCATATCTGAGAGGGTTGATTGAATTTTATCAATATCACTCTGTGCAGAAAAAAAGAACAACAGTGCGGCTACGATAGGAAGTAGGCCTGCCAACACTAGGTAAAGGAGAGCACGGCTTTTGGGTATATTATCAAACATCTATTACCTAAGGGTAAACCGTTTTATCTTTTAAAAAAAATGAGGTGCGATACTTACCTCTGTTAGAACTCCATTTCACTTCCCCTTTTGGGTCGACAATATCGTTTGGAGCAATCAGAGCATCGTGAAATTCGCGTGCAATCATCGGCGTGGGACTACTAAATTCCAATTCCACTTTCACCTGGTACTTTTCCTGAGGCTTTTTCTGTTCTGGTCGTTTGACCATCGCATAGTTGAAGCTTTCAATCTGCAAAGGAGGCTGTCCATCGTGAGATTTTCCCGTTGCTACAGGATGTGTACTCAGCCACGCCAACACGTCACTGACGCGAGGAGTATTGGGCAGAAAAGGAAACAGACTTGGATTATCTTGCATCTCTTTTTGAAGAAGCGCTAAACGCCTTAACAGATCACTTTGAGAGAGACTTTCGATCGTTGGAGTTATCTCAGATTTTGTTCCTGTTTTTGTGGCAAATTCACCTTCAAAGGCAGAGTAAGTTTTGTTCATCGATGCAAGCAGTTCGACATATTCATAACGCAGATCATCTTCTCTGTGACCACTATAACTCAGCGTGAAGAAATAGATCGCCGCAGCCACACAGCAACATAAGATAAAATAGAGAGCTAGGGGCTGTTTGAGGCGATTCCATGGGTGTGGATAGGAGAGCTCTTGCTGTCTAAAATTGATCTGATGTTGAGTCGGCAAACCGCTTAATCCAGCACCAATCGCCACGGCATATTCTTGCAGCTGTTCTGTCGATACCGATTGCGCCTTATCAGCAAGCGCCAGTGCAGGCTTATTCAAGATTTCAGTAATTGCTGATGTTAGGGCATTATTTGTTGCTCCTAAACCTGTGAAGAGGATACCAACCGTTTCTTGCTCGCGACGCTGCTTGGCGAGCGCAAATAGAATGCGTGTCACTTCGACGCGCCATTGATCCATGGTTTGCGGATCTTTCAAAACAGTTGCGCCTATGGCTGTCGCTTGAGCAGCAAGTAGCTTGCCTTCTCTTACTAGCACACAGGTTGTTTGAGCCTCTCCGATGTTTACGATAAAATGCGCTTCCTGAGTAGAGGAAAACTGTTTGCTGAATGATGACAAAGCAAATGGAACGCTGCTAATCACTTCAGGTTCGATATGGCGCGCCTTCCAGAAGGAGATGTGCGATTCCACATGGTCTTTGCGCGCTGCGATGACATTGATCTGAGTGCCTTCAGGGGTCGTTTCTAGGGTAATGCGATCCAATATTGCGTTTTCAACTGGATAGGGAATAAGTGGTTCGGTTTGAAAGGCTAAGACGGCATCGATATCTTTTTCTTTTTTTAGCTTTATTTCGAGGGGGCGGATGAGGATATCTTTGCTGTCTAAGGCCGAGACGATGAGGTATTGCTGTTGGTCACTTAGGGTGCGACCAGTGGGTCCTTCAAAAATTGTTTGGCCAGAGGAGTTTTCGGTATCGACGCTGAGGAGATGTTCAACGGTGGGTTGACCTTTAGCGAAGGAGAGTTGAGCCACTTTTATGTGGGTGTCATCGATATCGAGTCCGATGGCATGGAAAGCAGAAGGTTTATCAAACATATTTTGCACACGCAACTTGTTAAGAAACAACATTATACAAAGAATACAGTAATTCGCACCAAAAGGCAAGTATAGCGCACAAAATAGTTTTTGTTAATGAGAATAGCACTCTTTTGAAATTGTGCTAAGGTCTGAATGAGACAATTGCAAAAGTCCCATCGTCCTTTTCCGTTCCCGTTCCCGTGAGCGTGCCCGATTCGCTAAAAAAATGACGTAAACCGTAAAAATACTACAATTTCTAGCTATTTTCAACAGGCATGTTCAGCTGGTAAAAAGGCCTACCAGCCCAGGATAGCTTAGCTAATCGGAAAATGGTTACATCACAACAGGATAACTCGGCTTTTTTGCAGGGCGGGACGCCCTGGTTACATTCAGGCCGAGGACGGCCTGGGAAATGGACGACTTATGCAATTGTCTCGACATTTGCCAATAAATCACCTATAATGTTTCCCATTACAATTTTGTTAACAACCATACAACTATGTTACATCTCGTTGATCTACTTTTTCAGGTTTATACCCTCATGATCTTTGTGCGCATCATCGGATCATGGTTTCCCGAATTTCAACGCTCCACATTCATGCAATTTATAGCGTTCTATACCGATCCCTATCTCAATATTTTTCGTCGCTTTATTCCTCCGCTGGGGATGATGGATCTCAGTCCAATTGTTGCTTTTCTCTGTTTAGGATTTCTTAGACAATTTATTACTAGTTACTTGGGATAGCCGTGAAACAAAATTTTCTCAAACGCCCATTCCAATTAGGCTCTGCAACACTGCCCAACAACATTTTCTATGCCCCGCTGGCAGGCTGTTCCGACTATCCTTTTAGAAAGATGTCTGCAAAGTATTCACCAGGTCTTATCTATTGCGAAATGGTGAAAATGGATGCGTTGATTCGCCACGACCAAGGCACCTTCCATATGCTCGACTACGATGCGTCGATGCATCCCATCGGGGGTCAAATTTGTGGAAGCAAGCCCTCGATTGCAGGACAAGCCGCTCGTATCATTGAAGAACTCGGATTCGACGTCGTCGATCTCAACTGTGGATGCCCTGTCGACAAGGTAACAAAAGATGGCAGCGGATCTGGCATGATGAAGACTCCACACTTGATCGGAGAAGTCATCGCCAATATGGTTGCAGCAGTAAAAATTCCTGTAACGGTAAAAATTCGCGCAGGCTGGGATGAACAAAATATCAATGCGGCCGAAGTGACAAAAATTGCCGAACAAGCTGGTGCAAAAGCGATCTGCATTCACGGAAGAACACGTCAGCAAGCCTACAAAGGTCCAGCTAACTGGGATCACATTAAGGCGTGTAAAGACGTTGCTAAAACGATTCACGTCATTGGAAACGGCGATCTGTTTACTCCAGAAGATATCGAACGGATGTTTGCACACACGGGATGTGATGCTGTCCTAGTAGCCAGAGGCACAATGGGTCATCCGTGGATCGCTGAAGACATCATGCGCCATCTGGAAGGACTGCCCCCTATCGAACGTTCGCCAGAAGATACGCGTCAGGCTCTTTTAGAACATTTTAATCACTCTTACGCCTACCATCATGACCGTCGTGTAGTTGTCGATATGCGTCGCGTAGGATGCTGGTATTTTAAGAAATCGGCTGGGACACGTGGATTTCGCGATTTGATTAGTCGCGCACAAGATCCAAAAGTGGTGCGCGATCTCATCATGAATTATCCCATTGGAGAGCTTGGAGAAGGCGAAGAGCAAGAAGAGACCGCTGACTGCAGTGACAACTGCTAGTTTTAGTTTTAGGTAAACATACTTTCAGCGTTGGACAACCAAGGTTCTTCCCCGATGGTTGTATTTGGACCATGTCCTGGATAGACAACCGTTTCAGCAGGCAAGTCAGCTAAACGCTTTAAGGAGTCCCACATTAGGTGTGGACGCGCTGTAGGGAACGAAAGATTTCCAATTGTGCCCTTAAATAGGGTGTCACCTGAAATCAAGGCATGTTCTTTTGGGATATAAAAGCAGACTCCACCAGGAGAATGGCCTGGAGTATAGATCACTTCTAATTCACATTTACCAAATTTAATTTTCTGGCCATCGAGAAGATAACCTGATGGTTCAATTCCTGGAATGTTAAGCCAACAAGGCAATCCATCAGCGCCAGGCTTAATCAAATTGGGGGCGTCATCGTGATGGATTAACACGGGAATATTGTATAGCGCTTGAAGAGCTGCAACGTCGCCAATATGATCCCAATGCGAGTGTGTAATGAGGATAGAAACGGGGGTAAGACCCTGCGCACTCACGAATTTTGAGATTAGGGGAGCGCTTTCTGGAGCGGGGTCGACAACAACGGCTTGTTTGGTCTTAGGGCAGGCCAACACATACGCGTTGGTACTGAAAGGACCTGAAGGAATTTTTTCTATTAACATTTGCACAGGAGAGGACTTGAACCTCCAACCTCCCGGTTCGTAGCCGGGTGCTCTATCCGATTGAGCTACCGGTGCACAGAGGGGATATGTTACCACATGCCGTGGATTTCGTTCAAACAAAATACCGTATTGCTGTCCTTTTCCGTGCCCCCGATGCTATAAAGAGACATAAATCTCTAGCCATCGCCCTTCCGTGCCCGTGCCCGTGAGCGCATCCTATTACCCATAAGTCTCCAATTTCTATCTGACAGACTATTCAAGAGCATTTTTTACCTACCAAATGCTTCCCAAGCCAACGAAAAATCAACCATTCGTGCCATGCCTTTCCACATCGTTT